>NZ_JBVHHL010000046.1:0-61761 GCF_055561075.1 Streptomyces sp. NPDC022910
ATTGAGGGCCTCCTTCCCGAGCCCGTCGATACCCGGACGATATGTATCGTCCGGCTGAGCACGGAAGGGGGCCCGGCCCTCATAGGGTCAGGTCAGCTGCCATACGACCGTCCAAGCGCCGTCGCTTCCCACGCTGAGAGCGCGAGTTCGATTCTCGTCACCCGCTCCATGATCGAGACCCAGGTCAGAGACCTGGGTCTTGTTGTTGTGCGCGGGGATCAGTCACCGCCGCCATTCCCCGGCCCGAAGGTCATGCGCAGGTAAAATGCTAAGATCCGGCCACTCGCCTGGGGGGTGTCCGAACGTCATTTGTGCCGCGCGTCCATGACCTGCGGCTCGACGGCGCACGCACAAGTCTCTCCAAGCCTTCGCCTACCGTCCCCGGAGAGGTCCTGCATGGGCAGACGTGCGCTCGTACGAGGCGCCACCGCCGCCGCTGTTTCCTTCACGCTCGCCCTCGGGCTCGGCCCGCTCACGGTCGGCAGTGCGCATGGGGAGACGGTCACCGGAGAGGTGGTCGTGCCGGCCACCACGAGCATGGTTCCCCGGACGGGTCTGCTGAGCGCGGGGCCCTCGGGGTTCCTGCGCTACGAGGACGGGCGTGGCCAGTTGTGGACGACCTACGACGGCGTCGACACGGTCGTCGACGCGTCCGGCACGGACGCGTACGGCGTCACGAGTGCCGGCGCGGGCTCGGACGTCGTCGCCCGCTACGACAGCTCCGCAAGGACCGTGACGCTGCGGAACATGACGTCCGGTCAGGTCAGTACGGTCGCGCTCCCCGACGGACACTCGTACTTCAGCACTCTCGGGTCGACGGTCGTCACGACGGCAGGAACTCCGGGCACCGACAGCGTGTGGCAGCTGCTGGACGCGCAGGACGACGGCTCCGTCACCGACCGCACGGTGCAAGGTGTCCCCTCCGGCGTCTATCTGCAGTCCGCCGCCGGGCTGGGCGACGCGCACGGGCAGGTCGTGCAGTACCGCAAGGGCGACGACATGGTCACCGGGTGGCTCGACGTCGAACAGGGGCGCTTCACCGCCCTGCCGTACACCCTGCAGTCCTGGTACTACCTGGTCGCGCTCAGCCCCACCCACCTGGTGTGGTTCTACGACGGCACCCTGCACGTCGCCTCCCGCCAGAACCCGACCGCCGCCGTGCGGACCGTACCGGTCGGCGACGTCGCGCAGGTGCTGGGCCTGGTCGGCGACACCGTCATCGTGTCCCGGTACGACTCCTCCCTGGGCCAGAACGACACCTACCGCGCGGTCTCGCGGGTCGAGGCCGTCCCCCTCGACGGCTCCGCGCCGCGCACGCTGCTGGCCCGGACGTCACGGCAGGCCATGCCGACTCCGGACGGCGGGCTCCTGGTCGCGGGCGGCGCCGACACGGACCACTGGGGTGTCTTCCTCATCGAGGCGGCCGCGGGCGGCGGGGTCACCGTGCGCAGGATCGCGGACGCGTACCCCCGGCAGACCGCCCACACGGTCTCGCAACTGACCCTCTCCCAGGGGCGGTTGACCACGGTCGAGCAGGACCCCGTGGGTGACTGGTCGTATCTCCACACCCGGGAGACCGGCGTGGCCGACTCCCCCACGGCGGGGGCACGCACCACCCGCGGCCGTATCGTGCTGGAGGACTTCTCGGCCGGCCGCCCGCGTCTCCTCGACACCGGCGACGGCCGGACGGTCATCTCCGGCTACGGCACGAGCGCCGCCCAGCAGCCCCAGCTCCTCGGCGCCGGCCGGTCGCTGCCCGGCACCCGGATCGACAGCTCCCGCAGCTATCAGACCGCGACCGCCGCGGGCGGCCGCTTCGCAGCCCTGACCAGGCCGTACGACAGCACCGGCGCGGCGGAGACCCGGATCGTCGACCTCGACACCGGGCGCACGGTGTACACGACGACGGAGACCGTGCGGGCGATGTGGGGCACCACCCTGTGGGTGATGTCCGGCAACGACACCGTGGTCCCCGTCGACCTGCTGACCGGGCAGCAGGGCGAGCCGGTGTGGTTCGGGCGCGGCTGCCTGCTGAACGACTTCCAGGCGGTCGGCCGGTGGCTGCTGTGGAACTGCGTGCTGGGCTCGGAGGGCCAGGGCGTCTACGACACCGTCACCAAGCGGAATCTGACGCTCGTGTCGGGCTCCGGCTGGGCACAGGCGCAGCTCGGCGACGGCTTCGTCGCGACGGTCGAGTCCGGGCAGCTGAAGGTGATCGACGTCCGCAACGGGACGCCCGTGTCGCACACCGCCGGGAAGTTCGAGGGGAACGCCTGGGACGTCGACCCGTACACCGGCGTGATCGCCCAGCTCCGCTCCGACAACTCCATCCGCCTGACCTCCAGCGACGTCCCCGTCTCCGCCCTCGTCCAGCGCGACGCCACCGTCGGCGCCTCGGTGGACGTCAAGGGCGGCGCCGCGCAGTGGAGCCCGAAGTGGTGGCTGAACAAGCCCGCGGCCTCCTGGAACCTCGTGATCGGCGACAAGGCCGGTACGGCCGTGCGCACGCTCTCCGGCGGTCTGACGCGCGGTGTGGTGAGCCCGGCCTGGAACGGCAAGGACGGCTCCGGCCGGCTGGTGCCCAACGGCGCCTACACCTGGAAGCTGACCGTCACCCCCGCGGACGGGCAGGGTGCGGCGTTGACAAAGACGGGCACGGTCAAGGTCACCGGAGCCGCCGCGGTCCGCCGAGACTTCGTCGGGTCGGACGGCTTCGGCGAGCTGATGACGCTGAACGGCACGGGCGGGCTGACGTACCAGTATGGGACGGGGAAGGGAACGTTCACCGGGAAGCGAACGGGCTCCGGGTGGCCGACGACGGTGAAGGTGGCGCCCTTCGGCGACCTGAGCGGTGACCGGTGCAACGACGTACTCGTACGGTTCAGCAGCGGCGCGTTGCGCGCCTACCGGCCCGCGTGCGGGGCGGCGGTGACGCCTTCCACCGCGTACACCTCGCTGGGCACGGGCTGGAACCAGTACGACGTGCTGACCTCGCCCGGGGACATCAGCGGTGACGGCCGGGCCGACCTGATCGCCCGCCAGTCCTCGACCGGCGACGTCTACCTCTACAAGGCGACGAGCACGGGCAAGCTCGCCGCCAGGGTGAAGATCGCGTCCAAGTGGACGGGTTACAAGAAGATCGTGGGCGCGGGTGACCTCAACGGCGACGGTTACGGCGACCTGCTCGTGCAGGACAAGTCGAACGAGCTGTGGCGCTACGACGGCACCTCGACCGGCAAGTTCAAGAGCCGCGTGAAGGTCTTCGACGACTGGGGCTCGTCGTACAACGTGATCGTGGGCGTGGGCGACATCACCGGCGACGGCAGAGCTGACATCGTGTCCCGCGACACCTCCGGCACCCTCTGGCGCAACAACGGCAACGGCAAGGGCTCCTTCGGCGGCCGTACGAAGATCGCCACCGGCTGGCAGGGGTACAAGGGCCTGTTCTGAGCCGGCCTTCGCCACTGCCCCGCGGGCCCGGACGCCAATGGTTCGTCCGGGCCCGTTCAATGCCGCATGCCGTGCCCAACGGCTTTTCCGTGGTGCCGAACCACACAGTCCGGGGCCGTGCCCCAATCCCTGCCCGTAAGAGCGGACAACCACGGTCAACAGCGGTGCGATCAGACCCGCGCAACGGGGCATGCACGGTGAATCTCCGCAGGTCAGCAGCCATACGGTCGCGCAAGCGCCGTCGCTTCCCGAGCTGGGAGCGCGAGTTCGATTCTCGTTGCCCGCTCCAGCGCGAAACCCCAGGTCAGTGGTCTGAGGTTTGTTTGTCGTCCAGTCCGATATGAGGCCGCGGGTGCATCCGGCGCCCTGCTGGCTAATCTGCACGCGTGACGACCGAGTTGACCCTGCTGCCCCGAGTCGCCTGTCGCGGACGGGAGATCACCGCGCCCCGGCTGCGCGGGCTGTTGGCCTTGCTCGCGGAGGATCTGCGCAGCGGCTGCAGCACTGGTCGGCTGATGGAGGGTCTGTGGCCGGACGAGCTGCCGGAGCGGCCGGGCAAGGCCGTGCAGGTCCTGGTGTCGCGGCTCAGGGGACAGCTGGGTGCCGATCTGGTCGTCAGCACGCCGACGGGGTACCGGCTGGCGCTGGGCGAGACGCAGGTCGACAGTTCCGCGCTGCTGCTGTACGAGGCGGCGAGCGCCGAGCGTGCGCGGGCGGGGGATCACGGAGGTGCCTTGGCGCAGGCCGAGGCGGGTCTGGCTCTGTGGGACGGGAGCGTGGGCGCCGGGACGGGAGAGGATCTGCATGATCCGGTGGTGGCGCTGCGTGCCGATCGTATGCGGGCGTTGCGTTCGCTGGTCCGTTCCCGTGCGCTCGCACTCGCCCGGGTGGGGCGGCGGGAGGAGGCCGCCACGCCGTTGGCCGAGCTGGCCCGGGAGCTGCCGCGGGACGAGGAAGTACTCGCGGAGCTGCTGCGCTGCGAGGCCGCCACCACCGGCCGGGCTGCGGCGCTGACCCGGTACGACACCTATCGCCGTCGGCTGCGTGATGAGCTGGGGACCGATCCGGGGCCCCACCTCCGGTCGCTTTACCAGGAGTTGTTGCGTGCGGATGTGCCACACGCTCGCCACGGTGTGCCGCACGAGCCGAACCCGCTGCTGGGGCGGGACGCCGACATCGCCGCCGTGGCCGGGTTGTTGCGCGATGCCCGGGTGGTGACTGTCGTGGGTCCCGGCGGGCTGGGCAAGACCCGCCTCTCTCACGCGGTGAGCCGGGCGGCCGAGCAACCTGTGGTTCACTTCGTCGCCCTGGCCGGTGTCATCGCCGATGACGACGTGGCCGGTGAAGTGGCCTCGGCCGTCGGTGGCGGGGAAGGCCGCCAATTTGCGGGCGGCAAGGACGTGGTGAGCGGCATCGTCGCGGCGCTGGGCCCTGGGCCTGCGCTGCTGGTGCTGGACAACTGCGAGCATGTGATCGTCGGCGCGGCGGGGCTCGTACAGGCGCTGGTGTCGCGGTCGAAGGAGCTGCGGGTTCTGGCCACCAGCCGGGCTCCACTGGGGCTGACCTCGGAGTCCGTGTACGCCCTGCCGGAGCTGTCCCTGGCGACCTCCGTCGAACTCTTCGAGCAGCGGGCGCGGGCGGCCAGGCCCGGCGTGGACCTGCCCGCCGACCAAGTGGCCGAGATCTGCCGTCACCTGGACGGGCTGCCGCTGGCCGTGGAGCTGGCCGCGGCTCGGGTGCGGGTGCTCTCCGTGGCCGACATCTCGCGTCGACTACAGGACCGTTTCGCGCTGCTGCGCGGTGGCGCCCGTGACGCACCCGAGCGGCATCGCACGCTGCAGGCCGTGGTCGAGTGGAGCTGGAATCTGCTGGAGCCCGACGGCCGGGCGGCGCTGCGCGCCTTGTCGGTCTTCCCCGGGGGCTTCGCCGAGGACGCGGCGGAGTACGTGCTCGAGGAAACCGTGGACGCGCTGGCTCTGCTGGAGCAGCTGGCCGGTCAGTCCCTGATCAGGGTGAGTGACGGTCCTTCCGGGGTGCGCTTCCACATGCTGGAGACGCTGCGGGAGTTCGGCGCCGCCAAGCGCGCCGCGGCAGGCGAGGAGGAGGTGGTGACCGACCGGTTCCTGTCCTGGGCGCGGGACTTCGGCCGTGCCCACCACGACGTACTGTTCAACGGCGACCCGCTGCCCTCCTTGAACCGCATCCGGGCCGAGCAGGACAACCTCGTCCTGGCGCTGCGGTACGCGCTGGCCCGCGCCGACGGGCCCGCCACCGCGGCGCTCACCGCCGTGCTGTCCTCCCTGTGGGCCATCGACACCAACTACAGCAGGCTGGCCGCCCTCGCCGCCGAGACCGGCGGACCGCTGTCCCACTTCCGCCCCGGCCCCGAGCACCCCGAGGACGTCGAGACGGCCCGCAGCGCGGCGGCCGTCTGCGCGGCCGGCCTCTTCATGGGCCAGGGTCCGCGTGCCGTACGTCAGCTCGTCACGCTGCGCCGGCTGCCGCCCGCCCCACCGGACACCCTGTTGCGGGCGGTGTCCGTCGTGCTGTGCGCCGTCCCGGACATGGACCCGCCGCGGTATGCGCGGCTGCAGGAGTTGTGCGAGGCCGACGAGCCTCAGCTGGCGGGCGTCGCGGCGTGCGTCGCCAGCTATGTGTGGGATGCCGAGCACGAGACGGAGCGCGCGCTGGAGTACGCCCGCCGGATGCTCGACGCGCTGGAACCGCCCGGCAATCCGACGATGCTGCTGTTCGGCCACGGGCGGATCAGCGAGTTGTGCCTGCAGTCCGAGCGGGGTCAGGAGGCGTACGACCACCTGCGGGCCGCGCTGGACGTGCTCGGCGAGTTCGGCGACTGGTCGGACTCGATCGGTGTCCGCTGGGGCCTGGTGATGGCCTGTCTGCAACGCGGGGAGGTCGACGAGGCGGAGTACTGGCTGGGCCTCGCGGCGCTGGACCAGCAGCCGGAGTCCGCCCAGATCTACAGCCCCGAACTGCCGGCCCGGGCGGAGATCGCGCTGGCCCGGGGGCTCACCGAGGTGGGCCTGGGGCTGTGGCGCCGAGCGATCGAGCGGATACAGGAGGACAGCCTGCTGCATGCCGACGATCCGTTCGTGGATCCCTGGTCGCTTCAGGTGCGGTCGGCCGCGCTCGCGGCGCACGCGCAGCACGGCCGGCTGGAGCCGGTGGCCCACCTGGCCGGTCATCTGCGGGAACGACTGCTCGGCATGCTGTCCGGCTCGTCGGGGTCCGCCAACTCCTCGGCCGACGGGTCTCCGGTGGAACTACCGGTGTACGGCACGGCCCTGCTGGCGCTCGGACTCACCGGGCTGGCGAGCGGCGATACGGCGGCCGTACGTCTGGTGGCGCTGGCGGATCGGATGCCGGTGCCGCGGGAATTCCCCACCCTGTCCTCGTCCCGGTCCCGGCAGGCGGCTGAGAACGCGGACAGGGCCGCGTACGCCGACGCGAGGTCGAGGTACGCGGCCCTGGGGAGGAACCAACTGCGGGTTGCGGCCCTGCACGAGCTCACTGCCGCGGTTCGCGGCTGAACTGCGCCTTGGACCAGAAGTAGCCGAGCACGGTCAGCCCCAGGCACCAGGCCAGGGCCAGCACCGCGTTCTTCGTGCCGATCCCGCTGCCCAGCAGCAGACCGCGCAGGGTCTCGATGAAGGGCGAGAACGGCTGGTACTCGGCGAACCAGCGGAACCAGCCCGGCATGGCGTCCACCGGCACGAACGCGCTGGACAGGAAGGGCAGCATGACCAGCGGGGTGCCGATGTTGCTGGCCCCCTCGGCGTTGGGGCTCACCAGGCCGATGCCGACCGCGATCCAGGTCAGCGCGAGGCTGACCAGCGCCATCAGCCCGACCGCCGCGATCCACTCCATGAATGTCGCGTCGGGCCGGAAGCCGATGGCCACTCCGATGCCCAGGACCAGTGCCAGAGCCATCAACGTCTGGATCACGCTGCCGATCACGTGGCCGATCAGCACGGAGGCGCGGGAGATCGCCATGGTGCGGAACCGGGCCATGATGCCCTCGGTCATGTCGGTGGCCACGGACACCGCGGTGCCCAGCGAGGTCATGGCCACGGTCAGGAAAAGAATGCCGGGGACGAGGTAGGCGACGTAGTCGGCCCGGTCCGCGTGACCGCCGGTGATGCCGGCACTCATCACGTTGCCGAAGACGTAGACGAAGAGCAGCAGCAGGATGACCGGGGTGAGCAGCAGGTTCAGGGTGAGGGAGGGGTAGCGGCGGGCGTGCAGGAGGTTGCGCCGCAGCATGGTGAGGTTGTCACGGACGGCGTATCCGGCGGAAGTCATCGAACGGTCTCCTTGTCGGTGGGCTGAGCAGGTACGGAACCGCCGGTCAGGGCGAAGAACACGTCGTCCAGATCGGGGGTGTGCACGGACAGTTCGTCGGCCTCGACGTCGGCGGCGTCCAACCAGTCGAGGATGGCGCGCAGCTCACGCTGGCTTCCGCCGCTGGGGATCTGCAGGATGAGCGCCTCGTCGTCGCGGGTGGTCTCGCGCAGCGCGGTCGCCGCCCGTTCGTACGCCACCGGGTTGGAGAACCGCAGCCGCACATGGCCGCCCGGGACGAGCCGTTTGAGCTCCTCGGCGCTGCCCTCGGCGACGAGCTTGCCGCCGTTGAGCACCGCGATGCGGTCGGCGAGCTGGTCTGCCTCCTCCAGGTACTGGGTGGTGAGGAAGACGGTGGTACCGCCGGAGACCAACTCGCGGATGATCTGCCACATGGTGTGGCGCGAGCGCGGGTCGAGGCCGGTGGTCGGCTCGTCGAGGAAGATGATCCGCGGGTTGCCGACCAGGGTCATGGCGATGTCGAGGCGGCGCTTCATTCCGCCGGAGTAGGTGGATGCGGGCTTCTTCGCGGCCTCGACCAGGTCGAAGCGCTCCAGCAGCTCGGCGGTCGCGCGTCGGCCCTCGCCACGGGAAAGGTGGTGCAGGTCGGCCATCAGGAGCATGTTCTCCTCGCCGGTGATCAGGCCGTCCACGGCGGAGAACTGGCCGGTGACACCGATGGCGGCCCGTACCGTCTGGGCCTCGGTGGTGAGGTCGTGCCCGGCGATCCGGGCCCGTCCGTCGTCGGCGGAGATCAGGGTGGACAGGATGTTGACCACCGTGGTCTTGCCCGCGCCGTTCGGCCCGAGGAGGGAGAAGATCGTGCCGGCGGGCACGTCGATGTCGATGCCGTCGAGGACGGTCTTGTCACCGTAGGACTTGCGCAGCCCGGTGGCTGCGATCGCGAGTTCCTGGCGCGTCGTTGTCATGCCGCAGAGCGTGCGGCCGAGGCGGTTCAACATGGTTTCAACCCGGTTTCAGCCTCGCAGTGAGGGCTTCAGAGCACTGAAACTCGCAGGTCGGGACGCATGCGAGTGCTGTGGCACGACGGCCGCCGTCGCCGGGAGCGCCCGACGAGCTCACCCGGCGGGCAGCCGCAAGCCACGCCCGCGACCCCACTGTGCCGTGCCCTCAGCGTGCCGAGTCGCCTACTCAAAAGGTGACTTGGCGGCCGGCCGGGCCCCGGTGTCGATCAGTTGATCCGAACGACCTGCCAGAGCTCGTCGTCCGCGCCGTTGTCCGTCGACTCCACGTGCCCGCCGCGCCGTTCAGGCGGCCGCGGCGAACGTGGAGTTCCTCAAGGGCGCCGTCGAGGTCATCCCGCTGCCCGCGCACACGAGCGAGGTCGTGATCTCGAACTGTGTGATCAGCCTGTCAGTCGACCAACCCGCTGTCTTCGCGGAGACGTTCCGGGTCCTGAGGCCCGGTGGGCGGATCGGCGTCTCCGCCGTTGTCGCCGACGGCGCCGTCATGCCCGAACTGCGGACCTCGCGTGGCGACCACGTCGGCCGCATCGCCGGCGCGCTGTCCTTCGCCGTACCCGGCGGGCGTGGAGGCCGCAGGGCACCGGCGTCGAGATCTCCACGACCCACCCGGTGGCCGCCGGCATGCGCTCCGCCATCGTCGCGCGGTCAAGCCCGCCGACGTCGGTGGGAGGTGCGGCTCGACCAGGACGGCAGATGCGTGCTGCGGCGTCACTGCCTGCTGCACGTCGGACGAGCGGGCCGCCACCCCTTCGACCACGGTGACCGAAGCCAAGGGACGGTGGCCGTGGCGGTGGAGCCAGTCGGGTGAGCGCCGGGCCCGCGCGGCTGCTCCCCGGACAGCGCGGACAGCGCGGACAGCCGCTCGGGGCCATCGCCGGGGCGGCCGGCAGCCGGCTCATTCAGGGCACTACAACCTCCGTCACAGCCCCACGCAAGGCCCCCGAAGAATCCGCGCAGGAGCGTCACACAGGCTGCACACAGTCTTTCGAATGCCCCGTTAGCGTTGCTGGCCGCTCGACTCCACGTGCGAACGTGGCCAGACCGCGGCCCTCGCGATGGCGACAGCACGTCAACTCAGGAAGACCGCAGATGGACTACTGTTCCTCGTGCCGTCGGCACCTCAACGGCGCCCTGGTGTGTCCCGGGTGCGGTGCCTACGCCCCGGACATCGCTCCGGTCAACGCCCACGGTCGCACCGTCCCCGCCCGGACCACCCCGGCGACGGCGACCGCAGCGGTGAGCGCGGCGGTGGCCCGGGAGTTCTCGGCCTCGGACAGGGGGCACGCGGGACGTCTTCGTGAGGAGGCGGCGGTCGCGGCCGGTCCGGACGACGCCCCGCAGAACGACCTCTCCGGCGACCTCGCGAGCGCGCCACAGGGGCGGGCGGCGCGGCGTCGCCAGCGAGCCCGTTGGAAGAAGAACCAGCGCCGGGCCGTGGTCGCGACCGCCTTCGCACTCGTCGGAGGCGGACTGACCCTCGCCTCGATGGACCGGCACTCCGGCGACCGGGCCCAGGCGGCCCCGGCGCCGGACGTCACGAGCATGGGTGGCCCGGAGGGACAGGCGCCGGACCTCCAGCCGCCGTCCACGGGGCCCGACGCTCGCCGTCCCTCACACGCCTCCACCACTCGGTCGCCCGCCACCGGCCTCCCACGTGAGCGGTCCGCCGTGCCCCAGCCCAGCACCACCTCGGCGGACGTTCGACCGGATGCCGCCGCCGTCCCTCGTACGGCCACGGCGACGCCGACGACCGCGCCCCAGCCGCAGAGCACCTCGCAGTCATCGTCATCGTCCTCGTCCTCCGGTGGGACGGTCACGGTCCCCGACCACACCACTGCGGCGCCCAGTCAGACGCCCGCGCCTGCCGACGGTGTGGGTTCGGGAACCTCGCAGTCGAGCCCCGCGCCCGCGGCGACCTCGCCGTCGCACCTCTGCCTGCTCGTGCTGTGCCTCGGCTGACCGGAGTGATGGTGTAGCCCGCTCCACCATCACCGCGGTGGCCTGCTCTCCTGCGTCTTCGTGGGCGGCCGCCTAGCGTTGCGGGCAGGGGGAAGACGATGCGGCGGGCAGGGCGGGCCACGGGCCGGCTCGCCCTGAGCGCGGCGATGACCTTCGTGACGTATCTCTTCGTCACCGTGCTGCTGATCACGGCCGTCGGCACGGTCGCGGTGGTCGGCGCGTGGATGCTGCCCGAGACGGTACTCCTGGTACGCCGTATCGCAGGGGCCAAGCGCGGCCAGGTCGCCGCCTGGACGGGCCGCGCGATCCCGGAGGCGTACGAGCCGGTCACCGGCCCGCTGCGCGAGCGCCACGGCGAGCGCGAGGAACGGCGGGGGCGGGCCCAGAGGGCCGGCCTGCTCGCGACCCACGCCGCGACTTCGGCGGAGCTCCAGGCGGGAGCGCCGCGGCGAAGGAGCCGTGGGATATCGGGACAGGAGTGTCGGACACGCGAGGATCATGCGGCCGGATCATCACGCCTCACCCATCACAGGGGGAGAGCGTGATCGAATCGGGTGGCCGTGCCAGTAGGCTTGGCCATCTTCGGCACCCCACCATCACTCGCCCCGGCGGAGTCATGGCCGGCGGCGGTCGAGTCGTCGCACTGCATTCGTCTCACGGCATGAGGATGAAACAACAGGTGCTGATCGCGGGCCGGTACCAGCTGAACACCACCGTCGGACGTGGCGCGATGGGCGAGGTGTGGCGGGCGTACGACCAGATGCTCGGCCGGCCCGTCGCCGTCAAGGTCCTGCTCGCTCAGAACGCCGACCCCACCGCCGACTCCCGTTTCCGTCTTGAGGCCCAGACCGCGGGGCGGCTCCACCACCCCCATGTGGTCGGCGTCCTCGACTTCGGGGAGCACGAGGGCCGGCTGTTCCTGGTGATGGAGCTGGTCGAGGGAGACAGCCTCTCCCGGGTGCTGTCCGACGACGGTCGGCTGCCCGCCGAGCGGGTCGCGGCCATCGCGGCACAGGCCGCAGCCGGGCTCGCCGTGGCACACGAACAGGGCATCGTGCACCGTGACATCAAGCCCGGCAACCTTCTCCTCGACGCGGACGGCACGGTGAAGATCGGCGACTTCGGCATCGCCCGCTTCATGGACGACCCGTCGGCCGCGCTGACGGCGACCGGGCAGATCGTCGGTACGAGCCTGTACATCGCACCCGAGCGCGCCCTGGGCAAGCCCGCCGGACCGGCCAGCGACGTGTACTCGCTCGGCTGCGTGCTCTACCAACTCCTGACCGGGCACCCGCCGTTCCGCGCCGACACCCCGATCGCGATCCTCCACCAGCACCTCGACGCCGCCCCCGTGCCGCCGCGCGAGCTGGGCGTCGCCCTGCCGCCCGCCTTCGAGAACTACCTCCTCGGTCTGCTCGCCAAGCGGCCCGAGGAGAGGCCCACGGCACGACAGGCCGCCGACTGGTTCGCCGCGGGTGCCTGGCGGGGCCGCCCCGAGCCGCTTCCGGCCGCGGCCCCCGAGCCCCGTCACGTCCCCGCGGCGGTCCCGGAGCCGCCGGCGCTGCCCCGCACGGAGACGGGCCCGCCGACGACGTACAAACTCCCGTCCGCACCAGGAGCCCCCGGCCACCGGGCGGCCCACCGCCAGCGCCTCTCGACGGCGGCACACCGCGAACGCGCCTCGACGGGGAGCCACCGTGAACGCCCCGCGGCCGGAGGCCACCGCGAACGCCTGTCGGGCGGAGGCCATCGCGAACGCCTGCCGGGCGGAGGCCACCGCGAACGCCTGCCGGGCGGAGGCCACCGCGAACGCCTGCCGGGCGTGAAACGCCGCGTACGGGTATCGACCGGCGGCCGCCGGGAGCGGCCCTCGCTCCGCGCGTTCGCCGCCAGCCGGCCGCGCGCCGTGGGGCTGATCGCCGCAGCGGCGCTCTTCCTGACCGCCATGTTCGTGGGCATGGCGGTCTTCTCACCGGACAGCAGCTCGGCGGAGACTCCTCGGAACACCCCGTCGAGCCCGGCTGCGCCGACGCCCTGAGCGACGAGCCGCGCGACATCAGCAGATGCCATCCGGCAGTTCCTCACCCGAAATCCCGTGGTCTGTCTCCGGGCTGTGAGTCCGGTCGAGTTGACGGAACGTTGACCAACGGAAGAGAGATCGTGGTGGTGGCCGACTGTATGTTCACCCGCATGCCCCCACAGCCCCCACGCCTGCCCGTACTCCCTTATCGCAAGCCCACGCAAGGCCGCGACTACTGGGTCCTCGACGACGTCCTGCCGAACGTGGACGAGGTCCGGGCCCGTTGTCTCGCCAAGGGCGAGGACGACTGGACCAAGGGGTTCCCGTACACGCAGGAGAGCTGGCCGGGGCTGCGTACCATGCCAGGGCTCGAACCGGGTGAACTCGCCCGGATCGAACGGATGGTGCGCAAGGAGACCGGCGCGCAGAAGCTGTGGCAGCAGACCGCGCCCGGCGGCGGCACCCTCAACCACAACTGCGTCCAGGTCGTCGGCAAGGACGAGGGCGAACCACGTCCGCACACCGACTCACGCGCCCTGTGCCGCTATGCCGCCGTGCTCTACCTCAGCCCGAACGTCCCCAAGGACTGCGGCACGAGTTTCTACCGGCAGAACCTGCCGGGCGGCGTCCTCGGCGGCAACATGGTGCAGGCCCCGCACACCAATCTGGTCGAGGCGCTGGGCACGCGGTACGTCTCCCCGGACGCGTTCGTCGAGGACGTCCGCGTGCCGCAGCGCTACAACCGGCTGCTCCTCTACAAGGCCAACATCATGCACAGCGCCACCGGTTACTGGGGCAGCGACCTGGAGGAGAAGCGCATGACGGCCGTGTTCTTCTGGATGGCCTGAAGTGCCGGAGCGTGGGCCTCAGCTCAGGCCGAGATCGGCGAGCGCGGTCGTCCAGTCCGTGATGATCGCGTCCTGTGCGTCCGCCAGGCTCACGTCGCCGGCGCACACGGCCTTCTTGAGCTTGTTCTCGACGGTGTCCTTGTCCGCGGAGGTCTCGTCGCCGTAGTGCGGCTCCGGCCAGAGGTTCAGCTCGCTCTTGGGCGCGCCGCCGAGTTCGAGCGGCACGAAGTGGTCCTCCTCGTAGTCCGAGGTGCTGGTGTCGGTGTAGCCGTACTCGACGATCTGCTGCTTCTTCAGCGCGGTGGTGTACGAGCTGGAGGGGCACACGGTCGCGGTCCAGCCGGAGACGCAGATCGTGGAGCCGATCGTGTCCTGCGTGACGTACGGGTTGAGGGCGCCGGGCTGGCAGCCGGGGTCGGGGAGGGGGAGGTAGTCCTGGCTGCACGTCTGCGCGTGCGCGGTGCCGGTGGTGACGGTGAGGCCCGCGGCGGCGAGCGCGAGGGTGCAGAGGGTGGTGACCAGGGGACGGGATATTCGGGACATGGGCAGGACTTGGGCGTCGGTTCACCTGGCCGTACGGCCGCGCACCGGCGGCCGTGCGCGACGGGCCGTCAGCGGGAAGGGGTGAGAGGAAGGTCGTCCGTGTACGCGTTCACCGGGCGGGTGATCCGCTCGACGCCATGGGCGTCGAGCGCGACGGGGGCGGACTTCGTCCCCAGGGTCCCGCCGGCATGCCAGGTTCCCGTGACGGCCACCCAGGTGTCGGCGGGCAGGGCCGGGGACCCGTACATCCGCACCTTCACGGTCTGGGCGTCCGCCGCGCAGCACGAGAAGATGATCCGGGTCAGATACCAGCCGCCGCCCCGCTTGTCGGGCGTGACGAAACCGGTCATCCGGACGCTGCGCCCCTTGATGGTCTGCTCGCGGTCCTGCTGCACGCGGCCGGTGAAGTCCGAAAGGGTCATCTCGACGGGCGAGGTCGCGGGCAGTGGATCGAAGTGCTCCTGCTCCGCGACGACCCTGGGGGTCTCGCGGGATGCCGTGTAGGCGCCGAGGGCCGGCGGGGCGTAGAAGAGCAGACTCAGCACGGGGAGGAACAGCAGCCAGGCCGTACGGGGTGCCGCGGAGTGGTGGTGACCGTGACCTCCACCGTCGCCGTCCTCACCACCGTGACCAGGGTCGCCGCCATGACCACCGTGATCGGGCCCGGCGCCGTGACCATCGTGGTCCGGGCGCCCCGCATACGCCTCGCGCCTGCGTGAAACCCCCTGCGACACCGCGTCCGCCATGCCCAGCAGGAGGAGCAGCACCCCCGAGACGACCAGCATCGGACGCAGCCCCTGCTTGACGTATCTGAGATACAGGTCGGTGAAGAGCGAGGCGTGCAGCAAACCGAGGCCGGCGAGGACGAGCAGGATCACCTGGACAGGCCGTTTCACAGCAGCGCCCCTCCGATCAGCGCACTGCACAGCACCGCGACGACCGTGGTGGCGGCGGAGAAGCGGACGGCGAAGGCCCGGCCGAACGTTCCCGCCTGAAGGGCGATCAGCTTCAGGTCGACCATCGGCCCGACCACCATGAACACCAGCCGGGCGAGGGGCGAGAAGCCGGTGAGCGAGGCCGCGACGAACGCGTCCGCCTCGGAGCACACCGCGAGCAGTACGGCCAGCCCGGCCATGAACAGCACCGACAGCCAGGGCGAGCCGGAGAACACGTCGAGTACGGAGCGCGGGACCGTCACGTTGAAGGTGGCCGCCGCCATGGCGCCGAGCACCAGAAAGCCGCCCGCGTGCAGGAAGTCGTGCTGGAAGCCCAGCCGGAACTCCGTCCAGCGGCTGTGCCCCGGCACGTGCCCGGTGTGCCGTACGGTCGGCCGGAGCCATGAGTCACGGCCCAGCCAGAGCCACAGCCAGCCCATCACGGCGGCCGTGGCGAGCGAGGCGAGCAGCCGGGCCAGGACCATGGCGGGGCTGCCGGGGAAGGCGATGGCCGTGGCGGTCAGCACGACCGGGTTGACGGCGGGGGCCGACAACAGGAACGTGAAGGCGGCGGCCGGGGTGACCCCCCGTCGGATCAGGCTGTTCGCGACCGGTACCGAGGCGCATTCGCAGCCGGGCAGTACGACTCCGGCGACCCCGGCGACCGGGACGGCGAGCACGGGCCGCCGGGGCAGCACCCGGCTGAACATCCGCGCCGGCACGAACGCGTTGATCGCGCCGGACAGCGCCGTGCCGAGCAGCAGGAAGGGCAGCGCCTGCACGGTGATGGCGAGACAGACGGTCCGCCAGGCCTGCATGGCCGGCTGACTCAGCAACCGGCTGAGGACGAGCAGCACCGGACCGGCGAGGACGGCCGCCGCGAACAGGAGCGGCCAGGGCAGGGTCCGGCCGGGGGCGGCGGCGTCGGTCATCGCGGGTACCGCGACGGACGCCTCAGCCTCCTCGGCCAGTTCTTCTGTCTTCTGCATGCCGGCTCCGAATGTCGGATGTTCGGATCGAACATACCGGGCGCCGGGCCGAGTTCCCCGATATCGCCACGCGCTCCATTCTTGAGAATGAGATCCATTTTCATGTAGCCCCTGCCTGCCGACGCAGGAGAACCCACGGCCGTGGCCCGACCGGGCGACGGGACAGGACCTCGCCGCCCAGGTCGACCCGGACCTCCGGCACGGCCCGGCGGCGCTGCGAGCGCCGCGTGAACCACCCCTCCACCACCCAACCCCTTACAGACAGGACACCCCTCAATGTCGCTCGACGTCTCCCCGCAGCTGCCGGCCGAAGCCGAGACGGGCCCGCTGCGGGAGGAGGACTTCGTGGAAACGGTCCGCACGTCCCTGCCCTACGCCTACGACCTGATCGCCCGCCTGACCGCCGAACTGCGCGCCGGTTCCCATGAGTTCGGCGACAACACGACCCCACCGCCGTCCGAGAGGGAACGCGGGCAGCTGCTGCGCGCGCTGTCCGGCGATGCCATCCGGGGCAGCCTGGAACGGCACTTCGGGGTGACCCTCGCCTTCCAGAACTGCCACCGGGTGGCCGTCTTCCGTCCCGAGGACCGCGGCGGCGAGACCCACACGCGCTTCACGTCGCCGTGCGCGCAGATCCTCAATCAGTCACCGGAGCTGCGCGACTGCTGACCTCCCGCGGCCAGTACTGCTCAGGGTGTGACGACGCCCACAACGCGGGTCGTCAATTTTGCCTGTGGGAAAGGTTCTTGACCCCCGCCGCACCCGTATCTCCGGGCGTCCGAACAACCAGGAGGTGGCATGCGCATTTCACGGAACGCGGCGGGAACCCTCTTTGTGGCGGGCGCCCTGACGCTGACGCTGACGGCTCTTGTCTATCCCTCGATGCTGGGAGTACAGACCGTGTCGAGCGCGCCGTCGCGCGTGATCGCCAACACCTCGTCGGGACCGCTGACCGAGGCGGACCGCGACTTCGTCGTCAAGGTGCGGGCAGCCGGCCTCTGGGAGTTCCCCTCCGGCGAGCTGGCCCTGAAGAAGGGCACGACCCCGGCCGTGCGCACCGCCGGGCAACACCTGATCAACGGACACGCCAACCTCGACGCCACCTGCCGGAAGGTCGCCGCGGAGCTGGGTATCACACTGCCGAACCAGCCGAGCCCGCAGCAGCAGGCGTTCGTGGCCACGCTGACCTCGGACCAGGGCAAGCAGTTCGACCAGGACCTCGCGAACATCCTGCGCGTGACGCACGGCCAGATCTTCCCCGTCATCGCCAACATCCGCGCCACGACGCAGAACACCCTGGTCCGCCAGTTGGCCGACCAGGCGAACGACACGGTCCTCGACCACATCACGGTGATGGAGCAGACGGGCCTGGTGAACTTCGACTCGGTCCTGTTCCAGGAGACGACCCCGCCGAAGCTCCCCAAGAGCAGCATGACCCCGCCGACCCCCGCGCCGGGCGAGCCGACGGTGGTCCTCTCCCCACCGGCGGGCTTCACCCCGCCGCCGTCGACGAGTCCTTCGCCGATACCGACGACTGGCTGACCATCGGAAGTCCCCGGCCGCCGGCTGACCATCGGACGTCCCCGGCGGAGAACGGGTGGCGGCTGGACGATCGGCGGGGCCGACTTCAGAAGGTGGGCCCGGCGCTCACCGGGGGAAAAGAGCGCCGGGCCCGTGGAGGATGGTCAAAGGGACGCGGGAGGCGTCATGCGCGGGTACGGGACACGCGGCGCCGCGTGACGACCGCGATGCCCGCGCCGACCGCGACGAGTGCCGCCGCGCCCGCGGCGATCGGCAGCGCGTCGCTGCCGCCGCCCGTCTCGGCAAGGCCGCCGGGCGCGGTGGACTGGCCGCCGTTCGGCGTCGGCGCAGCAGGCGTGCTGGACTCCTCGGCGGGCGGGGTCGAGACGGACGGGGAGTCCGGGGTCGCGGGGCTCGACGCGGGCGGGGTGGTGGCCGGCACGGACGCCGGAGGCGTCGAGGCGGGCGGGGTGGTCTCCGGGGTGCTCGGCGGCTGCTCGGTGCAGTCCTTCGTACCACCGTTCCAGGAGGCGATCAGCTTGTCCTTGATGACCGGGCGGTCCGGGCCCTTGGGCAGGTCACCGTGCTCGAAGCCGTCGTTCGCACCGAAGTTCCCGTCGAACTTCACCTTGCCCCGGTACAGGTCGATCTGCGCGAAGCAGCCCGCGTCCGGCACCGAGATGTCCAGCGAATCGGTCTCGCCCTGCTTCACCGTCACGGTGTCGAAGTCGTGGAAGACCTGCAGGCCGGAGGTGTTGAAGGTGGCTCCGTGCGCCCGGTACGAGGCGAGGGAGGCCGTGCAGGTGGTCGCGTCGTCCGCGGCACGCACCTTGATGTGGACCTTGCCGTCCTCGGTGGGCTTGAGGTTCTGGTCGTCGACCCGGACCGAGTCGGTGAAGACGCTTCCGTCGAGCGAGAACTGGCAGTGGTCGGCCTCGGTCACCGTCCCCGGGCCCTTGCCCGACGCATAGCCGCGGCCTCCCTTGTCCCAGCCGTCGCCACCGGGGGTGCCCGAGGCCCAGGCGGCGCCGCCGGTGACGGCGGTGAGGGTGAGCGCAGCGGCGCCTGCCCCCAGCAGGCGGCGTACGGTGACACGTCTCGCGATGGACATGCGTTCCCCCAACTTCATGAGTCGTGACCCGAACCAGGGCAGCGGGCAGCGCAAAGCAGCCGGGGACCGTGGCCGGGAGAAGAGTGGTCGAAGAGAAACACCGGGCTCACTGGTCACATGAGCCCCGGGTCGAGCACATAGTCGATCACCCCGAGTTGACTGTCAACCTCGTTGAGATCATGACGACTTCATGGGCCGTCACGTTTTGGCCACATCAGGAATGTGCGGCTCCGAGCGGTGACCCGGAGGAAACGTAACTGCACACTCGTTCGAGGTGACGGAGATGGGATTGCGCGATCAGTTCTCTCCATTTCTCTCCGGCCGGAGTGTCTCCGTGGTCAGGCTCCGGAACTGGACGTCGACGACGGGCGTGATCCCTCGGTGACCTCGTCGGCGTGCGCCCGCCGGCGATCGTCTACGTCCTGGGACGGCGTCAGTTCTACGTCCCCGCAGACGTGCCCCTGCGCATCTTCTCCTCCTCCGACCCCGTCACCCTCGAACTCTGGCTCGAGCGGGCCATCGCCGCCGCCGACCTCGATGAGCTCTTCGTCGAGGAGCCGGGCCCGGAGTATGCCGAGGCCACCTGACCACCGCACGAAGAGGCCCTGGCAACGGAAGCGGGGCGGCCTTGCTCGGCGGCCTGTTCCACCGGCTGCGCCAGGCCCTGCGTCCACTTCTCCTCGATCCTGGCCACCTTCCACACCACCAGCGCGAGCGCCCACGTGGCGAAGAACAGGCCGACGATCAAGAAGCCGAGGGTGTTGAGGTCGACTCCCGCGATCCAGTCCCAGAAGACCCCGTGCAACCGGAGCTTCTCGGCCACCAGACCGAGCAGCTCGACCGTGCCGATGATCAGTGCGACGGCGACGGACAGACCCGTGATCGTGAGGTTGTAGTAAACCTTGCGCACCGGCTTGGAGAACGCCCACCCGTACGCGAAGTTCATGAACGACCCGTCGATCGTGTCGAGCAGCGACATCCCGGCCGCGAAGAGCACGGGCAGGCACAGGATCGCGTACCAGGGCAGCCCCGAGGCCGCGCCCGAACCGGCCAGGACGAGAAGCGCGATCTCGGTCGCGGTGTCGAAGCCGAGGCCGAAGAGCAGGCCCAGCGGGTACATCTGCCACGACTTGGTGATCGACTTCATCACGCGCCCGAGCAGTCGATTCATGAAACCGCGGTTGGCCAGCTGCTCCTCCAGGGCCGCCTCGTCGAACTGCCCGGACCGCATCTGCCGGAAGACCTTCCAGATGCCGGCCAGGATGACGAGGTTGATCGCGGCGATGACGTAGAGGAACGTGCCGGAAACCGTCGTACCGATGAGCCCTGTGACGTTGTGCAGCTCGGAGTTGTCGTCCCGTACCGGTCCGGCCAGCGTCTTCACGCCCAAGGAGAGCAGCAGCGCCAGGACGAAGACGACGCTGGAGTGGCCGAGCGAGAACCAGAACCCGACCGACAACGGCCGCTGTCCCTCGCCCATCAGCTTCCGGGTGGTGTTGTCGATCGCCGCGATGTGGTCCGCGTCGAAGGCGTGCCGCATTCCCAGCGTGTACGCGGTCACGCCGATGCCGACGCCGAAGGACTTCTCCCCGATGCTGTAGTGCTCGGGCGCGACGATCCCGACGAGCGTGAACCATCCGATGACGTGCAGGGCGAGGATGAACGCGGCCATCCCGCCGAGCCGGCCCCACTCCTGCCTCGTGATGGACATGCGCATCCGGGGGGAGGACGGGGACATGGAGTGGGGCCTTTCTTCGCCGGAATACCGCAATCCCCTGTTCTCTGGGTACTGCGGTTCCCACCCTTATGCAGTGATGTGCTAGTTGCAAGAAACTCGCAGTAAAGCCTCACCGACCGGCAGGGGCGCCATACGGGACCCGAGCAGCCGGAAGTCGTCCTCCCTACGGGCGACTTCCGGCTGTCACCCGGCGGCTTGGGAACGTCTTTACCCAGATCGCGCACATCGGGCTCGAACTGGCCGCGCACGTCAAGGCGGAGTACGGGGACGGAGAGCGCGAGGGGACGGTCACCTTCGCCGACCGAGCGGCGGCCCGGGGCACGGTCGGCGCTCGCCACGCTGCTCCTCCTCGTCGACGCGCTCGTCGTGGCATACGAACACCCCGCCCCGGGCAAGCGGCCGGCAAGGATGGCCCACTGCCCGCGTCCGCGGGGGCCCTGGCGAAGAGCCTCGTGAGCCAGGCCATGACGGGCAAGGAGGGGTGATCTCCGGACACCTCGAACGGTCCCCCACCGCTGGCCCCGCGCAAGCCTCGCGCCGAAGCTGGCCCCATGGACGCAGCGCCCCGTGACGGTCTGCCGCCCTTCGAGGACCGGACCGACTTCGAGAACGCCGACCGAGGGTTCGTCGCCGCTCTCGTGCCCGGGGTGGTGACGGCCGGGGACGGGCGGGTGGTGTGGGACGGGGACGCGTACGGGTTCCTCGACGGGGACTGTCCCGACACCGCGCATCCCAGTCTGTGGCGGCAGTCGCAGCTGTGCGCGCGGCAGGGGCTGTTCGAGGTGACCGAGGGCGTCTACCAGGTGCGCGGGCTCGACCTGGCCAACATGACTCTCGTGGAGGGCCACGACGGCGTCGTGGTCGTCGATCCGCTCATCTCCACCGAGTGCGCGGGGGCCGCCCTCGCCCTGTACCGGCGGCACCGCGGACAACGGCCCGTCACCGGGCTGGTCTACACCCACTCCCACGTCGACCACTTCGGCGGAGCCCGCGGTGTGCTGCCGCGCGAGGCGGAGGCGGGCGTGCCGGTCCTCGCACCCGTCGGGTTCCTGGAGCACGCGGTCAGCGAGAACGTGTTCGCCGGGCCCGCGATCGCCCGCCGCGCCGGGTTCATGTACGGCGCACGGTTGCCGAAGGAGCCCGCCGGGCAGATCGGCACCGGGCTCGGCACGACCATGTCCACCGGTACGGTCACCATGATCCCGCCGACCGTCGACATCACGCACAGCGGGCAGACGGAGACCGTCGACGGCGTCCGGATGCTGTTCCAGCTGACGCCGGGCACCGAGGCGCCGGCCGAGATGAACTTCCTCTTCACCGAGCAGCGTGCGCTGTGCCTCGCCGAGAACGTCACCCACACCCTGCACAACATCCTGACCCTGCGCGGCGCCCTCGTCCGCGACGCCCGCGTCTGGTCCCGCTACCTCGACGAGGCGATCGACTTCTTCGGCGACGCCTACGACGTGGCGTTCGCCTCGCACCACTGGCCGACCTGGGGACACGAGAACGTCGTCCAGCTGCTGGCGGAGCAGCGGGATCTGTACGCGTATCTGCACGATCAGACCCTGCGGCTGCTGAACAGCGGTCTGACGGGAGCGGAGATCGGGGAGGAGCTGCGGCTGCCGCCCGCGCTGGAGGACGCCTGGCACGCGCGGGGGTACTACGGCTCGCTGAACCACAACGCCAAGGCCGTCTACCAGCGGTACATGGGGTGGTACGACGGCAATCCCGCCCACCTGTGGGAGCATCCGCCGGTCCAGCTCGCCGAGCGGTACGTGGAGGTGGCGGGCGGCCCCGACGCGATGCTCGCGGCGGCGCGCCGGTACGCCGACGCCGGGGACCCGCGCTTCGCGGCCACCCTCCTCAACCATCTCGTCTTCGCCGACCCGGACAACGAGCAGGCGAAGCGGACGCTGGCGGTCGTGTACGAACGGCTCGGGCACGGCGCCGAGAACGGGACATGGCGGAACATCTATCTGACCGGGGCGCGGGAACTGCTGGAGGGCACGGGCGGCCCCGCCGTCACCACGGACACGGCCGACATGACGTCGGCGCTCACCGTCGGCATGCTGCTGGACTCCCTCGCCGTACGCATCGACGGGCCGCGGGCGGCGCGGGAGCCACGCCTCATCATCGACCTGGTCGTGATCGACGAGGAGCGCAGGCACCGGGTCAACCTGGAGCACGGCGCGCTCACCCACCGCAGCCTTCCGCTGCACCGCACACCGAAGCCGCACGCTGGCCTGACGCTCACCCTCACCCGCCCCGAACTCCTGGGCCTGCTCGCGGGCAAGGGCCTCGCGGGCATCGAGACGGAGGGGGACCGGGGGCTGCTGAAGCGGCTGTTCTCGTATGTGACACAGCCGGACCGGGGGTTCCCGATCGTCACTCCCTGACGCGTCTCGCAGTGGTCGCAGGGGTCCGAAGGCTCCTCGACCTGCCCGACCGTCCTCGCGCCCCGGCGCCGCAGGTCACGCCGCCGACGATTCCGAGCCGCCCCTGGGGTGCCAGACGCGCCGCACGTCGGCGACGTCGGCTGTGCGTCGGCATGGATCCGCCCAGGAACGGGCCGTCAGAGCGGCGGCTGCGCCGGTGCCGGGCCCAGAGTCGTCGTGCCCGGGGCGGTCCGGTGGCCGAGGCCCGTGCGGTACGCGTCCAGGGCCGCCTCCACCCGGCCGGTGCGCCGCAGCAGATCGCCGAGCAGACGGCACAGGTCCGCGAGGTCGCCGGCCGCTCCCGCCCTCTCCAGCAGGCTGAGCGCACGCACGTAGTGTTCCTCCGCGGCCTCCGTGTCGCGGGCGTCCTCCGCGATGATGCCGAGGAGGCGGTGCGCGGCGGCGGAGTGCACCGCGCCGCGCTCGGGGCCGATGTCGCCGAGGACGCCGTGCAGCAGCTCCGCGGCCTCCTCGGACTTCCCGCGCCGGTGCAGCACGTCCGCCAGCTCCACCGCGACCTGACTGCTGTAGAGGGCGGCCCGTTTCTCAGAGAGCATGGCGAGGGCCTCGCGCAACTTGCCTTCCGCACGCTCGAGTTCGCCGTTCTGGGCGTACAGATAGCCGCGCATCCAGTGGCAGTTGGCCAGCTCGGTGCGGATCTGCAGCTGCCGGTACAGCTCGGCCGCCTTGGCGAGGGAGGTGTCCGCCTCGGCGATGCGGCCCTCCGCCAGGAGCGTGCGGGCGACGGACCGGTGCATGCGGGCCACCAGAGCGGGGTCCTGGACCTGGGGCGCGAGGGCCAGGGCGAACTCGGCCGCCTGCGCGGCCCGTACGTGCGCTCCCATGTCCATGTACGGGCCTATGGCGCTCGCGTAGAGCAACAGCAGGGCGTCGGGGTCGTGCAGTCCCGAGCGGTTGAGCTCGTCGAGGGTGGATTCCAACAGGTAGCAGGCGTACCGGAGTTCACCGGCGAGGTAGTGGGAGACGGCGCGACCGCGCAGCGCCGGGACCCTGCTGGGCAGCGGTGAGTCGGCCAGGCGTTTCTCGGACCGCTCGAAGTACCGCCGCGCCGCCGCGAGGTCGCCGACGTCCAGCGCGCACTCGCCGAGTCCGAGCAGCGCGGCGGCCTCCTCGGCGCCGAGCCCGTGCGCCTCGGCCTCGGCCAGCAGTGCTCCGTACTGTTCGGCCGCGACCTCGGCCTCTCCGGTGGAGAGGGTGCGCTGGGCGTCGGTCAGCCTGAGCCGCAGGGCGGTGGCGAGATGGGCGGGACGGCCCGTGGCCAGCTCCTCGAACGCGACACCGAGCCGCTCGGAGAGGTGTCGGAGAGCCTCGTCGGAGGGCCGGACCCGCCCGGCCTCGAGGGTGGAGATGTAGGCGGGCGTGTACGCGGGCTCGGCCAACTGCTTCTGGGTCATTCCCCGTTCGTGCCGCAGCTGCTGCACCCTGCGCCCGATGGTCTCCGGGTCGTCTCGGTCCGCCATGCGATTAATCATGCCAGTAACCACGCTTACAAAGCGCTGCTTCCTGACTTTTTGTCAATCTCCACTCACATCCCCCTGACTTTCCCTGCTGCTCTTCCCGATCCGCCTCTCCACCCCCTACGTTAGGAGCACCTTAAACGTGCTTAATCCATCGCTGTAATTGCGAGGTCGGTTGCCGTGCTCGGACGCTCTTCCGTGCATCACGGACGCATATCGCCGCGTTACGCCAGAGGCTTCGCCGCAGCCCTCGTCGCCGTGGCCGCGCTCGTGACGGCTGCCAACGCGGGCCCGGCCAGGGCGGTGGAGCCTCGGTCGTCCCAGCACGTCACGCAGGGGCCTCGCTGACCCGGCCCGACGAGGTCGGCACCGAGGGGACCCCCCAGACGGCGGCCGTCGGCGGAGACTCCCCCGCTCTCGCCGGCGGCCGCCTCCCGCCTGGCCGACGGCCGCCCCGGACGACTCCGTACCGACGGACGGCCCCTGCGCATACTCTGGCCCCGTGACCTCCTCCGCCGCCCGCACCGCGCTGGACCTCACCGCCGACCTCCCGGTCGCCGACCTGGAGGACTGCTACCGGGATCTGCACCGCCATCCCGAACTGTCCCTGTGCGAGCACCGAACCGCCGGGAAGCTCGCCGAGCGGCTGCGCACGGCCGGGTACGAGACCGCCGAGGGTGTCGGCGGCACCGGGGTCGTCGGCGTGCTGCGCAACGGCGACGGGCCCACCGTCCTGCTGCGCGCCGACATGGACGCGTTGCCCGTCGCCGAGGAGACGGGTCTGCCGTACGCCTCCGAGATACCGGGCGTGATGCACGCCTGCGGGCACGACCTGCACGTCACCTGGCTGGCGGGCGCGGCCGGGGCGCTGTCCGCCGGTCGCGACGCCTGGTCGGGGACACTGCTCGTGGTGGGTCAGCCCGCCGAGGAGACCGGGCAGGGCGCACGGGCGATGGTCTCGGACGGTCTGTACGCACGCTTCCCGCGGCCCGACGTCCTGCTCGGCCAGCACGCGGCACCTGGCCCGGCGGGGCTCTACGCGCACTCCCCGGGGCTGATCCTGTCCGCCTCGACGGACGTGGACATCGTCGTGCACGGCCGGGGCGGCCACGGCTCGCGCCCGGAGACGACCGTGGATCCCGTGGTCACGGCCGCCTACCTGGTCACCCGACTGCAGACCGTCGTCAGCCGGGAGATCGCCCCCCGCGACTCCGCGGTGCTGACCGTCGGCCGGATCGAGGCGGGCACCCGGCACAACATCATTCCCTCCCGGGCCCACATCGCCCTGAACCTGCGCACGCAGTCGGCCGGGGTCCGCGACCGGATGATCGCCGCGATCCGGCGCATCGCGGCCGGTGAGTGCCTGGCCGCGGGCTGCCCGCACGACCCCGAGGTGACCGTGGGCGCCGACTTCCCGGTCACGCTCAACGACGCCGACACCGACCACCGGGTCGCCGCCGCGCACCGCGAGGTGTTCGGCGCGGGCACGGTCTTCGACCCGGGACCCGCGATGGGCAGCGAGGACTTCCCGCACCTGGCGCCGGAAGGAGTCCCCTACGCGTACTGGTTCGTGACGAGCACCCCGGCCGACGTCTGGGAGGCGGCGCCGGGCGCCGACCTGATGGAGAAGTTCGCGGCGGTCCCGAGCAATCACAGCCCCCGCTTCGCGCCCGACCTGTCCACACTCGCCCCCGGTGTTCGGACGCTGGTGTCGGGGGCGCTGGCCCATTTGTCAGTGGCATGACTCAGCCCGCTCACTCACCACCCCCGGCACACACGAACCACGTCCTGGCGGCCCTCTTCGGTTCGGCGGTGCTCACCGCGGCACCGGCATCCCCGAGCTGACGCTCCGCACGGCCGTGCACCGTCACGGCTGGGTCTGGAGCTGACGCTGCAGACGGCGAAGGTGCTCGTGGATGTGGTTCAGGGCCCCTTCGCGCCGTCCCGGCACCCGCTCCCGCAACCCGACCAGGGCCGGGCCCAGTTCGCGGGCCCGGCCCGCGTCGCGCATGCGGCCCCACTGGTGGTGGGCACGGTCGACGGCCGCCTCCACCGCCGGGGACTCGGGGCTCTGGCCGGCCGAGAGACGGGCGGTGGCGACCGCCATCCAGGTCTCGCAGCTGCGGTCCGCGTCACCCGCGAGCATCGCCAGGTCGGCGCGGACCTCCATCCAGTGCAGCGCCTCCTCGGAGCCGGGGCCGTGTTCCCGCAGCGCCGCCTGCTCCCACTGCGCGGCGAGCGTGGCCGCCTCCGTGTGCCGGCCGTGCTGGACGGCGGCGGTGAGCGCGGCGTGGGGGTCCGGGGCCGCGGCATGGGGCGGTGCGGGCGTGAACGACGGGGGTGTGTACCAGCCCCGGCTCCCCGTCGGCTGGTCGGGCGTCATGATGACCTCCCCCTGTGCGCCGTTCTCTGCGTACGCCCGGGTCAGCGCCTGGTGGTGCAGGGTCGCCGGGTCCGGGCGGTGGCCGCTGCGCAGGATCGTCGCCAGGGCCTTCATGTATGCCGGGGCCGCCAGCGCGCGGCGCGGTGGCGGCGGGGCGACGCGGCCGTAAAGGGGGACGGCGGGGCCGCAGTCGAGGGGGCCGGTGCGCAGGTGCTGCCACGTCTCCGGATCCGCGTGCAGGTCCGCGAACACCGTCGTCGTACCGGGCGGGCGCAGCCGCAGTTCCTCCCGGATCCAGTGCCAGGGGAAGCCGGTGTAGCGGATCGTTGCCGGGGTGGTGCGGGCCAGCGCCAGGTGCGGCAGGTGCTGGCGGCGGTCGAGCTGGAGCTGCCCGGTGAGGAACACCGTCAGCGGGCCGGGAGCGGCCGCGGCGGCCCGGAGCCGGGTGAGGACGGCCTGCGGCTCGAGCGGATCGGCGAGTTCGACCACGTTCGCCGTGTCCGTGCCGGACAGCACCGGCGGGGCGACGGCCGCGAGCACCGGGAGCACGGAGGCCGCGTCCACCAGACACCCCTTGCCCGCCGGCGAGGCCGCGAGCAGCAGCACGGTTCCGGGCATCGTTCCCTCCCCCGATCGATCACACACGTCAGCACCGTAACCGCTGCGCATGCAAAGGTGCGACGGAGGAAGAGCAAACGCCCGCGTAGGGCCTGGTTGTGCGGCGGGTGCGCGGAAGGCTGGTTCGCCACGCGCGCAGCTCGAGGGCCGGAGGCGGTGGCTCAGTCCGCGCCGACCGGGCGCCGTCGTACCGCGAAGATCGTGGTGTCGTCCTGGAGATGGCCCCCGCTGTGGCGCAGTGTGCCGTCCCGCACGAAGCGCACCAGGCGCCCGGGCTCGGCGACGCGCGGGTCCTCGGCGAGCGCGCGGGCCACCTCGTCCCGCAGCGGGAAGAACTCCCCCGTGGCGTTCCGCGCCTCACTCACCCCGTCCGTGACCAGCAGCAGCGTCTCCTCGTCGGCGAGCGGCAGGCGCAGCGTGGGCGGCAGCCCGTCGCCCAGTCCGCCGAGGCCGAGCGGCAGTCCCTCGCCGGGCGGCAGGGGCCGTACGCCGTCGGCCGCGACCACCAGCGGCGGCTCGTGCCCGAAGTTGATGACCTCCACGTACAGGGACTCGGCCGGCGGGAAGCCGACCAGCACGGCCGTGGCGAAGCGCTCGTCCTCGTCGAGGCCGATGTCCGCGCAGTAGCGCACGTGCCGCCGCATCCGGATCTCCAGCCGCTCGGCGGCCGTGGTGAGGAAAGGAGCGTGGTACGCCGCCTCACGGAACGTGCCGAGCAGCGCCGACGCGGCCGCGACCGCACCGAGTCCCTTGCCCTGGACGTCGCCGAGCAGGACGCGGGTCCCCTGCGGGCCGGGCTGGATGTCGTAGAAGTCGCCGCCGACGCGGGCGATGCTGTCCGCGGCGAGGTAGACCGCCGCGTGGTCGAGGCCGCCCCAGCCGGCCGGCAACGGGCGCAGCACCGTGCGCCGGGTGGTGTCGGCGACGTCCTGCATGTGCAGCATGCGCCGCTCGCCGCGCAGGCGGACCGCGCAGGCCAGCACGGCGAGCACACCGCCCACCACGACCAGGATGAAGTCGGGCAGCCCGGTCCGGAACTGGTGCGGCCAGGCACGGTCCTCGAATTCGTATGTGACGACGGCCAGGACGGCGAAGACGAACGTGCCCCACAGCCCGCAGATCGCGGCGGCGATACCGGGGACCAGGACCACCCAGGAGATGGTGCGGAACTCGCCGCCCGTCCCCCAGTCGAGTCCGGCGATGGCGACGAGCAGCGCGAGCGGCGGCACCCAGGCGACACTGCGCCCGCGCACGCGCAGCAGCTGATGCCCCGCGGGCGGGGCCTCGGAGCCCGGGGGACGGGGGAGCCGGTCGCGCGCCGGCCCGATGCGTCCGCCGCGCAACGAAACCGGAGGCCCGCCGCGCAGGGTTCCCACGGGGCCGCCGCCTGCGGGCCCGGGCGGGCACTCCCGTAGGGAGGCGGCCGGTCCCTCCAGCACGGATTCGTCGGGGACGGAGACGGCGGGCAGCGGCCCCTCGGGGGCGGAGGCATCGTGGGCCGCCGTCCCCTCGGCGGCGGAGGGATCCGAGAGCGAGGCTCCGAGGGCGGCGTGCCCATGGCCGACGCGTGGGCCGCCGGGCCGCCGGACGCCGCGCCACCACCGGCGTACGGCCCCGTCCTGCTCCCCCCGGCCCTCCTCCGGCCGGTCGTGGGGTGGTCGCCTGGTGGGCACCGGCGCTGCCGTTCCTCAGTAGGCGACCGACATGCGGGCGCGCAGATGCGTGCCCTGTTCCAGTTCATCGACGAATGCGACCGCGTAGTCCTCGGCGCTGATCCGGCTGTTGCCGTACGCATCGGTGAGCAGTCTGTCGTCGTCCACCCGGAAGCGGCCCGTGCGCTCGCCGGGGGCGATCTCGGCGGCGGGGGAGACATAGGTCCAGTCCAGGTCGTCGATGGTGCGGTAGTACTCCAGGACGGCGCGGTGGGCGAGCGCCTCGGGCAGGACCGCCTCGGGGAATCCCGGCTGGTCGCACAGCTCCCGTCCGGGCGCGACCTCGAGGCTGCCCGCGCCGCCGACCACGCCCAGCCGCCGCACCCCGGCTTCGCGCGTGCCCTGCACGAGGGAACGGTTGAGAGCGAGGAACGGCTCTTTCGGGTCCGAACCGCCCCGCGGCGGTGCGCACGCGTTCGCCACCGCGTCCGCCCCCGTCACCAGCGCGGCGACCTTCGCCGGGTCCGAGGCGTCGGCCGCCGCGGCGGTCACCCCGGGAACGGGCGACTGACCGGAACGACTCACGGCCGTGACCCGGTGTCCGCGCTGCGTCGCCTCCGCGGCGATCCGGCTGCCCACCATTCCCGTCGCCCCGAACAGCACGATCCTCATGAGCCCCAGCGAAACACGGCCCCGTGGGCCGCGCATCCCGACTTGCCGGCCGCCCCTGCCAGGTGTGCGCTGGAGTGCGGGGGCGAGCAGAGAGGAGCGTTCCCATGGCTCATGCGGCGGCACCCGTGCCAGGGGCACCACGCGCACCCGCCACAAGACCCCGTGCGGCCGTCACGGCATACCGCCCGCCCGAGGTCCTCGACCCGCGCGTACACCGGATCGCGCGGGTGGTGGCCCCCGTCGCCATCGGACTCGTCTACGGCTACTGGGCCGCGGCGATCAGGCGTGACGGCGGTCCGATCACCGGCTGGAACGTGCTGTTCGGCTTCGTGTCCGCCCTCGTGTTCGCGGTGCTGTGCATCGGCGTGCTGAGGGTGGCTCCGCGCCTGGGTCGCGGGCCGCGCGCGCTGACGTGGGCGGTGTTCGCGGGCGTCGCGTTCGGCTTCCTCTACAGCCAGACCGGCCACACCGTGCTGCGCAGCATCGGCATCTCGCTCGCGATCGCCGTGGGCGCGTTCCTGTTCGACTACTACCGCTACTACACCCACGAGGAGCCGGGCGAGGAGCAGTGGCAGACCGGCTGACCTCCGGCCGGCTCACGTTCGGCGCACGAGACCCCGGCCGTCGGCCCACGCCGACGCCGGGGCCTCATGCGTCTCCCTCACTCACCCGTCACCCGGGATCGGCTCCCGGGAGCCGGTCGAGGAGCCCCAGTCGTCTCTCCCCACCACCAGATAACACCCGTTCGGGTGAACCCTCCACCGGAGCGTGCGATCACGGGGTTTGCCCTGCCCTGCCCTGCCCACACCGTGCCCACCCATCGAATTGTCATATCCACCCATTTGCAGGCAAACAGCTCGCCGACTGTTCAGGGACGCGGTTCGCTGATGACGTGTCTCGACAAGTCCGGAGTGTGCTCTCCGCCGTGCTGGTCGGCCTCGCGTGCCTGCTCGCGCCGCTGGGCGTACTCGCCGCGTGGGCGAAGTACGGCATCGAGGACGGCGCCCGCTACGCCGCCACCACCGCTCCGCTGGCCTCCGACGCCCAGGTCAGGGACGCCATCGCCGCCGCGGTCACCGACGGCATCATGCGCGAGGTGCACGTCGGCCCGCCCCTGGAGGGCTCGGTGCACGCCTTCGTCCACGACGCGGTCCGCTCCTTCACCGCCACCGAGGCCTTCCGTACCGCCTGGGACACCGCCAACCTCACCGCCCACGAGGCCGTGATGCGCGCCCTGCGCGACGACGGCGACAGCCCCGTCACCATCGACCTCGCCCCCGCCACCGAGCGCCTGAAGCAGCAACTCGCCGACGAGCATGTACCGTTCGCGGGCCGTATCCCTGTCGCGCACACGGAGATCACCCTGCTGCAGGCGGAGGACCTGACGAAACTGCGGAAGGGGTTCCACGTGCTCGAAATCGCCGGTTTCTGGCTGCCCGTGGCCGCGGTCGTCCTCGCCGTGACCGGCATCCTGCTGTCGGTATGCCGCCGCCGGGCCGTGCTCGCGACCGGACTCGGCACGGCGCTGGGCGCGGCGCTGCTCGCCGTCGCCATCGCGGTGGGCCGCCGGATGACGCTGCGGGACCTCCCTGCGGATGTCTCGCACCCCGCGGCCGGCGCGATCTACGACGCGCTCACCAGGACGCTGCGCATGGCCTCCTGGGTGCTCATGGCACTCGGTCTCACGGTCGCCCTGATCGCCTGGCTCACGGGCCTGTACGCGCGACGCCGGCGAGCGTCCACAGCGCCCGCTCAAGCTGCGGCGGAGGAACCGACGCAAGTCCGAGCCTGACAGAGTACGAGGCAACGCCTTCCGCCCCACCACGAGCCGCAAAGGCCGGTCCCGGCGTCACCGCGATCCCCCGCTCCGCCGCGGCCGCCGCGAACACGTCCGCACGCCAGGGCCGCGGCAGCTCCCACCAGGCGAAGTAGGCCCGCGGATCGGCCCGTACGGCGAAGCCGCCGAGGTGCTCCGCGACCAGTCGCTGGCGCGCCTCGGCGTCCGCCCGCTTGGCCGCCACCAGCCGCGCCACGGTCCCGTCCCCGATCCACCGCACCGCCGCCTCCAGTGCGAACCGCCCCGCCGTCCATCCGCCCGACCGCAGCGCCCCGGCGGCCTCCTCGCCGCGCCCTTCGGGCACCACGAGGAACCCGACGGTGAGCCCGGGCGCGACACGCTTGGACAACCCGTCCACGACGTAGGTGCGTTCGGGGGCGTATGCCGCGAGGGGCCGGCCGCCCTCGTCCCCGCACAGGAACGACCAGATGCGGTCCTCGATGACCGGCAGGTCCACGGCACGCAGGGCATCGGCAAGCTGTCCCCTCCGCTCTCGCCCCGTGGTCACCGACGTCGGATTGTGCAGCGTCGGCTGCACGTACACCGCGGACAGCGGCGCGGAGCGGTGCGTGGCGGCGAGTGCGTCCGGACGCAGGCCCTGGTCGTCCGTGGCGAGCGGGACGAGGACGATGCCCAGGCGCGCCGCGATCTCCTTGACCAGCGGATACGTCAGCCATTCGACGCCGACGCGGCCGCCGGGCGGCACGAGGGCGCCGAGGGCTCCCGCGATGGCCTGCCGTGCGTTGCCGGCGAACAGCAGCCGGTCCGGGTGCGGACGCCAGCCGGCGGTGGCGAGGAGCCCCGCGGCGGCCTCGCGCGCGGCCGGCGTCCCGGCGGCGGGCGCCGTGCGGGTGGCCTCGGCGAGGGCGTCCGGCCGCAGCAGCGGCGCGAGCCCGGCCGCCAGCAGCTCGGACTGGCCGGGCGCGGACGGGTAGTTGAGCTCAAGATTGACGGGCGCCGCGGTCGCCGGTTCAGCGAGCGCGCGGCCCGTCGGCACCGGCGAAGCCCGTACGAAGGTGCCCCGTCCGACCTCCCCGACCACGAGTCCGCGCCGCACGAGTTCGCCGTACACCCGCCCCGCCGTCGACGCCGCCATCCCGTGCCGTCGGGCGAACGCCCTCTGCGGAGGCAGCCGTTGACCCGGGCGCAGCCGCCCCGCGGCGATGTCCGCGGCGATCCGGTCGGCGATCCGCCGGTAGTCCTCCACGATTCCCCCTTGGATTGCACCGAGGGCAAAGATCTTATTGCGCCGAGCAGTTGACGACCCTAGGGTCATGGCCATGGCACCCTTCCTCGCATACGAGGACGAAGGCACCGATACCGGTCGACTGCCATTCGTCCTCGTCCACGGCCACCCCTTCGACCGCACGATGTGGGCCCCGCAGCTCACGGAGTTCCCCCGCACGCGCCGTGTCATCGCCCCGGATCTGCGCGGCTACGGCGCCTCCCCGGTCGTCGCCGGCGTCACCCCGCTCGCGGCGTTCGCCGACGACATCGCGGGCCTCCTCGACGACCTGGGTGTGGACCGCTTCGTCCTCGCCGGGCTCTCCATGGGCGGCCAGATCGCCATGGAGTGCTGGTCCCGGTTCCCGGAGCGGATCGCCGGTCTCGTCCTCGCGGACACCTTCCCGGCGGCGGAGACCGACGAGGGCAGGCGGGCCCGGTACGCCATGGCGGACCGCCTGCTGCGCGAAGGGATGCGCGGGTACGCCGACGAGGTGCTGCACCGGATGGTCGCACCGTACGCCGACCCTGATGTGGCGGCACACGTCCACCGCATGATGACCGCGACGTCCCCCGAGGGCGCGGCGGCGGCCCTGCGCGGCCGGGCGGAACGCCCCGACTACCGCGACCTGCTCACCCGCGTCACGGTCCCGGCCCTGGTGGTGGTCGGCGAGGACGACACGTACACCCCCGTCGCGGACGCGGAGGCCATGCATGCGGCGCTCCCCGACTCGACGCTCCAGGTCGTGGCGGGCGCCGCCCACCTGCCGAACCTGGAACGGCCGAAGGAGTTCGACAAGGCGCTGGGGGAGTTCCTGGGGCGGGTGGACGCCTGAGACAGCAGGCACCCGCGCTCACCCGTTCGGCCCCTCTCCCCCTGCGCGGCCCCTCCTCCCGGGCGAACCTGCGGATGAACGTCCCGTCCCGAGGAGGCGACCCCCATGGTCCAGCACACCGCACGCACCGCGCACCCGAAGCGCACGGCGTGGGCGACCGGCGGCACGGCGTTCGCCGGGGTCCTGATGATGGTCGGGGGAGTCGTGGGGGTGCTGAACGGCATCGCGGGCATCGCCACGAACAACGTGTACCTCCGCGTCGGCGACTACGTGTACCAGTTCAGCCTCACCACCTGGGGCTGGATCCACCTGATCGTCGGTGTCCTGGTGGCGGTCACGGGCTGGGGGGTGCTCCAGGGCATGGAGTGGGCGCGCTGGACGGGCGTGGGCCTGGCGGCCCTGTACATGATCCTGTACTTCATGTTCCTGCCGTACGCCCCGGTCTGGTCGTTCATCGCCATCGCGATCGGCGGTCTCGTGATCTGGTCCCTGGTGACGGGGGACCGCACCGAGGCGATGCCGTAGCTCCTCCGACGGACCGAGGTCCGCCGCAGCCCGTGTCGCGTCGGCAACCATCTCCCCCGCGATCCCGTCCTTGAGGGAGGATTCGGACACCGAGTCCACCGAGGGGAAGGCGGCGGTAGGTGGAGACTGCGACCGCGGAACGGACCGGGCAGGCCGAGACCCGGCGCCGGCCCGGGGGGCGGAGCGCGGTGGCCTGGTTCGCCGGGCTGCTGCTCGCCGGGGTGAGCGTCGTCGTCGGCTGCCGTGCCGCCGACACCGACGCGGTCACGCCCGTCCCGCAACTGCTCGCCTTCCTGCCCTGGCTGCTCGCCCCCACCGCACTCGCCCTTCTCCTGGCTCTGCTCGCCCGCTGGCGCACCGGCATGGTCTGGGGCGTCCTCGCGCTCGCCGCGCTCGCCTGGTTCATCGAGCCGTACGGCAGGGCCGGAGAGCCCACCGGCACCCCGCTCGCCGAATTCCGGGTGCTGACCTCCAACGTGGAGTTCGGCCGCGGCACCGACTCCCTCGTGCCCGCCATCCGCCGCGAGCGCCCCGACATCGTGTTCGTCGAGGAGTGCGAGTACCGCTGCTCCGCCACCCTTCGGCGCGCCTTCGGCGGCGCGGGCGGCGCCTACCCCTACCGGCAGGCCGTGGAGGGGGCCGGTTCCGACGGGTCACTCATCCTGAGCCGGTTCCCGCTGAGGGCCGCGCCCGGCGTGCCCGGCACCATGGGCATGCCCGGAGCCGTGGCCGACATCCGCGGCCACGCCGTACGCCTCCAGCTCGCCCACCCCATGCCCCCGCTCCCCGGCCAGCTCTCGCTCTGGCAGCGAGAACTGGGGGAGCTGCGCTCCTATGCGGCCGCCGGCGGCGACACCCCCACCGTCCTCGCCGGGGACTTCAACGCCTCCCAGGACCACGCCGCCTTCCGCCGCATCCTGGACACCGGTCTGCGCGACGGCGCCCGACTCGCCGGAGACTCCCGCACGCCGTCCTGGCCCGCCAGGACCGCACCGCCGTTCGGCACCCAGATCGACCACGTCCTCGTCTCCCGGGACTTCTCCGCGAACTCGGCCCGCTTCCTGGACATCTCCGGCACCGACCACCGCGCCCTGCTCGTCGACGTCACCCTCCACCGGCAGGCCCGGGCCTGAGGGTCACCCGCGCCAAATGGCGATAATGAGAGCATGTCCCGCGAGTTTCCCATCGGCCTCACCCCTCCGGACTGGCTGGTAAGGAACCTCAAACCCCAGCAGGCACCCGTCAACTGGCCCGCCGTCGCCCGCGCCGCGGTCGCCCTGTCCCTGCCGCTCGCGATCGGACTCGCCTTCGGGGAACCCGCCTACGGCGCACTCGCCGCCCTTGGCGCCCTGTCCGGCGTCATCGGGGACACCGCGGACGCGTACCGCATGCGGATCCTCAACATCGCGATCCCCCAGCTCTTCGGGGCCGCCGGCGTCACCGTCGGTGCGCTGGTGTTCGAGCAGGGCTGGATCACCGTCGCCGCCCTGACGGGGGTCGCGCTGGTCTCCGGAATGATCTCCTCGATCGGCGCGGTCTCCTCCGCCTCCGGGCTGCTGCTGCTCCTCAACGCGGTGATCGGGGCGGGACTCCCGCTGCCCGGCGGCTGGTGGCTGGCGCCGCTGCTCATATCCGGCGGCGGACTGCTCGTCCTCGCCCTGGCACTGCTCGCCTGGCCGCTGCGCTCGGGCGTGCCGGAGCGGGCCGCGGTCGCCGGCAGCTACCGCGCGGTCGCCGACCTGCTGGCCGCCTGCGGGACGGACCGGTACGACGCCGCCCGGTACGCCGTCACCCAGTCCTTCAACGAGTCCTACGACCTCGTCCTCGCCCGGCGCGCCCGCCACCACGGCCGCAGTCCCGAACTGGTGCGTCTGCTCGCCCAGTTGAACGCGATCACGCCGGTGGTGGAGGCCGCCCCGGCCGCCCACCACTACGGCAGGCCGCTGCCGCCGGAGATACCGGCCGCTGTGCGCCGCCTCGCCGACGCCGTGGACGCCTGCCAGCGGGGCTTCGTCGCCCTCGGCCTGCCCGAGCCGGTCGGCGAGACGGGACGCGCCGTGGACCACGCGCTGCGCCACGCCGCCGAGGTCGTGACGGCCCAGAACGTCGACCTGCGCACCTTCGCCGACCGCCTCGGCCTCTCCCAAGCTCTCGACGACGCTCGAGCAGGGGGAACCCCCATCGCCCCCCTGCGCGTCCGCGCCTGTCGCGCGGGCCGCGACGTCCTTCTCTCCGGCACCTCGTGGCGCTACGGGCTGCGCCTCGCGCTGTGCATCGGCATCGCCCAGGCCCTGGTGTCCCTCGTCCCGGTCCCACGCTCGTACTGGATCGCCCTCACCATCACCTTCGTCCTGAAGCCGGACTTCGGGTCGGTCTTCTCCCGGGCGCTGCTGCGCGCGCTGGGCACGGTGGCGGGCCTGGTGGCGGCGGCCGTGGTGCTCGCCGCGGTTCCGCTCGGCTGGGGGGACGTGGCGGCCCTGCTGGTCCTCGCTCCGCTCATCCCCGCGCTGACGCCCCGCGGATACGGCTACCAGACGGCCGCGATCACACCGGTGATCCTGATCCTGTCGGACATCCTCAACCGCCAGGGCACGGCACTGCTGGTTCCCCGCCTGGTCGACTCGCTGATCGGGTGCGCGATCGCTCTCGTCGCCGGTTATCTGCTGTGGCCGGAGAGCTGGCGCACGCGCGTGGGCGACCGGCTCGCGGACGCGGTCGCCGACACGGCGGCGTACGTGGATGCCGCGTTCGGCGACTCCACCGATCCCGGGACCCGCGCCCGCATGCGGCGCCGCCTGTACCGCGACCTGTCCACGATCCGTACGGAGTTCCAGCGGGCGCTGACCGAACCGCCGCCGACGGGACGCCGCGCCGCCGCCTGGTGGCCCCTGGTCGTCGCGGTGGAACGGATCGTGGACACGACGACGGCCGCACGGGAGCGGGTGAAACAGGGGGCACCGTCGCCGTCCCCCGCCGAGGTCGCGCAGGTCACGCTGCAACTGCGGGAGCTGTCGGAGGGCGTGCGGGAGACGGAGGTCCTGGTCGCGGTCCGCACGGACCTCACCGGACCGCCGGACAGCATCCTGGAGCCGCTGCGACAGGAGGTCGCGGCGGCGCGGGCGATCGCGTCGCCGCACTGAGACGACGGGACCCGGGTACGGGTCGGGGCGGGAGCACCGGGCCCCGCCCCCTCAGCCGTACGTCAGACCCCTACGTCACGGCCGTCCGCGCGCCACACCGCGACGACGGCCGGGCGGACGATCTTCCCGGGGCCGTCGGGCCAGGCGCTGGCCGGCTTCTCGACGGTCGCGCCGTCGACCTCACCCGGATGCTGCACGGCCACGACCACACGCCGGTCCTGGACGATCGGCCCGCAGGTCTCGGCACCGGTCGGCACGGTCAGGAACTGCTTGAGCTCACCGCGCCGCTCGCCGCGGGTGGCGACACCGAAGAGACCGTCGTGGGAGCCGAGCTGGTTGCCGTCGGTGGAGATCCACAGGTTGCCGTACGGGTCGAAGGCGACGTTGTCCGGGCAGGAGATCGGGCTGACCTGGTCCTTCGGGAACCCGGCGAAGTAGGTGGAGGAGTCGGCGGGGTCACCGGCGACGAGGAAGAGCGACCAGGCGAACGAGGTGCTCTCGGGCCGGTTGCGGCTCTCGGTGAGCTCCAGGATGTGCCCGTGCTTGTTGCCGTTGCGCGGGTTGGCCTCGTCGGCGGGCGCGTTGCCGGTCTTGCCGCGGTTGGTGTTGTTGGTGAGGACGACATAGACCTTGCCGGTGTGCGGAGAGGGCTGGATGTCCTCGGGCCGGTCCATCTTGGTGGCGCCGACCTTGTCCCCCGCGAGCCGGGTGAACACGAAGACCTCCTCCGCGCTCATGCCCTCGACGTGGGACACGGCCCCGCGGGCGGTGGCGGTGGCGAGCGGGATCCAGGTGCCGGAGCCGTCGAACTCCCCGTCGGCCGGCAGCTTGCCGCTGCCGTCGATGTCGGTGGCCGGGGAGTCACCGGTGAGCTTGGCGACGTACAGCGTGCCCTCGTCCAGGAGCGAGAGGTTGTGCTCGCGCACGGACCGGGAGTTCCCGTGCCGCATCCGCTTGCTGCTGACGAACTTGTAGAAGTAGTCGAACCGCTCGTCGTCACCGGAGTAGACGACGGGGCGCCCGTCCTCGGTGAGGCGCACGGTGGCGGCCTCGTGCTTGAAGCGGCCGAGCGCGGTGTGCTTGCGGGGCGTGGAGGTGGGGTCGTACGGGTCGAACTCGACGACGTACCCGAAGCGGTGGACCTCGTTGGGCTCGTGGGCGAGGTCGAAGCGGCGGTCGAAGCGCTCCCACTTGCGCTCGGTGGCGGAGGTGCCGATGCCGTACCGCTTGTCGGTGGCGCTGGACCCGTTGGCGAAGTACTGGTTGAAGTTCTCCTCGCCGTGCAGGGTGGTGCCCCATGGGGTGGTGCCGCCCGAGCAGTTGTTGAGCGTGCCGAGGACCTTGCGGCCGGTCGGGTCGGCGGAGGTCTTCAGCAGGTCGGATCCGGCGGCGGGGCCGGTGAGACGGAACTCGGTGGTGGCGGTGACGCGGCGGTTGAGGGGGTGTCGGGGAACCGCGGTGAGACTCCCGGTCCTCTTGTCCTCCTCGACGACCACGGCGGCGAGCCCGTGGGCGGCCCAGGCGATCTCGACCTGCTGCCGGGTGGGGTTCGCCGGGTCGTAGCCCCGGAACATGATCACTTCATCGGTGTACTCGTGATTGGCGACGAGCAGTTGGCGGTCGCACTCCCCCGGGAGCGGCAGGAGGGCGAGGAAGTCGTTGTTGTACCCGAACTGGCCCGCCTGGGCGGCGGCGGTCTGGTGCTCCGGGTCGAAGGCGGGCGCGCCGCGGAGGATCGGGTCGCCCCAGCGGATGACGACGTTCTGGCGGTAGCCCTCGGGGACGACGACGGCGTCGGTGGTGTTGGGTGCGACGGGGGCGAAGCGGAGGCCGCGGGCGGCGGTGGTGGCGGCGGCGTGGGCGGTGGTGGCCGCGTCGGCCTGCGGGGCCTTGGCGATCGCTGCCGTGCCGGTGGCGGTGGCGACCGTGACGACGGCGGCGGCGCGCAGGGCGGAACGGCGGCTGAGCGCGCCGGCGATGACGTCGCCGACGTACTCGTTGGAGCTGGTGTTGGGCACCTCGTGGAAACAGGCGTCGCCGCACCGGAAGCGGCATGTCAGGGCCGACCGGCCGCCGGGGTGCGAACTGGACGGCGTTCCGATCAGCGGCAGCAGTTTGCGCACTTTACTCTCCCCTTATGATCCCTTGATGTGGGCGTGACGCTAAGGGGATGGATGTGCGGGAGCGGGGCGGACGGATGAACGGACGGTGAACCGGCGGGATCCGTACGGGGGTTGGGGCACCGGTTGACAGGCGTGGTCCACGGGCCGGGCGGGGTGGTCCCGCGGCCCGGTCGTCGTGTCGGTAACGGCGGGATCGCGGTATTGACATCGGGCGCTTCCGAGGGTCGGACCCTGCCCAAGATCGCCGCCTGCGCCCGCTAACCTTACGTGTCCGTCCTGGCCAGGGATCGACGGGCATCAACTCATGCGAAGGGTTGCGCACATGGGCATTCTCACTCTCCTGCGGAACGCGTTCGGCCGCTCACGCAAGGGTCGCTCCGCCGAGGGCGAGCCCTCGTCGAGGCCCGCGGAGCCGACGGTTTCGGCACCGGCGACGGAGTCGGAGGCGTCCGCCGCGGAGTCCACCGAGCCGGCCGTCACGCCCGAGATCCCGGCCCAGCAGTCGTCGGACCGGGTGGACGAGCACGATCTGGTGTCGGCGGCGTTCGACAGCGTGACGGTGCCGAGGCAGGCGACCTCGATGGAGGAGACGACCCCGGCAGCGGAGGCGACGGAGGCTGAGGCTGAGGTGACGTTTTCAGCCGAGCCGGAGGTTGTGGCGGAGCCCGAGGCCGAGGCGGAGCCCGAAGCTCCGGTCACGGCCGAGGCGCCCGTTTCGGCCGAGGCGGAGGTTTCCGCTGAGCCGGAGCGTGAGGAGCCCGGAGCCGAGGCTGCGGCCGAGGTGACGGAGAAGCCAGAGCCGGAGGTTGTGGAGGAGCCGGAGCTGGAGGTTGTGGCGGAGCGGGGGCACGAGCCCGTGGTGGAGGCGAGCCCCGAGCCCGAGCCGACGGCCGCGGTCACGGCGAAGCCGGATACCGAGGTGCCCCCCGAGCCGGCCCCGGCCGCCGGGGCCGCAGGAGAGCCGGAGCGGCCCACCGCCGAGGCCACGGCGAAGCCGGAGCCGGAGACCGAGGCCACGGCGAAGCCGGAGCCGGAGACCGAGGCCACCCCCGAACCCGAACCCACCGCCGAGGCCACCCCCGAACCCGAACCCACCGCCGAGGCCACCCCCGAACCCGAACCCACGCCCGAAGCCGAAGTGGCCGAGCCCGTGGCCGCGCGGGCCGACGGCCCGGCAACCGCCGGCGCCGAGGAAACCCCGCAGGAGTCAGCCGCCGCCGACGACAACCCCGCGGGCGGGGACGACTCCGCCGAAGGCGAAGCCGAGGCGGCCGAACCGCACGCCGCCGCCCCCGCCCTCACACTCGCCCGCGTGAAGTCCCGCGCCCCCGGCCTGACCACCGCCTACAAGGCCGCGGCCACCGCCCTCGAGAAGCACGACCTCACCGGAACCCGAGCCCAGGTCTACCTCGTCCTCGACCGCTCCGCCTCCATGCGCCCGTACTACAAGGACGGCTCCGCCCAGGCCCTCGGCGAGCAGGCCCTCGCCCTCGCCGCCCACCTGGACCCTGAGGCCACGGTCCACGTCGTCTTCTTCTCCACGGAACTGGACGGCACCGGCGAACTGACCCTCACCGACCACGAGAACAAGATCGACGAACTCCACGCGGGTCTCGGCCGCATGGGCCGCACCAGCTACCACGCGGCCGTGGAAGCGGTGATCGCCCACCACGAGAAGTCCTCGGACCCTGCCCTCCCCGCCCTGGTGATCTTCCAGACGGACGGCGCCCCGGACGCGAAGACCCCCGCCACCCAGTCCCTCACGGAGGCCGCGAAGAGCCACCCCGGCATCTTCTTCTCCTTCATCGCCTTCGGCGAGCCGGGGAACAAGGCCTTCGACTACCTCCGCAAGCTCAAGACGGACAACGCCGCGCACTTCCTGGCCGGCGAGAGCCCGCGTGAGCTCACGGACACGGAGGTCTACGAAGGCGTGCTGGCGTCCTGGCGCCCGTAGCCCTACCCGCCGCCCCACGAGGCCCCGGCCGGCCGCCCCTTCCCACCCCTCAGAACGGGAAGCGGGCGGCCTGCCCGTTTCGGCTACGATTTCAAGGTTCGTAGACGACGCAGACGGCCCGAAATCCGACGCTCGTCACCCCACGTAACGACTTGGGAGCAGCCCGCGATGGCTCGACACCTCATCACCAGCGCCCTTCCGTACATCAACGGGATCAAGCACCTGGGCAACATGGTGGGGTCCATGCTCCCGGCCGACGTGTACTCCCGGTACCTGCGTCAGCGCGGCCACGACGTGCTCTACATCTGCGCGACGGACGAGCACGGGACCCCCGCCGAGCTGGCGGCCAAGGAGCTCGGCCTGCCGGTCGACGAGTTCTGCGCCCAGGCGCACGACGCGCAGAAGGCGGTGTACGACGGCTTCAACCTGGCCTTCGACTACTTCGGCCGCAGTTCCTCCCCGCAGAACCGGGACATCACGCAGGAGATCGCCCGCGAGCTCAAGGCGAACGGGTTCATCGAGGAGCGGGCCATCCGCCAGGTGTACTCGAACGCCGACGGCCGCTTCCTGCCCGACCGGTACATCATCGGCACCTGCCCGCACTGCGGCTACGACAAGGCCCGCGGCGACCAGTGCGAGAACTGCACCCGTGTCCTGGACCCGACGGACCTGATCGACCCGCGTTCGGCGATCAGCGGCAGCAGCGACCTGGAGGTCCGGGAGACCAAGCACCTCTTCCTCCTCCAGTCCGCGCTGGCCGGCGAGGTCGAGGCGTGGGTCGACGAGCGCGCCGACAACTGGCCGGTGCTGGCCTCCTCGATCGCCCGCAAGTGGCTCACCGAGGGCCTGCACGACCGGGCGATCACCCGTGACCTGGACTGGGGCGTCCCGGTTCCGGCCGACACCTGGCCGGACCTGGCCGCGGAGGGCAAGGTCTTCTACGTCTGGTTCGACGCCCCGATCGAGTACATCGGCGCGACGAAGGAGTGGGCCGACCAGGACCCGGAGAACCGGGACTGGCGCTCGTGGTGGTGGGAGTCGGACGCGGACGTCCACTACACGCAGTTCATGGGCAAGGACAACGTGCCCTTCCACAGCGTGATGTTCCCGGCGACCCTGCTGGGCACCCGCGCTCCGTGGAAGAAGGTCGACGTCATCAAGGCCTTCAACTGGCTCAACTACTACGGCGGCAAGTTCTCCACGTCGCAGAAGCGCGGCGTCTTCACGCACGACGCGCTGGAGATCCTCCCGGCCGACTACTGGCGCTACTTCATGATGGCGAACGCGCCGGAGTCCGACGACTCGTCCTTCACCTGGGAGCACTTCACGGCCACGGTGAACAAGGACCTGGCGGACACGCTGGGCAACTTCGTCAACCGGGTCCTGTCCTTCTCCCGCAAGCGCTTCGGCGACGCGGTCCCGGAGGGCGGCGAGCCGGGCGAGGCCGAGGCGAGGCTCGGCGAGGAGATCGCACGCCTTCTCGCGGAGTACGAGGAGCACATGGAGGCCATCCAGTTCCGCAAGGCGGCGGCCTCGCTGCGCGCCCTGTGGTCGGCCGGCAACTCCTACCTCGAGGAGAAGGCCCCCTGGCTTGAGATCAAGACGAACAAGGAGGGCGCGGCCCTCACCCTGCGTACGGCGATGAACCTGATCCATCTCTACGCGGTGGTCTCGGAACCGTTCATCCCGACGTCGTCGGCGACGATGCGCGGCGCCTTCGACCTGAAGGACGACACGGCGACGTGGGTCACGCGGGAGGAGGCCAGGTCCTTGACCTCGGTCCCCGTCGGCACGCCCTTCACGGTTCCCCCGGTCCTCTTCGCCAAGCTGACGGACGATGACCTGGCCGCGTACAAGGAGCGCTTCGGCGGCGAGTCGGAGTAGCCCTACTGGATCCTCCGCGCCCCTGTACGCACCCACCACCAAAGCTATACATTGCGAAGATCATGTGAAGCCAGTGACTTACTGGGACATGACTGCACATGTGAGCCAACTGAGTGGGGGGGACCATCCATGGCGCTGTTCGGAAACGCGCACACCATCGACTCGGCCACGGCCCAGCAGGACTACGCGCGCCTGCTGGGCAACGGCGAGCAGGTACACGCCGCGTTCCTGCTGATACGCGACACCATCCTGTTCACCGACCGCCGTCTGATCCTGGTCGACAAGCAGGGCATCACCGGCAAGAAGGTGGAGTACCACTCCATCCCGTACCGCAGCATCACCCACTTCGCGGTCGAGACCGCCGGCACCTTCGACCTGGACGCCGAGCTCAAGATCTGGGTCTCCGGAACGCCCACCCCGATCGAGAAGACCTTCACCAAGGGCGTGGACATCTACGAGGTCCAGGCGATCCTCACGCAGTTCGTCGCCAAGTAGCCAGGCGGACCACGCGAGAAGGGCCCGGGAAACCGTCGTTTCCCGGGCCCTCGACGTCCCTGCGTCAGCTGCCGCTCGCCGAAGCCGACGGCGTGGCGGACGCCCCGGGCTGTCCCGGACCGTCCGTACCGTCGTGCGTCTCGTCCGGCGACACGCCCAGCGTCAGGTGCGCCCGCACACCCTTCGCGATGTTCTTCCTGTCGTACGTGAGGTACAGCAGACCGCCCGCGTGCCCGTCCTGCGGATAGATCGTGTCCTCCGTCAGCGTGGTGCGCGTCACCGGGTTCGTGGAGTAGGGGGCGACCTCCGCCGACGCCAGCACCGCCGTCTCGTCGAAGAACAGCTGTCCCGTGTGACAGGTGTGGCCGCCCTCGTAGCCCGCGTCTGTCCACTCGCCGTCCACGTGCACCTTGACGTGGATGTGGACGCAGCGGCCCTGGTACCAGCCGGGGAAGATCGTCCTGAAGGTGACGCGCCCGTGCCGGTCGGTCCTCCAGGTGCCGCGCAGGTAGCGCTGGTCGTCGGTGGGTTCCTGGTGCCCGCCACCGCCGCCGGGACCGCCGGACGGCGGTTCGCCGGTGGGTGTGCCGGACGGCGGTTCGCCGGTGGGGGCGGGGCCGCCACCGTCGCTGCCCTGGGCCTCGTAGCCGGAGTAGACGCCGATCGCGTCGCAGTGCCAGATGTCGACGGCGGCGTTTCCGATCGGCCGGCAGGTCTCCGAGTCGATCACCTGAAGGGCGAGCAGGAGCGGGATGCCCTCCCGGTCCTCGGTGACGTCCCGGCGGATCTTGTCCGCGTCGATGTAGTACGGGCCCTCGACGGTCTCCGACGTGAGGCTGTAGCAGGGCTCGCCGTCGCTCCCGGAGGAGGCCGACGTCCGCGTCTTCCCGTCGGCGAAGGCGTTCACCGCGAACGTGCCGCCCAGGCCGGCCGCCGCGACCGCGCCCGCGCCCACCGCGACGACCTTGCGGCGCGTCAAGTCCTTTGCCTGATGGGGACCTCTGGGTTTCTGATTGGCTGTCATGCACCTGGAAGGTAGACGTGAAGCCTGTCAGAGAGCTGAGAAAGGGGCGCGCCTCCCCGCCCGAGGGCGGGCACAAGACCCTGTCCTGAGCGGCGTACGGACGACGAGCGGGCCCCGAACCCCTCCTCGGGGTTCGGGGCCCGCTCGCGCGTCACGCCGTTACTTCGGCTGCAGCTTCCGAATGGAAAGGTGCAGCTCGCGCAGCCGCGCCTCGTCCAGTTCCGTCGGCGCGCCCATCATCAGGTCCAGGGCGTTGCCGTTGAGCGGGAAGGCGATCGTCTCGCGGATGTTGGGCTCGTCGGCCAGCAGCATGACGATACGGTCGACGCCCGGCGCGATGCCGCCGTGCGGCGGGGCGCCGAAGCGGAAGGCGCGCAGCATGCCCGCGAACTTCTCCTCGACGGTCTCGCGGTCGTAGCCCGCGATCTCGAAGGCCTTGAGCATGATCTCCGGCTCGTGGTTCCGGATCGCGCCGGAGGACAGCTCGACGCCGTTGCAGACGATGTCGTACTGCCAGCCCAGGATGTCCAGCGGGTCCTGGGTCTGAAGCGCCTCCAGGCCACCCTGCGGCATCGAGAACGGGTTGTGCGAGAAGTCGATCGCGCCGGTCTCCTCGTCCTTCTCGTACATCGGGAAGTCGACGATCCAGCAGAAGCGGAAGACGCCCTCCTCGAAGTGGCCGGCCCGCTTGGCGGCCTCGACCCGCACCGCGCCCATGATCTTCGAGACCTCGTCGAACTCGCCGGCGCCGAAGAACACCGCGTGACCGGAGGCCAGGGACAGGCGCTTGGTCAGCTCCGCGACGTTCTCCTCGGTCAGGAACTTCGCGATCGGGCCGGTCAGCGAGCCGTCCTCGGCGACGCGTACCCAGGCCAGTCCCTTGGCGCCCAGCGAGACCGCGTAGTCACCGAGCTGGTCGAAGAACTTCCGGGGCTGCGAGGAGACGTCCGGCACCGGCAGCGCGCGTACGTGCTTGCCCGCGAAGGCCTTGAACTCCGAGCCCTCGAAGACGTCGGTGATGTCGACCAGCTCCAGCTTGGCGCGCAGGTCCGGCTTGTCCGAGCCGTACTTCAGCATCGCCTCGCGGAACGGGATCCGCGGGAAGGGAGAGGTGACGTGACGTCCGCCGCCGAACTCCTCGAAGATCTCCGTCATGAGCTTCTCGATCGGCTGGAAGACGTCCTCCTGCTCGACGAAGCTCATCTCGACGTCGAGCTGGTAGAACTCGCCCGGCGAGCGGTCCGCGCGAGCGTCCTCGTCGCGGAAGCAGGGCGCGATCTGGAAGTAGCGGTCGAAGCCGGAGATCATCAGCAGCTGCTTGAACTGCTGCGGGGCCTGGGGCAGGGCGTAGAACTTGCCCGGGTGCAGGCGGGAGGGGACGACGAAGTCGCGGGCGCCCTCCGGGGAGGTGGCGCTGAGGATCGGGGTCGCCATCTCGTTGAAGCCCATCGCCGCCATCTTGTGGCGGATGGACGAGATCACGGCCGTCCGCAGCATGATGTTGCGGTGCATGCGCTCGCGGCGCAGGTCCAGGAAGCGGTACTCCAGGCGCCGCTCCTCGTTCACGCCGTCCTCGGTGTTGATCGTGAAGGGGAGCGGGGCCGCCTCGCCCAGCACCTCCACCTCGCCGACCTCGATCTCGATCTCGCCGGTCGGCAGGTCCGGGTTCACGTTCTCCGTGCCACGGGAGACGACCTTGCCGTCGATCCGGACGACCGTCTCCTTGGAGAGCTTGTCGAGCGCCTCGTACGCGGGCGTGCCGGGGCGGGCGACGAGCTGCGTGATGCCGTAGTGGTCGCGAAGATCGATGAAGAGGATGCCGCCCAGGTCGCGCCGATTGTGCAGCCAGCCACTCAGCCGGACGTCGCTGCCGACGTCAGAGGCGCGGAGCTCGCCGCAGGTGTGGGACCTGTACCGATGCATCGTCGTTCATCCAGTCTTCGCGGATCGGGGTCTTTCCGGGGGCGCTCGCCCCGGTGCCTCCGGGCGGGCACGGCCCGGAGCTACCAAGGGTACCGGCCGCCCCAAGATCGCCTCCCCCTCATTGATACGGCGCGCTCCCCTGTCACGGGTGCGGATGCCACCCTGACGCGCCGAAGGTCACCTCGGACATGTTCGGGATCGCCACGAACCCGCTCAAGATCCCCCCTTTCCTGCGTTCGGTGGCAACCCTCGATCACCTCTTCATACAGTGGGGCAATGCGCACTGGTGAGCCCCTGCCCGCCGTGGGGGGCGTCCTGGCCGCTCTCGCGACCGGCCTGTGGCGCTACGACGCCGCCGCGGGGCTCGTCACTCTGGACGGCGAGGCCGCGCGGCTGGTCGGGCTGCCCGCGGAACCGACGACGCTCACCGAGGCCGGGATCCGCGCCCGTTTCCACCCGGTCGACTGGAACGAGGTCGACGGAGTCGTCCAGCTCGCCCTGGCCGAGGGCACCATCGCCGAGGTCCGGATGCGGATCATGGATGCGCACGGGCGCGTGGTGCGCACCGTCCGCAGCCGTTCCAAACCGTCGCTCGATCCGCACACGGGTGAGTACAAGCTGGTCGGGACGCTGCAGGAGGTCACCGAGCCCTCCCCGAGCGCCGCGCGTTCCCCCATCACCGGCGACTGGCGCCGCTCGCGGGAGGCCTTCCTGCTGGACGCCGGGCGCGCCCTGGCCGAGGCACGGTCCACGGAGGAGGTGCTGCGTGTCGCGGCCGGGCTGTCGATGCCCGGCTTCTCCCCGGACGGACTGGCGGTCTTCGGGGCCGAGGGCGACCGCCTGACCGTCGTCGGCCACCACGGGCACAAGCCGGGGGCCGAGGATCTCTTCACCCAGATGTCGCTGGACACGGACTACCCGGCAGCCGAGGTCGTCCGCACCGGCCGCGCCGTGTATCTGTCCTCACCCATGGAGTACAAGACCCGCTACCCGGTCTCCTGGCCGCTCGCCGCCCACTTCGACCGTCAGTCCTGGGCCTTCCTGCCGCTCACCGTGGCGGGGCGCACGATGGGCGCGTGGATGGCCGCGTTCAAGTACCCGGTCACCTTCACGCCCGACGAGCGCTCGGTGCTCACCACGGTCGCCCGTATGCTCGCCCAGGCCCTCTCCCGCGCGGGCGCCGCCGAGACGGAACGGGAGCTGACCGACGGGCTGCAGCGCTCGATGTTGCCCACGCTGGGCCCGCAGATACCCGGCATGACCGTGGCCGCCCGCTACGTACCGACCGGCGGCGGGCTCCAGGTGGGCGGCGACTGGTACGACATGATCCAGCTGCCGGGAGGCCGGTTCGCGCTCACCATCGGCGATGTCCAGGGCCACGACGTCCGCGCCGCGGGCCTCATGGGCCAGTTGCGGATAGCGCTGCGGGCGTACGCCGCCGAGGGCCACCGCCCGGACGCGGTCCTCTCGCGCGCCTCGCGTTTCCTGCACGGGATGACGTACGGCGAGGACGGCGCCGACCTGCGCTTCGCGACCTGCCTCTACGTCGAGGTGGACCCGGCCACCGGCATGCTGGAGATCGCCCGCGCCGGCCACCCCGACCCCGCGATCCGCATGGCCGACCGAACCGTGCTGATGCGGCCGACGGCGGGCGGACTGCCGCTCGGCATCGACCCGGACGCGGACTATCCGACCACCCGGCTCGTCCTGGAGCCGGGGGAGACCATGCTGCTGTGCACGGACGGGCTGATCGAGACCGGCGGCCACGACCTGGACACCGGCTGGCGGCGGATCCGGCGGATCCTCGAGGAACACGACGGCGACATGGAGGAGCTGGCCGACTCACTGGTCCAGGCCGTGCACGGACCCTCCTCGCACCACGCGACCGGACCGCTGACCGATCGGCGCGAGGACGACATAGCCGTGATGCTGCTGTGCCGGGTCGGCGAGGGGTGCGGCTGCACAACGGTCGCGGGCATCGGGCAGCCCGTGCGCCGCTCGATGCTGACGGTGGCGCAGACCGAGCCGGAGCGGATCGCGGTCGCCCGGCAGCAGCTGCGCGAACTGCTGCACGACTGGTCCTCCGAGGAGCAGGTGGACTCTGCCGTGCTGCTGGTCTCCGAGGTGCTCACGAACGTCCTCGTGCACACCGACGCGAACGCGCTCCTCGTCGCCGAGGTCTACGGCGACGAGGGCGGCGGGGGCCGCCGGGTGCGCGTGGAGGTCACGGACGCCAGCGACAACCTGCCGCACAAGCGCGATCCCGGCGAACTCGCCTCCTCCGGGCGCGGCCTGCTCCTCATCGAACTGCTCGCCGACGCCTGGGGCGTGGATCCGCGGGGCCAAGGCAAGAGCATCTGGTTCGAGCTGTACGAAGAGCCCGCGAAGGAGGACGAGGAGATGCAGGGCCTACCGGTCCGGTGACATCGGGGGCGGCTTCGGCGGCTCCCCCGGCCCCCGCTCCGGTTCCGGCCGCGTGCCGGCCGTCTCCCCGTGGCCGTACCGCGCCCGCAGCTCGTGCGCGACGCCGAACGCCGCCGCGGTCAGCGGTACGGCGAGCAGCATCCCCAGGATCCCCGCGACCGACGCCCCCGCGGTGATCGCCAGCAGCACCGCCGCCGGGTGCATCTGCACGGTCCGGCTCTGGACCGCCGGCTGGAGCACATGCCCCTCCAGCAGCTGAACGGCGACGACCACCCCGAGCGCCCACAGCGCGATGACGAACCCTCGGTCCGCCAGGGCGACCAGGACCGCGACCGCACCGGAGATGAAGGCACCGAGATAGGGCACGTACGCCCCGACGAAGACGAGCGCGCCGAGTCCGACCGCGCCCGGGACGCCGAGGACCAGCAGCCCCACGGTGATGCAGGTCGCGTCGATGAACGCGATGACCGTGGTCCCGCGCATGAACCCCTCGACGGCCGCGTAGGCGCGCCGCGCCACGACCTCGACGGTGTCGGCGGTGCCGTGCGGGGCGAGCGAGCGCAGCAGGTCCGCGGCCCGGGGGGCGTCGCGCAGGAAGAAGAAGACGAGGAACAGGGCCAGGACGGCCATGGCGATGCTCTCGCCGACGACGCTGACCCCGCTGATGACGTTGGACGCGGCGGTCCCGCCGAACTTGGTGAGCAGTTGCCTGGAGTTGGTGGCCAGGTCGTCCAGGGAAGTCCCGGCCGCCCCGAAGTGCCGTGTGAGCGACCTCGCGGCCTGTTTGAGGGAGGAGACGATCTCGTCGCCGGTGTCGATGAGCGCGGCGACGACGATGTACACCGCCCCGCCGACCACGGCCACCACGGCGACACACGTGATGAAGGCGGCGAGCGACCGGTGCACGCCGACGCGCACGAGCCGCCGGTGCAGCGGTCCGAGGAGCGCGGTCCCGAGCAGGGCGAGCAGCACGGGCACGACGGCCGTGCGGAACTCCCCGCACAGCCTGATCCCGACCCAGCCGACGCCGGCGACCAGCAGGACGACGACGCACCACGCGGCGAGCCGGCGTACGGGGTCGGGGAGCAGATGCACGCCCCCAGCCGATCACGCGAAAGGGCGGGCTGTCCTGCGCGGACGGCCCGCCCGGGTGACGCAACGTCAGAATCCGGTGCAGCCGGTCAGTCGGCCTGCGGTCCGCTCTCGGACATCCCGTGCACCGCCGGGATCGTGCCGAGGCGTCCCTTCTGGAAGTCCTCGAAGGCCTGCTGGAGCTCCTCGCGGGTGTTCATCACGAACGGGCCGTAGTGCGCCATCGGCTCACGGATCGGCTGTCCGCCCAGCAGGACGACCTCCAGGTCCGGCGTGTGGGAGTCCTGCTTCTCGTCCGCGCGGACGGTCAGCGAGGAGCCCGCGCCGAACACGGCCGTCTGGCCGAGGTGGATCGGCCGCCGCTCCGCGCCCACACTGCCGCGGCCGGCCAGGACGTACGCGAGGCCGTTGAAGTCCTCGCGCCACGGCAGGGTGACCTCCGCGCCCGGCGCAACGGTCGCGTGGATCAGGGTGATCGGCGTGTGCGTGATGCCGGGGCCCTGGTGACCGTCCAGCTCGCCCGCGATGACACGCAGCAGCGCGCCGCCGTCAAGGGTCGAGAGCAGCTGGACCTGGCCGCCGCGGATGTCCTGGTAGCGCGGGGTCATCATCTTGTCCTTGGCGGGCAGGTTGACCCAGAGCTGGATGCCGTGGAAAAGACCGCCGGACACGACGAGCGACTCCGGCGGGGCCTCGATGTGCAGGAGGCCGGAGCCCGCGGTCATCCACTGGGTGTCGCCGTTGGTGATGGTGCCGCCACCGCCGTGGGAGTCCTGGTGGTCGAAGACGCCGTCGATGATGTACGTCACGGTTTCGAAGCCGCGGTGCGGGTGCCACGGGGTTCCCTTGGGCTCGCCCGGCGCGTACTCCACCTCGCCCATCTGGTCCATCATGATGAACGGGTCGAGGTGGCGGTAGTGGATCCCGGCGAACGCGCGGCGAACCGGGAAGCCCTCACCCTCGAAACCGCTGGGCGCCGTCGTGACACCAAGCACAGGACGGGCCACCCCGTCGGACGGTGCGACCACACGGGGCAGGGTCAGCGGGTTCTCGACGGTCACTGCAGGCATGTCGGTACCTCCTTGTGGTCCCACTTTAGTTGACGATTGAACTTTCTGCCACTCCCGAACGCAGAAAGCCCGGAGGGCATTCCCTCCGGGCTTCGAGTGCGTCCCTCAGGGGCGCGGGGCCGTGACATCGCGCGGTTCCGCCGCGCGATGCGCGGCCGGCCACGCATCGCGCGCAGCCGGACCACGATCTCACCCGTACATACGTCGCATCGCGAACTCGACCATCTGCTCGACCGCCTTCGCATCGAACACCATCCGGTGCTCCCCCTCCATGTCGAGGACGAACCCGTACCCGGTCGGCAGCAGATCGATCACCTCCGCCCCGGTGATCACGAAGTACTTGGACTCCTTGCCGGCGTACCTGCGCAGCTCCTTGAGCGAGGTGAACATCGGGATCACGGGCTGCTGGGTGTTGTGCAGCGCGAGGAAACCCGGGTTGTCGCCACGCGGGCAGTACACCTTGGACGTGGCGAAGATCTGCTGGAAGTCCTCGGCGGACATCGACCCCGTGGTGAACGCGCGGACCGCGTCCGCGAGCGACGGCGGCGACGGCTCTGGATACAGCGGGGGCTGCTGGCCGTATCCGCCGGGCATCTGCCCGCCCGGCATCTGCCCCGGCATCTGCTGCTGCGGCGAGGCGTACTGCTGCTGCGCGCCCGCGTTCTGGTAGCCGTACATGCCCCAAAGAGTAGTGGGCCACATATGGGCCATGAGGGGTTGATTCTTATTACCGACGGGTAGCATCATCGGTGCTACTAGTTGGTACGTGAACCAGATGCGAGGAGACAGTGCCTCGCCGATCCCTCTACGGAGCCGTCGCCATGGGGCACTACAAGTCGAATCTCCGCGACATCGAGTTCAACCTCTTCGAGGTGCTCGGGCGCGACAAGCTGTACGGCACCGGCCCGTTCGCGGAGATGGACACGGACACCGCGAAGAGCATCCTCGAGGAGCTCATCCGCCTGTCGGAGAACGAGCTGGCGGAGTCCTTCGCGGACGCCGACCGCAACCCGCCGGTCTTCGACCCCGAGACGAACACCGCCCCCGTCCCCGCGTCCTTCAAGAAGAGCTACAAGGCCTTCATGGACTCGGAGTACTGGCGCCTCGGCCTGCCCGAGGGGATCGGCGGCACCACCGCCCCGCCGTCCCTGATCTGGTCCTACGCGGAGCTGATCCTCGGCTCGAACCCGGCGATCTGGATGTACTCCTCCGGCCCTGCGTTCGCCCGCATCCTCTTCGAGGAGGGCACCGAGGCCCAGAAGAAGATCGCGACGATAGCCGTCGAGAAGACCTGGGGCTCCACCATGGTGCTCACCGAGCCGGACGCCGGCTCGGACGTCGGCGCCGGTCGCACCAAGGCCGTCCAGCAGGAGGACGGCTCCTGGCACATCGAGGGCGTGAAGCGCTTCATCACCTCCGGTGAGCACGACATGGAGGAGAACATCCTCCACTACGTCCTCGCCCGCCCCGAGGGTGCCGGCCCCGGCACCAAGGGCCTGTCCCTCTTCCTCGTGCCGAAGTACCTCTTCGACTGGGAGACCGGCGAGCTCGGCGAGCGCAACGGTGTCTACGCCACCAACGTCGAGCACAAGATGGGCCTGAAGGCCTCCAACACCTGCGAGATGACCTTCGGCGACCGCCATCCGGCCAAGGGCTGGCTGATCGGCGACAAGCACGACGGCATCCGCCAGATGTTCCGCATCATCGAGTTCGCCCGCATGATGGTCGGCACGAAGGCGATCTCCACGCTGTCCACCGGCTACCTGAACGCGCTGGAGTACGCCAAGGAGCGCGTCCAGGGTCCGGACCTGGCGAACTTCATGGACAAGACCGCGCCCAAGGTCACCATCACGCACCACCCCGACGTGCGCCGCTCGCTGATGACGCAGAAGGCGTACGCCGAGGGCATGCGCGCGCTCGTCCTCTACACCGCCTCCGTCCAGGACGCGATCGCCGTCAAGGAGGCGGGCGGCGAGGACGCCTCCACCGAGCACGCCCTGAACGACCTGCTCCTGCCGATCGTCAAGGGCTACGGCTCCGAGAAGGGCTACGAGCAGCTCGCCCAGTCGCTGCAGACCTTCGGCGGCTCCGGTTTCCTGCAGGAGTACCCGATCGAGCAGTACATCCGCGACGCCAAGATCGACACCCTCTACGAAGGCACCACCGCGATCCAGGGTCAGGACTTCTTCTTCCGGAAGATCGTCCGCAACCAGGGCGCCGCGCTGAACTCGCTCGCCGAGGACATCAAGAAGTTCCTGGCGCTCGGCACGGGCGGCGAGGAGCTGGCCGGCGCCCGCGAGCACCTGGCCAAGGCCGCCGTGGAGCTGGAGGCGATCGTCGGCCTGATGCTGACCGACCTCGCGGCCACCGAGCAGGACGTCAAGAACATCTACAAGGTGGGCCTGAACACCACCCGCCTGCTGCTGGCCTCCGGTGACGTGATCGTCGGCTACCTGCTGCTGAAGGGTGCCGCGGTCGCCGCCGAGAAGCTTCAGACCGCCTCCGCCCGGGACAAGGCGTTCTACACCGGCAAGATCGCGGCGGCGAAGTTCTTCGCGGCCAACGTCCTGCCGGGCGTGACCCTGGCCCGCAAGGTGGCCGAGGGCGTGGACCTGGACCTCATGGAGCTGGACGAGGCCGCGTTCTAGGACGTCGGCAGCCGACCGGCCGGACCCTGTCCGCCCGGTCGGCCCCCAACTCTCCACATCCCCCTTACGAGGGCCCGCTCCCCATCATCGGGAGCGGGCCCTCGTCCGTCGTTAAGGTGAACACATGAGTACCAGCTCTCGCCCGTCGCCCGCCGCCACCCCGCCAGGGGGCGCCACGCGCGCACCTCTCACCTTCGACCGCAGCCACACCGACGACCTCATGTCCTTCCTGGCGGCGAGCCCGTCGCCTTACCACGCCGTGGCGAACGCCGCCGAGCGGCTGGAGAAGGCCGGTTTCCGGCAGGTCGCCGAGACGGATGCGTGGGACGGCACGAGCGGCGGCAAGTACGTGCTGCGCGGGGGTGCGATCATCGCGTGGTACATCCCCGAGGGCGCCGACCCGCACACACCGTTCCGCATCATGGGCACCCACACCGACTCCCCGAACCTGCGGGTGAAGCCCCGGCCGGACAGCGGTGCTCACGGCTGGCGGCAGATCGCGGTGGAGATCTACGGTGGCCCGCTGCTCAACTCGTGGCTGGACCGGGACCTGGGACTCGCGGGTCGGCTGTCCCTGCGCGACGGCTCGACACGTCTGGTGAACATCGACAGACCGCTGCTGCGCGTGCCGCAGCTGGCCATCCATCTGGACCGCTCGGTCTCGGCCGAGGGGCTGAAGCTCGACAAGCAGCGCCACCTCCAGCCCGTCTGGGGTCTCGGTGACGATGTGCGGGACGGCGACCTGATCGCCTTCCTCGAGGAGGAGCTGGGCCTGGCCGCCGGCGAGGTGACGGGCTGGGACCTGATGACCCACTCCGTGGAGCCGCCGGCCTACCTGGGCCGGGACAAGGAGCTGGTGGCGGGCCCGCGGATGGACAACCTGCTGTCCGTGCACGCGGCCACCGCGGCGCTGACGGCCGTGGCCACCTCCGACGACGCCCTCTCGTACATTCCGGTGCTCGCCGCCTTCGACCACGAGGAGAACGGCTCCCAGTCGGACACCGGCGCCGACGGTCCGTTGCTCGGGTCGGTGCTGGAGCGCTCGGTGTTCGCCCGTGGCGGCTCGTACGAGGACCGGGCGCGCGCCTTCGCCGGCTCGGTCTGTCTGTCCTCCGACACCGGGCACGCCGTCCACCCCAACTACGCGGAGCGGCACGACCCGACGCACCACCCGCGGGCCGGCGGCGGCCCCATCCTCAAGGTGAACGTCAACAACCGCTACGCCACGGACGGTTCGGGACGCGCGATCTTCACCGCGGCCTGCGAGAAGGCCAACGTCCCCTTCCAGTCCTTCGTCTCGAACAACGCGATGCCCTGCGGCACGACCATCGGCCCCATCACGGCGGCCCGCCACGGCATCAAGACCGTCGACATCGGCGCGGCGATCCTGTCGATGCACAGCGCCCGCGAACTGTGCGCCGCGGACGATCCCTATCTGCTGGCGAACTCGCTGGCGGCGTTCCTGGAGGGCTGACCCGGACCTTCCCGGAATGCCGCATCCGCTTCCGGGTACCCGGATTCGGTCCGGGGGTCGTACGGCCTTCGGGTCCGCAACAGCCGTACGGACAGGAGGCCAGGGCCATGGGCCTGGGTGGGTGCATCATCCTCATAGCCGCGGGGGCCATCCTCGCGTTCGCCACCGACTGGCACATGAACGGCGTCAACCTGCATCTGGTCGGCGTCATCTTCATGGTCGTCGGGCTGATCGGAGTCGCCACCTTCAGCAGTATCGCCCGGCGCAGGCGGGTGGTGGTCCCGCCCTCCCCGGTGGTCGAGGAGGAACGGCACCACCACCGTGACGAATACGGGATCTGACGTCCGTTCCGTCCCGTCTACTCCGTGTCCATGCCCGCCAGCACCAGCGGAAGGCGGGTCGTACCGCCTTCGGCGAGGCGGACCGGAACACCCCAGTCCTGCTGGTGGACGTGGCACGCCGGATACTCGTTGGCAGGATCATCGTCGCAGGACGCGGCCATCGCCGAGACGTGCAGGACGCCCTCCGGAATGGAGGGGTTGAGCTCCAGCTCTCGCGCGAGGTCCGTGTCCGCACCCTCGCCCTTGAGCAGCAGCTCGGGCGGGGTCGAGGAGACGAGCAGACGGGTCGAGGGGCCATAGCGCGTGTCCAGCTTCTGGCCGGCCGGAGCCTGGAAGATCACGTCCAACCGGAGCCTGCCGGGCGCCACTTCGGTCGCCGCGCGCTGGGTGCGGTGGGCGACCGAGGCGACCCGAACCGCCTCCTCGGGCAGCCGCAGCCGGGTCAGCCGGTGGCGGGCCGACTCCACGACCACGATGTCCTCGCCGACGAGCACCGCGTCCGACGGCTCCCGCAGATCCGTCGCCAGCGTGCTCACCTCACCCGTCGCCGGCGCGTAGCGACGCAGCGCGTGGTTGTACGTGTCGCTGACCGCCACCGAGCCGTCCGGCAGGGCGGTCACTCCCAACGGGTGCTGGAGCAGCGCCTGTTCCGCCGCGCCGTCGCGGTGCCCGAAGTCGAACAGCCCCGTGCCGACCGCCGTGTGGATGGCGCCGTCCGGGTCGACCCAGCGCAGGGCGCTCGTCTCGGAGTCCGCCAGCCACAGCCGCTCCCCGTCGGCCGACACCGCGAGCCCCGACGGCTGCGCGAACCAGGCCTCGGCGCCCGGGCCGTCCACCAGGCCCTCGTTCGTGGTGCCCGCCGCCACCGCGACCGTGGCCGTCCGCGGGTCGTACGTCCACAGCTGGTGCACGCCCGCCATGGCGATCCAGACCCGGCCGCCGAAGACCGCCACGTCCCACGGCGAGGAGAGGTCCACCTCCCGGGCGGGGCCGGACGTCGGCGAGCCCTGCCACCACTGCTTGCCGGTGCCCGCCAGCGTGGTGACCTCACCGGTCGCCAGGTCCAGGCGGCGCAACGCGTGGTTCACGGTGTCGGCCACGACCACGGCACCCTCGTCGAGCAGCGTCAGGCCCTGCGGCTCGCTGAAGCTCGCCGTGTCCACCGGGCCGTCCGCGAAGCCCCGTACGCCCGAACCGATCCGGCGTACGACCGTCTCGCCGTCCGTCGCCAGCTCCACCAGCTGGTGCCGGGTGGTGTCGCTGACCAGGAAGGTCCCGGACGGCAGCAGGAGCGCCTTGCCCGGGAAGCGGAGGGTCGTGGGCTCGGGCTCAGGCGCGACGTACGGGCCGTCGCCGCGGCGCAGTGTGCCCTTCGCCGCGTGCTCCTCCTCCAGCTCCTCGACGAGTCGCGCTATCGCGTGCGCATGCCCCTCGCCCGCGTGCTGCGCGACCACATACCCCTCGGGGTCGATGACCACGAGCGTGGGCCAGGCACGGACGGCGTACTGCTTCCAGGTGGCGAGCTCGGGGTCGTCGAGCACCGGGTGCTCCACCCCGTACCGCTCGACCGCGTCCACCACCGCCTGGTGTTCCGCCTCGTGGACGAACTTCGGAGAGTGCACGCCGATGATCACTACGGTGTCGCGGTGCTTCTCCTCCAGTTCGCGCAGCTCGTCCAGGACATGCAGACAGTTGATGCAGCAGAACGTCCAAAAATCTACCACCACTAGACGACCTCGGAGGTCCGCGAGGGTGAGGTTCTTGCCGCCGGTGTTGATCCATCCGCCCTTACCGACCAGCTCAGGGGCTCGGACGCGTACGCGCTTCGTCATTCGTCCAGCATCGCCGACCGCCACGTGAACGCGAAAACGCCCCCACCCGAGGGCGGGGGCGTTCGCGTTCAAGTGGGGCCGTCAAGCGTCGTCGCCCGCCACGATCACGGCGCAGCCACCGCACCAGTCCTGCGGGCGGCGGCGAGCGGTCCACGCGTCGCGGTGGGTCGGGTAGAAGTTGTGCTCGTCGTGGGTTGTACAGAGCGCCATCCACTTGTCGGCAGCGTCGATGGGCCCGTACTCGACGCAGTTCACGGAAGCCGTGAGCGCACCGGTCGCGCGGACGACCGCCGCCCGGCGAGCGCCGGGGATCGTGGTGGCGTCGGCGTTCTTGTCGGAGGCGAAGAGCTTCGTCGTGCCCGCCGCCTTCGTGGCGCGGGGCTTGCGGGCCTTCCGCTTGACCTTGGGCTTCGGAGCCGGGACCGGCACGGCCGGAACCACCGGCTCGGCCTCGTCGGCGCGGGCAGCGGAAAGACTGCGGCGCTTCGGCTTGGGCTCCGACACCGCGGCGGGAGCGGTCGCCGGGTCGGCGGTCGGCTTCATGCACGCCTTGCAGGTGACGTCCTGGTCCGAGGCGTCGTGCAGCTCGCCGGACTTCCCACATGCGGGTTTGTCGCCGGTGCCGATCAGGTGGACTGCCTTGCCGTTGCCGATCCGAGCGTTCATCGCGTGCCCCTCCGCAGTCGATTGACTCCGCTCTGTTGCGGTGCCAGGGTCGATGATCAGACGCTGCTCCCAGCGATCTCAAGGCTGTGATCTGCCGAAACGCAGAAACGCCCCGCAGCCGGTCAGGGCTAAAGGGCGCTTTCGGGAGTAGTCAGATGTGGTTTCGCGCGCCGGAGGGCTTCGCTCGGTGCGCGGGCTGCGGCGCCAGCCGGGGCCCTGGCACGCCAACCCACGAACAACTTGGTGGCCGCCTCACTGGACCACTGGCATGCTCAACGGTGTGACCGCGCTGCACATACTTGCCACCTTCGGCTCGACCGGAGCCATCGGCCCACTGCGCTGCGGCACGTCCCTGAACGACATCGTCACGACCCTCGGGCAGCCCTGGGACATCGGCCGTGTCAGCAAACGACGCCGCTGGCCGCACCTGTTCGCCTACGGTGACGTCGAGCTCTGCGTCTGCCGCTGCCGCCTCGTCACCTCGATCATGGCCCAGACCTGGCGCGACACCATCAGGCTCCCGCACGCGAGGTCGGCCACCACGACAACCCACCCCGGCCAGCCGACCTACTCGCAGGTGGTCTCCTCCCTTGATGAGACCGCGTGTCGCTGGCAACCAATCACGCTGCACCAACCGCTCGGACAGATCGCCCTTCAGACAGAACCAGCGGGAACCACCTTCACCTTCCGGACGGCGGACACCCCCGAACCCCTCCTGGAAAAGGCCGGAATCTGGACCAAAACACATCAGTGCCCACCCTCTACCGCAGATGCACCGGACGACGGCTTCGGAGCACTGACCGGTTCCCACTGACGACGCCAGAGATGGCCACTGGTGGCTGTTGTCCCAGACGATCTGGTCCAGCACCGCTGCCGCGACATTCGAAGCACCGCACTTGATCGCACTCAACTACGCTCGGCCGACGTGACAAGCACTACCCCCGCGCCGAAGTCGCGCTTTCTCGTCCTGCACGACCACGGCATGGGCGGTGCATGGTGGTGGGTCCACGCGCGATCGGCCCGAGAGGTCCTTGAGACCTTCGCAGAGGTCGAGGTGGTCGACAGTCCAGAAGCCATCGAGCGGGCCGACGGGGACCTCGACGAAGTCGACATCGACGAGCCGACCATGCCTCCGGGCCTGGACGGGCTGCGGGCCAAGCGCGACACACAGCGCGGCCGCCCCGGTTTCGGCACGCTTGCGGACCGGAGCATCGTGCACCTTCGGCGCCGCTGGGATGACGACGGCGATGAACCCACGACCTACTTCATGGAGGTCGGCTCCGACGGCCGCAGGTTGCGTCAGGTAGAGCTCGCCAGCGACGGGACCGCGCTGAAGAGCGGACCCGATGACTGGACGTTCAATCCGCCGGTTGTGGACCTATTTGACCCTGAGTGGGCGGACAAGGAAATCCACCCAGACGAGTTCGAGGCAGCATGGCTCCGAGCACGGCACGTCGACAGCGAGTGATAAGGGGTCGACGCCACCGCGCAGCATGGCCAGGACGAACCTGATCAACTGAGACCGGGACCAGATCGCCGAAGACGGGACAGATGGCGAGTTCGGCTTGCAGCATGCGCATCGGGGGAGTGCGGCCGATCCGGTCGGCGAGCGCTTGCGCAGCGGGCAGCAGCAGGCGTACGCCGTCGAGGTAGACCGTGTCGCTGCCCGGCGACTCGTTGCGGGTGCGGATGCCTGCCTCTTGCAACACGCGCTTGACCGTGCCGAGGCGGTACGCGCTGCTGTCGCCACCAGAGCGCCGGACCTCGCGGGAGATGGCGTGAGCGGCGTCGAGGAACGGGACGGTTTCGCCCTTGGCGGGTGCCAACACGAGGGCAGCGGCGGCAGCGATCATCTCGGCGTGCGGGAGGTCTCGCGGGAGCAGGTGTGAGTGATGCATGGGTGGCTCCAGGCATGGCGAAGGGGCGCGCTGCGCGGTCAGCAGCACGCCGCCGGGGTGAGTTAGCCCTGGCTATTCACCGGAATTGGGTGAGCTGACGCCCTGACAGCAGAAAGGTGCCGCTGATCTGCAAGGATGCGAGTGTCGAGTTCGTATCCGGTGCAGGAGTCAGGACACCTTTCTGGTGGTCGAGCGTACAGGGTGGGAGCGGGGGCTGTCCGTGACGGCCGACGGGAAGGGGCTGGTCGGGCATGCGGGGGCGGTGCTGCTGCGGAAGTTGGCGGACCGGATCGGGCTGACACGAGGGCTCGCGGGTGTGCTGCCCTCCAGCAGAGCCAGCGGCTGGCGGGAGCGGGCCGGGGTGCTGGTCCAGCTCGCCGTGGCGATCGTGCTCGGGGCCAGGAGTGTGCTGGAGGCTGAGCAGCTCCAGCGCCACCACCAAGGCGTGTTCGGTACCCCAGCCTCGGACTCGACGGTGCGCCGATTGCTGATCGGGTTGGACGACACGACCCTGGCGAAGATCGCGAAGGTGCGGCGGCGGGCACGCCGGCACGTGTGGACGCTGCTCCACCTGCGGCCCGGCGGCTTCCCGTGGATCGAGGTCGCCGGGCGGAGGCTGAAGGGGTGGATCGTGGTGGACCTGGACGCCACGGTCATCACCGCCGCGACCAGGAAGGAAGGCGCCGCGGGCACGTTCAAGGGTACGTTCGGGTTCCATCCGCTGGGCGGCTGGTGCGCGAACACCGGCGAGAGCCTCGCGATGGAACTACGCCCGGGCAACGCGGGGGCGAACACCGTCGAGGACCACCTGCGCGTGCTGGCCGCCTGCCTGGAGCAGATCCCCCGCTCCTCGCAGTCCAAGCTGCTGATCCGCGTCGACGGCGCGGGGGCCACGCACGGCCTGCTTCAGCACCTCGAAGCGTTGAACACCACACGGCGCACGGTCCGTTACACGGTCGGCTGGAAGATCACGCCCGAGGACGAGGCCGCGATCGCGAAGCTTCCCGAAAGCGCGTGGGAGACCTCGCTGACACAGGGCGGCGAACTCCAGGAGGGCTACCAGGTGGCGGAGTTGACCGGCGTGAACACCCGTGACGGCTGGCCGGAGGGGATGCGACTGATCGTCCGCCGCGTCAAGCCCTCGAGGCGGCAGCTGAAGAAGCTGACCGACTTCGAGAAGAAGACCGGCTGGCGCTACTCGATCACTGCCACGAACATCCGGCACATGTGGGGCATCGCCGGTTCCCATCAGATCCAGTTCCTCGACGCCCTGCACCGCGACCACGCCGAGGTCGAAGACCGCATCCGCACCGGCAAGGCCATGGGCCTGCACAACCTGCCCTCCCAGTCATGGCAGATCAACGCGGCATGGATGCTCGCCGCGAACCTCGCGGTCGATCTCGACGCCTGGCTCCGTCTGCTGACCCTGCACGACAGCGAGAGCCTGGCCAACGCCGAACCGGACACCATGCGCTTGCGCCTCTACCACCTGCCCGCCCGCCTGGCCCACCACGCTCGCCGCCGCTACTTGCGAATCGAGCGGACCTGGCCCTGGGCCAATGCCCGGCAGTTAAGCGGAAACGCCGCAGGTCAAATCGGTGGCAGCGGTGTGGCCGTCCCGTCGCGGTTGTCCGGTGCATCGGTTAACGGC
>NZ_JBVHHL010000047.1:0-61503 GCF_055561075.1 Streptomyces sp. NPDC022910
AGGCCCTGCCTTCATGCCCCGGCGCGGCCACAATCACCTGAACAGCACACCCGTACGGAACCCCCAGCTCCACACTCGGTTTCGAGAAGCCCTCTCATTCCAGTCACGGCGTGGAAGTTGCGGTGGAACGCGGACACGCTCATGCCCGCTATCTGTGCGAGGTCTTCGACTCGCAACGACTCCGCGTAGTGCTCTCGGATCTGCTGGACCGCCCGGTTGATGTGGGCCAATCCGCTGTCTGCCAGGCCGAGCTGACGGATGGCGGGGCCCTGCTCGCCGCGCAGCAGGTGCCAGAGGATCTCCCGTTTGACCAGCGGGGCGAGGATCTTGCGGTCACCGGGCCGGTCCAGCAACCGTAGCAGCCGGACGATGGCATCCAGCATTTCCGAGGGGGCTTGGCTGACCGCGATGCCGACGGGTGCGGTGAGTGCCGGGGCAGGCAGGTCACGGGGGTCGGCGTCCAGGAGCAGCTGAGCGATGTCGGCGGGGTTGAGGGTCATACCGAAGCCGAGGGTGGGCTGCCCGGTGTCGATAACGTGGCCGGTGACGGGGAGATCGACCGAGGTGACGAGGTACTGACCGGGTCGGTACTCGTACAGGCGCTCGCCCAGGGCGAGACGCTTGCCGCCCTGGGCGATGACCGCCAGCACGGTGCCGGACATGCCCGCGGCAGGTGCGCTGCGCTGGTCGAATCTGCATGCCTGAATGCCGTCGATCGCTGTGGTCAGATCGGGGCGTGCATGCCGGTTCACCAGCTCGCGCATCTCGGCCAAAGGCATGCCTTCAGTCTTGCACGGACCAGTCTCATCCTGCTCTGTCGCAGCAGGATCAGGCAAGGGATGTGCGGCGTACTGAGGCAGCGTGTGGCGCGCAGCGCAGCCCGGTGGCCCGAGCGAGGTGCCACCGGGCGCAGCAGTGGCTTCGGCGTGGGGGAGGGCCGCGCTCGCCGGGGTCATCGCGGGTGCTTGGTCAGAGGTTCTGGCCGCCTGAGACTTCAATGTCCTGGCCGGTGATCCAGCGCCCCTCCTCGGAGACCAGCATGGCGATGACCATGCCAATGTCGTCGGGTTCGCCGACTCGCCCGAGCGCGAACGTCTTCGCCAGGTCCGGAATGATCTCAGGGTTCCTTGCGAAAGCGTCGTCGGCGAAGCGGGTGCGGGTGGCGCCGGGGGCGACGGAGTTGACGCGAATGCCGCGGGCGCTGAACTCCTTGGCCATGTACCGGGTGAGGACCACCATGGCGCCCTTGAGGGCCGCGTAGACGGAGTAGCCAGGCGCGGTCACCTGGGGCAGAGTCGAGTTGCTGGTCAGGTTAACGATGGCACCGCCGTCGGCCAGCAGCGGCAGCAGGGTCTGGGTGAGGAAGAACGGGCCCTTGAACAGGCCGTCGGTGAGCTTGTCGAATTCCTGCTCAGTGGTCTCCTCGATCAACGCCATCCCTGCGAAACCCGCGTTATTGACCAAATGGTCGAAGGAGTCCCGCTGGAAGGTCTCACGCAGGGCGCCGGCCACGGCCTCGTGGAAGGCAGGAAAGTCGGCCGTATCGCCGATGTTCAGGTGCAGCGCCACGGCGGTGCACGTAGCCGTCGGGGGCGGCCGAGGTACCGGTGGCTCGGACGACGGCGGCGATCTGCGCGGCGATGGGCTCGCCGGCGGCGGCCAGGTCCTCGGACGGGTGCCGGGTGTTGGCCGGGTTGGAGAAGTCGGTGTCGCCGGGCCAGAAGATCGGCCACATCATCGGGTGCCCGGCGCGGTTGATCTGCCGCCATCCGCCGGCGTCGGTGGCCAGCTTGGTCGCGCACCACACGCCGGTACGCGCCCCGGGACGCAACTGCGGGTGCTCATGCGGGACTTCGAGCACGATCGTCTCGACGGAGGTCCCGGTGAAGCTGTTCTGCGCGTCCTGCGGGTGCCAGGACGACAGGTCCACTGCGGTCCCCTTCGCCACCGCGCCGTTGACGATCGCCAGCAGGCCGAGGTCGATGTAGAACGAGTCCGCGATGCGCCCGGCCCAGACGCGGGTGCCGCCCCCGGTGGCGGTCTCGGCCGAACTGGCCCGAACCCGGCTGATCGTCCGCGAGCCGGGATCGGGTACGCGAGAGACGCTCGAACGGGTGCTGGCCGCGACAGGCGTCGAGCCGGCGCGGCCGCTGATGGTGCTGGACGCGAACGCGGCGGTACGCAGCGCGGTGGCCGAGGGCGCCGGGCCCGCGGTGCTCAGCGCGGTGACCATGCAGGCGGACCTCGCCGACAGGCGCGTCGTGGAGGTGCCGGTGACGGGCGTGGACCTGCACCGGCGGCTGCACGCGGTGTGGGCCAGGGGCCACCGCCCGGCCGGTGCGGCGGAGGAACTGCTCGGGATCGCGGTGCGCTCCCACGGCGGGGTGGCGCCGCGGAGCTAGGTCGCACGGATGCGGTCTGGACGTCAGGCCGATGTGATGGATGTACGTATGCACCCCTGCCGAGTGCGCACAGGTCAAAGACAGATCCGGCAGCGACGCGGCGCATCCCGGCTCTGCCCGTAGTGGGTATGGGATTTGAACCCACGGTGACTCGCTGCCGTGACGGTTTTCAATACTTTCTCGCTGAACGCGCACAATACAAGGATTCGTGCTAGCTTTGGCGCAGTTGCAGTTTAGTACCCATGAAACTCAATGTGCGTCTGACGGGATGTGACCTTCAGGCGCATTGTCATTTTATCCGGTGCGCTCCGGATGGGTCATTTCGGCAACCAGGATTCCACGTGAGTGGTCCCTCAGCGACCCACGTAAGGAGAAACGGAATGGCCACCGGTACGGTCAAGTGGTTCAGCGCGGAAAAGGGCTTCGGGTTCATCCAGCAGGACGGCGGCGGCGCCGACGTCTTCGCGCACTACTCGAAGATCGCAGCCGAGGGATTCCGCGAACTGCAGGAGGGCCAGCGGGTCAGCTTCGACGTAACGCGGGGCCAGAAGGGCCCTCAGGCGGAGAACATCCAGCCCGCCTGACGGCGTCACGGCGCGCCGTCAACGGCGGCTTCCTCATGGCCTGGGCCGACGTCTCGACGAGCGTTGATCCAGGTTTTTCTTGTCATTTTTGCAGCCTGCGCCAGCGCGGCGAAAATTTCGACTCTCGCCCTTCTTCACGGCCGGGAGTACGCTGACTCTGCCGAGATTTTTTCGCGCAACGCGACCACGGCGGTGCCGTTCGCGGCCAACGATGAAAACGGGCATTCGAATGCCGCCCGGGACGGGATCGCGAGATGGACGTCACCGAGATTTTTACGGAAAGCGCGTCATCGGGCGGAGCACGCACATACCGGATGCCTTTGCCTCGGCTGGCCCTCACGCCGGGACTCGGTCACGGCCCACTGGACGGAGCTTGGTGGCCGCGCTGTGACGCGCTGGAACTGGAGCTGCCCGCGCTGATCGGCTCGCTGAACCCGGGCTTCGGCATCGTCACGCGTGTCACCGTGGACGCCGCCGCCTGGCCCGACGCCCCGTGCACCGTCATGACGCCCGGCCACGCGATCGAAGTGGTTCTGACAGACGTCGATATCGAGGCGCATGCCATCACTCTCGACAGCGGCGCCATGGATCGCCGGCAGCTGCTGGTCATCCCACCCGCCCAGCCTGTCGGGGCGGCCACCTGGCTGCTGACCGCTGCCGTCGATCCCGCGATCCCCCTGACAGCCCCGCAGATGCTGGCTCTCGTCGAGGCCGACGCCTGGGGGTCAGAAGGAGGGCCCGGAATCATTTGAGAGGCCCGCGGCGGGCGGGCGACCGACGTGGGGCGGAGACACCACGGATGACGCACGTTGCTTCAGGGCGAACGGTGCGGCCCTTCAGGGCGAGTGGTGCGGCTGACCTTCGCCTCCGGGGCACCATGACCCGGGTGCCCGGTTCGGGGGGCAGAGGCGACAGGCGCGGGCATACGCTTCAGGAAGGGGCGTACGTGGAGGCGCGGCGGACATCCGGGCCCCGGACCTTCCCAGCGGCGACCGGTCCTGCGTCCTCGACGCCGCCTGCAGGAGGTACGCCATGGATCACGAACCATTGCCCTCCGCGGGCCACGCCGAGGTCCGCATCGTCGCGGCGACGCCGGAGGTCGCCCGTCGCGTGGCAGAAGTGTTGCGTCGTTGTTTCTCCTCGACCGAGCAGCGCAGCTATCCCGCCGGCCACGAGGGGGCGACCCGTCTCCATCTCACCATCGACACCACGCACGCCGCACAGCCTGCACAATCCTGGCTGGCGTCGAGTGAATCGTCCTTCGAGGAGCACGCGCCCGGAGACGAGGTGTGACCAGACGGTGAAAGCCACAAAGAGCCCCGCCCCATAAGCGCCCGCATCGTCGGCCACGAGCCCGAGAGCAACAGCCATGACGACACTCCGTGAACGCAAGACCTATCGCAGAGCGGTACTCCAATCTCTGTACGGGGCCGTCGAACGCAATCGCCCTGAGGTCAGCGGAGCGGCACTCCGCGACGAGCTGCATCTGCCCGACGAGGACCTCGCCGCGGCCTGCGCGTATCTGGTCGGCGAGGGTCTGATCGCCGTCGACTGGACATCGCACAACACCCCCGCCACCGTCTCACTGACTCATGAGGGCATCCGGTTCATGGAGGAGGACGAAGAGTCGCATGCGCCCGCTCAGGGTGACTAGGCCACATGCGCTTCCGAAAGCCGTTGGGGAGCCGAAGAGGTCGTGCCAGATGGTGCGCGGAACCACGGGGAACACCGGGGGCTGAGTCGTCGGCCGCCGTAAGCGTCCTGATCGACGGACCGGAGGGAACGCTTGTCGACCACCCGAGCCGTACAGCAGCGAAGTACACGGGGCCAGGCGGCTTTTGCTCCGGCGGCGCAGCGTCACGGCCACCGGGGACCGCGTATCACTATGACTGTCAGTGATGGCCCCTACTCTCGAAAGCGATGACTCGGGCGTGGAGATGTACGGGGCTGCGGTGGGGTGACGACGGGCCCGTGCTGGGGTGGGAAGGCGGGCGGCGCAGTGGTCTTGAGCGGGGGAAGCGGGTGGCCTTCGCGGTCGTGGCCGGGGGTGTGCGGACGTGTGTGGGCGCCCGCGGCCACGGGTGCCCGGCGCGGGCCGAGGTGTCGGGGCGCAGTACCGGTGCGCGGTGCGAGGAGTGCGCGCGCCTCGACCGGGCGCACTCCGTCGCCGCGGATACCGTCGCCGATGATCCGCGGCCTTACCGGGTGTATCTCGCGTGGTTCGGGCCCGGCATGGTCAAGGTCGGGATCACCGCGGTCGAGCGTGGCTCCGCACGGCTCCTCGAGCAGGGCGCCGTCTCCTTCAGCTGGCTGGGGCGCGGCCCGCTGATGGCGGCACGGCGCACGGAGGAGCTGCTGCGGGCCGCACTCCGGGTGCCGGACCGGATTCCGTACGCCGACAAGCGGGCGGTGCGGGCCGCGCTGCCGCCGGCCGGGGAGCGGGTCGCCGAGCTGGCGGAGCTGCACGCGCGGGCGGTGGCGCTCGACGGCTGGCCGGAGTCGCTGGAGCGGGCACCGTTCCGGGCCGTCGACCACAGCGACGTGTTCGGCCTCGACGGGCTCCCCCGTGCGGACGGCGTGGTGAGCGAGCTGGTCGCCGGCGGGGCGGTCACCGGGGATGTGCTGGCCGCCGCCGGGCCCGACCTGCATCTGGCGACCGGGTGCGGGGTTCTCGTACTGGACGCGCGCTTGATGACGGGGTGGGAGCTGACGGCCACCGAGCGGGACGAAGTGACGGTTCCGGTAAGGGAGTCGGGGGAGGTCAGGATGCAGGACGGGCTGTTCTGACAGCCCCGGGACCGTGGCCTCCGCGCGGTGCGCGATGGTCAAGGACCGGATTTCTTCGGGATCCCGTTCGGAAAGGGAGTGGACGGGCGGTGGCGTCGGCCTCGATCGTGGCGACATGAGCGATTACTCCATTGCCCCTGTCGCTGCGCACGAACCCCCGTACTACGCCGTCGTGTTCACCTCCGTGCGGACCGAGGGTGACAACGGATACGGGGAAACCTCCGAGCGGATGGAGGAACTGGTCAAGGAGGTCCCCGGCTACCTCGGGATGGACCATGCCCGTACCCCGGGCGGGCTCTCGATCACCGTCGGGTACTTCCGGGACCTGGCCGCCATCGAGGAGTGGCGGAGCGATCTGGAGCACCGCGCGGCCCAGAAGCACGGGCGCGCACACTGGTACGAGACGTACACGCTGCACGTCGCCAGGGTCGAGCGCAGCCATACGTTTCATCGGGCACGGGACTGAGCCCGGCCCCCCGGTGAGATCCTCGATGAGGCTGCGTCGCCTCAGGCCGCACACAGCCGGGTCATGAGAACGCCGGCTCATCCGCGTCTCATCTCCGCCCCGCTGCGAGCCCACGGATCCCGGAAACCAGGCCACTTCGCGATCTTCCAAGGAGTTCCCTGAGAGGCGCCTGTGAGTTTCTCAGGGAAATCACAGATTGGTGAAAGCGTGCTCTAAGAGGACCCCGACAAGGTGTCCACCATGACCACGACCTCGCCCCAGGGGCGCACCGAACTGCTGAGGCCGGACGGGAGCCCCGTCCGAGTGCTGGTGGTGGACGACGAGCTCTCTATCACCGAACTGCTCTCCATGGCCCTCCGCTACGAAGGCTGGCAGATCCGCAGTGCGGGTGACGGACAGGGCGCGATCCAGACCGCACGCGACTTCCGGCCCGACGCCGTCGTCCTGGACATGATGCTCCCGGACATGGACGGCCTGTCCGTCCTGGGGCGGCTGCGGCGCGAACTGCCGGATGTGCCCGTCCTCTTCCTGACGGCCAAGGACGCCGTCGAGGACCGGATCGCGGGTCTGACCGCCGGTGGCGACGACTACGTCACCAAGCCGTTCAGCCTCGAAGAGGTCGTGGCCCGGCTGCGCGGGCTGATCCGGCGGTCCGGTGCCGCCGACCGCCGTTCCGACTCGGTGCTCGTCGTGGGTGACCTCACCCTGGACGAGGACAGCCACGAGGTGTCGCGGGCAGGCGAGAACATCCACCTCACCGCCACCGAGTTCGAACTGCTCCGCTTCCTGATGCGCAACCCGCGGCGCGTGCTCAGCAAGGCGCAGATCCTCGACCGTGTGTGGTCGTACGACTTCGGCGGACAGGCCAACGTGGTCGAGCTCTACATCTCGTACCTGCGGCGGAAGATCGACGCGGGTCGCGAGCCGATGATCCACACGCGGCGCGGCGCCGGTTACCTGATCAAGCCCGCGGCGTCATGAGCAGGCGACGACGGCCGCGTACGCAGAAGCGAGGACGACAGCCGCGCACGCTGCGGACGCGGCTCGTCGTCTCGGCGGTCACGCTGATCGCCGTGGTGTGTGCCGTGATCGGCACCGTGACGACCATCGCGCTGGGCCAGCATCTGTACCGGCAGCTCGACGGCAAGCTGCACGAGAGCGCCATGCGTGTGTCGGGCCCGAGGAATCCGGGCGGCAACACGCTCGGCCCGGGCCCGGGCCGCGACCAGACGCTCACCGATAAGCCGAGTGTCAAACTCAGCACCTTCGTCACCAAGGGCCCGACGCAGGTCAAGACCGTCGCCGCCTACGTGGACAGCAGCGGCAGGATCACCGATGGGGTCGTCGCCAAGTACAAGGCCAAGGACACGGTCGGCGTGAACGGCATGGGTTCCGGCACGCTCAGCGACACACAGAAGGCGGGCCTCGCCGACGCGTCGAAGACCGGCGTGAGCACCGTGGACATCCCGGGCCTCGGGGAGTACCGGGTCGAGTACACCGCCGCCCAGGACGGCAACGGCGGGTACTACGTCGCCCTGCCGACCGCGGAGGTCACCAACACCATCGACACCCTCATCATCGTCGAGGTCAGTGTCACCGCCGCCGGTCTCGTCGCCGCCGGCATCGCCGGTTCCGTGCTCGTCGGGCTGGCCCTGCGGCCCCTGCGCAAGGTCGCCGCCACCGCCACCCGGGTCTCCGAACTGCCGCTCCACACCGGCGAGGTGACCCTCAACGAGCGGGTGCCGGAGTCCGAGACCGATCCGCACACCGAGGTAGGGCAGGTGGGGGGCGCCCTCAACCGGATGCTCGACCATGTCCACGGCGCCCTGCACGCACGGCAGCAGAGCGAGATGCGCGTCAGGCAGTTCGTCGCGGACGCCAGTCACGAGCTGCGCACGCCGCTCGCCTCCATCCGCGGGTACGCCGAGCTGACCAGGCGGGGACGCGAGGAGACCGGGCCCGACACCCGGCACGCCCTGCAGCGGATCGAGTCCGAGGCCGGCCGTATGACCCTGCTCGTCGAGGACCTGCTGCTGCTCGCCCGGCTCGACGCGGGTCGGCCGCTCCAGTTCGAGCAGACCGACCTCGTACCGCTCGTCGTGGACACCATCAGCGACGCGCGCGCGGCCGGACGCGATCACAACTGGAGGCTCGAACTTCCCGACGAGCCCGCCCTCGTGTCCGCCGACGCCGCACGGCTGCAGCAGGTGCTCGTCAATCTGCTGGCCAACGCCCGCACCCACACCCCACCCGGTACGACTGTCACCGCGCGCGTGCAAAGACGCGGACCGTGGCTGTGCGTGGACGTCCAGGACGACGGTCAGGGCATTCCGCCGGACCTGCTGCCGCACGTCTTCGAGCGGTTCGCGCGTGGCGACTCGGCGCGTTCCCGGTCCACCGGCTCGACCGGCCTGGGCCTCGCCATCGTGCAGGCCGTCGCGACCGCGCACGGCGGTGCCGTGACCGTCGACAGCGTTCCGGGACGGACGGTGTTCACCGTGCATCTGCCGGCGCTCACCCCGTACGTGCCCACGCCCGCCCCCGAAACGAACTGGCAACCGCACTCACAGGCACAGCACAGTGCCACCACATGGGCGCGACAGGGCGCTTGAGGAGAGTCGGTGCCATGCGAACCGACTCTTCTCCCGGCACCCTGCCGGCGCGGGAGCACCTCCCGGCCGGCGACGCCGGTACGCCTGTCCTGGACGTAGTGATCCCCGTCTACAACGAGGAGAAGGACCTCCAGCCATGTGTGCTGAGACTGCACGAGCACCTCAAGCGCACGTTCCCTTACGCGTTCCGCATCACGGTCGCGGACAACGCGTCCACGGACACCACCCCCCAGGTGGCCGCGCGGCTGGAGGCGGAGATCGCGGAGGTGAAGTCCTTCCGGCTGGAGCAGAAGGGCCGCGGCCGTGCGCTGCGGACCGTCTGGTCCGCCTCGGACGCTCCGATCCTCGCCTACATGGACGTGGACCTGTCGACCGACCTCAACGCGCTGCTTCCGCTGGTGGCGCCACTGATCTCGGGTCACTCCGACCTGGCGATCGGTTCCCGGCTGGCCCGTACCTCCCGGGTGGTACGCGGTCCCAAGCGCGAGTTCATCAGCCGTGCCTACAACCTCATCCTGCGGGGTTCCCTGCAGGCCCGTTTCTCGGACGCGCAGTGCGGTTTCAAGGCGATCCGTCGTGACGTGGCCCAGGCGCTGCTGCCGCTGGTCGAGGACACCGGCTGGTTCTTCGACACGGAGATGCTGGTCCTCGCCGAGCGCGCGGGCCTGCGCATTCACGAGGTGCCGGTCGACTGGGTCGACGACCCCGACTCCACGGTGCACATCGTGAAGACCGCCACCGACGACCTCAAGGGCGTGTGGCGCATCGGAAAGGCGCTGGCCACCGGGTCGCTGCCGCTCGACCGGATCGCGCGTCCCTTCGGCGACGATCCGCGCGACCGCGACCTGCAGAACGTACCCAAGGGCCTGGCCCGCCAGCTCGTCGGCTTCTGCGTGGTCGGCGGCCTGTCCACCCTCTTCTATCTGGTGCTCTACAGCGTCTTCCGGCAGTTCTCGGACTCGCAGATCGCCAACGCGCTCGCCCTGCTGGTCTCGGCCGTCGCCAACACGGCGGCCAACCGCCGGCTCACCTTCGGGGTGCGCGGCCGCGGCGGCGCCGTCCGGCACCAGGCGCAGGGCCTTGTCGTCTTCGGCATCGGCCTCGTCCTCACCAGCGGTTCCCTCGCCGCCCTGAACGCGGCGACCAGCGACCCCTCGCACTCCACGGAACTGGCGGTGCTGATCGCCGCCAACCTCGCGGCGACGGTGCTGCGGTTCCTGCTCTTCAGGGCCTGGGTGTTCCCGGACCGGCGCGACGACTCCCAGACACCCCCGTCGCCCGTCGTCGCCCACGGCCCGTTCTCGCCCTCCTACTCCACGGCGACGCCCCAGTACGGCCAGCAGTACCCGTCCTACGAGCAGTACCCGTCGTACGAGCAGCGCCAGCCGCTGCCCCAGCGCCCGACGGCGCCCCGGACGTACGACACGACCCAGTTCCGCGCCGGTGCTGACGCGGACCGCATCTCCTGGAGGCACGCCACCATGCCGCTGCAGCCGGTGCGTCCGCAGGACACCGATCCGAGGAATTCACGATGACCACTGACTACGACCGCACGAGTTACCAGGGGGGTGCCGGACCGTCCTCCTGGGGGCCGCCGACGCCGCCCCGGTCGACAGCCGTGGAGGAGCCGGTGGCCGGGCCGGCTCCCGCCCCCGGGGCCGGTGAGCCCAAGCAGCCGTTCGCGCGCAGAGTCTGGCGCGGCCGGCCCGAGGACCCCCGCTGGGTGCGCCCCGCGTTCCTCGGCCTGCTGCTCGCCACCGGGCTGCTGTACCTGTACAACCTGAGCGCCTCCGGCTACGCCAACTCCTTCTACTCGGCGGCGGTCCAGGCGGGCAGCAAGTCCTGGAAGGCGTTCTTCTTCGGCTCGCTGGACGCGGGCAACGCGATCACGGTCGACAAGCCCCCGGCTGCGCTGTGGCCGATGGTCCTGTCGGTGCGGATCTTCGGCCTCAACTCGTGGGCGATCCTCGTCCCCGAGGTCGTCATGGGCGTCCTCACCGTCGCCGTGGTGTACGCGGCCGTCCGGCGCCGGTTCAGCCCCGCGGCCGGCCTGATCGCGGGCGTCGTGCTCGCGCTCACCCCGGTCGCGGCGCTCATGTTCCGGTTCAACAACCCGGACGCGCTGCTCGCGCTGCTGATGGCGCTCACGGTCTACTTCGTCGTCCGTGCCCTGGAGGACGGCCGCACCAAGTGGCTGGTGTGGGCGGGTGTCGCGGTCGGCTTCGCCTTCCTCACGAAGACCCTGCAGGCGTGCCTGATCCTGCCCCCGCTGGCGATCGTCTACGGCGTCTGCGCGCCCGTGAAGCTGAAGAAGCGACTCGTGCAGCTGGGGCTCGCCACCGTGGCCCTCGTGGTCTCGGGCGGCTGGTGGGTCGCGATCGTCGAGCTGTGGCCCGCGTCCTCCCGTCCGTACATCGGCGGCTCGCAGAACAACTCCTTCCTGGAGCTGACCTTCGGCTACAACGGCCTCGGCCGTATCAACGGCGACGAGACCGGCAGTGTCGGCGGCATGGGCGGCGGCAACGGCGGCCAGTGGGGCTCGACCGGCTGGGACCGGATGTTCGACTCCGAGATCGGCTCCCAGATCTCCTGGCTGCTTCCTGCCGCCCTGATCCTGTTCGTCGCGGGCCTGGTGCTCACGCTCCCCCACTCTCGACTTCGCTCGAGCGAGGGCACCCCCATGGCGCAGCGGACGGACCTCGTCCGTGGCTCTTTCCTCGCCTGGGGCGGATCGCTGCTGATGACCACGCTCGTCTTCAGCTACATGGCCGGCATCTTCCACCAGTACTACACGGTGGCCCTTGCCCCCTACATCGCCGCCCTCGTCGGCATGGGCGTCACGGTCCTGTGGGAGGAGCGCTCGAAGACGTGGGCGTCGCTCACCCTCGCGGTCACCGTCACGGCGACCGCGGCCTGGGGCTACGTGCTCCTCAACCGGACGCCGGACTACCTGCCCTGGCTGAAGTGGCTCGTCCTCGTCGGCGGTCTGGTGGGCGCCCTCGGCCTCATCTTCGCGGCCCGGCTGGGGCGGCAGCTCGCCCTCGCGGCCGTGGTCCTGAGCTTCGTGGTCTCGATCGCGGGTCCGACCGCGTACACCCTCACCACCGTGAACCAGGGACACACCGGCTCGATCGTCACGGCCGGTCCGGCGGGCGCGAGCATGATGGGCGGTCGCGGCGGCGGTATGCGCGGCGGCTTCGGCGGCGGTATGCGCGGCGGCTTCGGCGGCGGTATGCCGGGCCAGAAACAGCAGAACGGCAATGGCAACACCCAGGGCCAGAACGGTCAGCAGGGCTTCCCGGGCGGGAGCGCCGGTGGCTTCCCAGGCGGCGGCATGCCCGGCCAGAACGGCCGGACCGGCCAGAACCAGCAGAACGGAACCGGCCAGGGCCAGAACCAGCAGGGCCACCAGCAGGGCGCCTTCCCCGGCGGCGGCCGGACGGGCGAGGGCGGCATGGCCGGCGGCGGCATCGGCGGCCTGCTCAACGGCGCGAACGTCAGTTCCGAAGCCAAGAAGCTGCTGGAGAAGGACGCCGGGAAGTACACCTGGATCGCCGCGTCCATCCGTTCCCAGAACGCCGCGAGCTACCAGCTCGCCACCGGTGACCCGGTGATGGCGATCGGCGGCTTCAACGGCAGCGACCCGTACCCGACGCTGGCCCAGTTCCAGAAGTACGTGACGGAGGGCAAGATCCACTATTTCATCGCCGGCGGAGGCTTCGGCGGCGGTGGCAACAGCACCGGCGGCTCCAACGTCTCCTCCCAGATCAGCTCGTGGGTCGAGAAGAACTACAAGAAGGTGACGGTCGGTTCGGCCACCTTCTACGACCTCACACAGAAGACGAGCGGCTGACGGTTCACTTCGAAGCGGTGGCCCGGGCACTCGTGCCCGGGCCACCGCGCTTCGTTGTGCGCCGTGAGAAGCCGTGAGAAGCCGTGAGAAGCCGTAAGCAAGGGCGCGGCGACCTCGGACATCCAGTGGACGATCAACGCCTGCTCCCTGGTGCCGACGGTGGTCGCCCGGCAGCTCGATGGGGGATGTGGTCGGGCGGGTGCGGGCCGTTCGTGGTCGCCCGCGCAGTTCCCCGCGCCTAGCATCGTGATCAGCGGTTCAAGTGTCGAGGAAGGTGCGCCATGGTGAACGCAGCCCAGCGGACGGGGCGTCCGGCGCGTGCCAGCGTCTGGCTGGAGGACAAGGCACCCCGAGGCGGCGGGTCGCGTGGTGGCGGGCAGCAACCGTCCGGCCTGGACCGCGACCGGATCACCGAGGCGACCGTACGGCTGCTGGACGCGGAGGGACTGCCCAGGTTCTCCATGCGCCGCCTGGCCGCCGAGCTCAATGTCACCGCGATGTCGGTCTACTGGTACGTGGACACCAAGGACGACCTGCTGGAGCTGGCGCTCGACGCGGTCCACGGCGAGATGCGGCTGCCGGTCGCCGACTCCGACGAGGACTGGCGCGACCAGCTGCGGGCGCTCGCCACGGAGTTCCGTGCCCTGCTGGTGCGTCACCCCTGGGTGTCGCCACTGGCCGGACGGTTCCTCAACATCGGTCCGCACTCCGCCGCCTTCGCGCTCGCCGTACAGCGGGTCATCGGGCTGACCGGGCTGCCGGTGCACGGCCGGATGGGCGCCATCTCGGCGGTCTTCCAGTTCGTGTACGGGTTCGGCACGGTCGAGGGCCACTTCATCGAGCGCTGCGCGGCGGCCGGGATGAGCCAGGACGAGTACTTCCGCCACGCCATGAGCGCGGTGACGCAGAGCTCCGATCTGAGCGAGGTCGTGCACCGGTCCGCGGACCTCATGGAGGCCCGCGGCGGTGACACGGTGGAGGAGATGCGCGACCGGGACTTCACGTTCGCGCTGGAGACGCTGATCGCGGGGATCGAGACGATGGTCGCCAGGGGACGGCCCGCCGGGCGGGCCGCGGCGGTCAGCCCTCCGAGGGAACCAGGCGCGCCGGGAAGCCGCCCGTCGCCACCGGACCCCAGCGAACCGGGGTGACCCGGATGATCGACTTGCCCTGCTTGACCATGGCCTCCCGGTACTCGTTCCAGTCCGGGTGCTCGCCCGCGATGTTGCGGTAGTACTCGACGAGCGGTTCGACGGAGTCCGGCGGGTCGATGACCTCGGCCGTGCCGTCGATCTGGACCCACGGCCCGTTCCAGTCGTCGCTGAGCACGATCAGGCTGACCCGCTCGTCCCGCTTGGCGTTGCGGGTCTTGGCGCGTTCCGGGTACGTGGAGACCACGATCCGCCCCGAGTCGTCGACCCCGCAGGCCAGCGGCGACCCCTGGGGGCTCCCGTCGACGCGCCGCGTCAGCAGGATCGCGTGGTGACGGGGTCGTACGAAGTCCAGCAGCTCGTCCAGCGTTACGGCGGTGTTCGTCGCGATGTTCGGTGCCATGAGGGCAGCCTAGGGGCTGACGCGCCGGATCAGGGTGACCCCGCTGTGCCTACGCCTGCGGCAGCGACTCCCCCTGCACCGCCTGGATGTCCAGCTCCACCTTCAGCGTGGTGCCGATCGCGGCGATGCCTGCCTGGACGACCTGGTTGTAGTTCATCGCGAAGTCCTCGCGGCGCAGATCCGTCGTGGCGCGGAAGGCCGCGCGGGTGCCGCCCCACGGGTCGGGACCGGTGCCGAGGTAGGCGAGGTCCAGGTCGACCGGGCGTACCACCCCGCGCATGCCCAGTTCCCCGTGGACCGTCCAGCGGTCGGCGCCCGCGGCCGTCAGGCCGGTCGAGCGATAGGTGATCTCGGGGTACTTCTCGACGTCCAGGAAGTCGGCCGACCGCAGGTGGTTGTCGCGCATGCCGTTGCCGGTGTCGATGGACGCGGCGCGGATGACGGCCTCGACGCGGGACTTCGCCACGTCGTCCGGGGCGATCTCGATGCGCCCGGCGAAGTCCGTGAATCGGCCGTGCACGCTGGAGATCCCCAGGTGCTGGGCGACCGCGCCCACGGAGGAGTGCGCCGGGTCGATGCTCCACGGCCCCGGCGGGGGCAGTTCGCTTCCGCCCTGCCGAGCCAGCGTCACGCTCCCGATCTCGGCCCGTCCGCTCGCCGTGACGATCGCGCTGGAGGCGGCGGGCGCGTACCCGATCGCGGTCACGATCACGGTGTACGCGCCGGGGGCCAGCGCGGTCGCATCCCGGACGACCCCGTCGCCGTCGGCCTCGGCGCGCAGCATCTGCGTACCCGTCATGTCGGTCACGGTGACGACCGCGTGCGACACGGCCCAACCGTCCCGCGTACGGATCCGTGCGGTCAGTCCCATCGTGTGGTCTCCCTCTAAATCCTTGAATATCCCCGTAGAAGGCTCAAAAAAATCCGGCCCGCAGGGGCGCACCTCCGCTCAGAGCGCGCCCCCACGAGCCGGGGTCCGACTACTCGCCCGGGTGGGCCAGTTCGATGTCGTGGTCGTCGACGCCGCGGCCGCTCACCGTCACCGCCGTCGCCGCCGGCGGGTAGCCCGTCGCGATCACGGTGTACTCGCCGCTGTTCAGGTCGGTGAAGGCGTACGCCCCGTCCGTGCCGGTGGTGGCCGTGCCGACCACGTTGCCGGCCGCGTCCACCAGCGTCACGCGGGCGTCCGCGAGGGGCCCGTGCGGGGCCCGTACGATGCCCTGGACCTGGGCACCGGAGTCGAGGTCGACGTCCAGCCGGGTGACCCCGGTGGCGCCGATCTCGACGGGCAGGGCCCGAGGCCGGTGGCCGACGGCGTTCACCGCGACGGTCACGGCGCCCGGCACCAGTTCGGCGAACGAGAACTCGCCCTGCTCGCCGGTGGCGGCGGTGGCCAGCAGATCGCCGCGGACGTCCGTGACGATCACCATCGCGTCCTTGACCGGGAGTCCGGTCTCGACGGCCCGGACGACACCGGTCAGGCCGCTGGTGCCGGTGAGCAGGATGTCGTACGACACCGGTTCCTCGTGCACGAGGATCGTCGAGGCCTGCGGCTGGTAGCCGTCGGCGGAGGCGATCAGGACGTAGCTGCCCGCGCCCGGCGCGTCCACCGCGTAGGCACCGTCGGCGTGTGCGACCGACCGGCCCAGCTGGCGTCCCCCGAGGGAGATCAGCGTGACGGCGGCCTGCGGGACCGGCGCGCTCTCGGCGCCGCGGACGAAGCCGCGGACCGGGACACCGCCGCCCTCACCGGCGGAGGCCGGCGGGGCCACCGTGGCCACGGCGGCCAGCCTCTGCGTGCCGTCGGGGGCCGCCTCGGTGCTCGCCACCGCCCAGCTCGGGACCCTCTCCTCCGCGGGGGCGGAGGTCTCGGCGGCGGCCGCCGGCGCCTGCTCCGACTCCGACTCGGACGTCGCGGCCTGCGCGAGAGCGCCCTTGGTCTTCAACGGGACCTCCTTGATGAACAGCGTGACCACGAAGGCGAGGAACGCCATGCACGCGGCGATCAGGAAGACGTCCGCGATGGCGTGGCCGTACGAGCTCTCCATGAGGGTGCGCAGCGGCCGGGGCAGCTTGGCGAGGTCCGGGATGGCGCCGTCGGAACCCGCACGGGCGGCCAGCCTGGCGTACTTGGGGCTGAGGTCGGCGAGTCCGTCCTTGAAGTAGTCGGTGATCCGGTGCGCCATGATCGCGCCGAGCGCGGAGACGCCGACGGCACCGCCGAGGGACCGGAAGAAGGTGACCGTGGAGCTGGCCGAACCGAGGTCGCTGGGCGCCACCTGGTTCTGTGTGGACAGCACCAGGTTCTGCATCATCATGCCGATGCCGAGACCCAGCAGCGCCATGAAGATGGCGATCTTCCAGTACGCCGTGTCGTAGCGGATGGTGCCCAGCAGACCCAGGCCGGCGGTGACGAGCACGCCACCGCTGACCAGCCAGGCCTTCCACTTGCCGGTCTTGGTGATGACCTGGCCGGAGACCGTGGAGGAGACGAACAGGCCGGCGATCATCGGGATCGTCAGCACACCGGACATCGTCGGGGACTTGTCGCGGGCCAGCTGGAAGTACTGGGCGAAGAAGACCGTGCCGGTGAACATCGCGACACCGACGAAGAGCGAGGCGAGCGACGACAGGGTGATGGTGCGGTTGCGGAACAGGCGCAGCGGGATGATCGGCTCGGCGGCCCTGGACTCGACGAGGACGAAGATCGCGCCGAGCACGACCGCGCCCGCCACCATCGTGTAGGTCTGCCACGACAGCCAGTCGTACTTGTCGCCGGCGAAGGTCACCCAGACGAGGAGCAGGCAGACCGCGGCGGAGATGAAGAACGCGCCGGCCCAGTCGACCTTCACGTCCCGCTTCACGACGGGCAGGTGCAGGGTCTTCTGCAGCACGATCAGCGCGATGACCGCGAAGGGAACGCCGACGTAGAAGCACCAGCGCCAACCGAGCCACGAGGTGTCCGTGATGACACCGCCGAGCAGCGGGCCGGCGACGGTGGCGACGGCGAAGGTGGCGCCGAGGTAGCCGGAGTAACGGCCGCGCTCACGCGGGGAGATCATCGCGGCCATGACGATCTGCGCCAGCGCGGACAGACCACCGACGCCGATGCCCTGGACGACGCGGCAGGCGATGAGCATGCCGGGGTTCTGCGACAGACCGGCGGCCATCGAGCCCAGGACGTAGATGACGAGGGCTATCTGGACGAGCGCCTTCTTGCTGTACAGGTCCGCGAGCTTGCCCCACAGGGGGGTGGTCGCGGTCATGGCCAGCAGCGAGGCGGTGACGACCCAGGTGTAGGCCGACTGGCCGCCGCCGAGGTCACCGATGATGTGCGGCAGTGCATTGGAGACGATCGTGGACGACAGGATCGCCACGAACATGCCGAGCAGCAGCCCGGAGAGGGCCTCCATGATCTGCCGGTGCGTCATCGGAGCGCCGTCCGGGGAGCCTCCCACGTGCTTGGCGTGAGCCCGCACACCGGCTGGTGTGGTCGTTGCCATGGGCTTCCTTTTCTTACGTTTCTCAAACGGGTGTACGGGTGGTCGGGTCAGCAACGGATTCCGCCGCGGGTGCGAGCTGTGCGAGCCGTGGCGCGGTGCGGCAGTCGCCGAAGCTCTCCCGCAGCCGCGACAGGAGCTGGATGAGCCGGCCGACGTCGTCGTCGGTCCAGTCGCTCAGCCGCTCGGCCAGTAGTTCGGTGCTGCGCCGGGACAGTTCGTCGAGCTGGGCCCGGCCGGGGTCCGTCAGGCGCAGGATGCGGGAGCGCTTGTCCGTCGGGTCGGGGGAGCGCTCGATCCAGCCGCGGTCCGCGACGTGCGCGACATGGCGGCTGGTGACCGACATGTCGACGGCGAGGAGTTCCGCGAGCTTGCTCATCCGCATGTCGCCATGGCGGCCCAGCAGCGTGAGCACGGCGGCGGAGGCGCCCGGGCAGTCGGGCGGCAGGATCCGTCCGAGGTCCCTTTTCACGGCACCGACGGCGCTGAGTTGGCGCGCCAGCTCTTCGTACTGCGCTCGCCCGGCCATCGCACCTCTCAGATTCGTTGCTTAGGGCAACCATATGGGCGATTGGTTGCTGCAGGCAAACGAAATGCCACCCCCTGGGCTAAAAAGTTGGCAAAGGCAAGTATTGCAAATGTAAATGCGCAGGTGGGGAGGGTGCGGGTGGCCCGCCCGGTGCGGGCCCCAGCTGCTTACAGAACCCTCACTTGGGCAGTTCCCGCGTATTCGCTAGTGTCCTGGGCCATGGCTAACACCCAGGGCCCCCAGGGCAACTACGACCCCGCGGGCAGCACCCAGATGTTCCGTGCCTTCGTCGACGAGGCGCCGCAGGGCGGCCGGCAGCAGCCGGAGACATCCACGGGCCCCCGCGTGGGCTTGATCATCGGCGTCGTCGCCGCCGTGGTGATCGTCGCCGCGGTCGCCTGGCTGGCGCTGAAGTAGGACGACGAGGGCCAGACTCTACTTCCACTGGACGGACACGTCCCGCGTCTCGATGTGCATGCCCAGCGGCACGCGCCACGCGTCGACGCACACCGTCCAGGTCTTCTTCACCGACGCCCCGGCAGCGATCGGTGCGGGCAGCGCGTCCGTGGACTCGATCGTCGCCCAGTCGATCCGGAGCGCTCCGATGATGTGCGTGCCAAAGGTCACCGTGCCCGAACGCACCGCGCTGACGCCGGTGTTGTGGAAGGAGAGGGCCACCTTCTCGCACCATCGCTGGTCCGTGGCCTCCCGTACGGGTTCGCCCACGCTCAGCGCGGCCGGACCGGCGGCTGTCGCACGGGGGGTGGTCGCCGTCGGCGACGGCGAACTCGTGTCTCCGGCAGCGGACTTGGTGGAGTGGGCCGTGGGTCCGGTGGTGCCCGCCGCACCGCCCGGTTCGGCCGTATCGACTGAACTCGGGTCGGGTGCAAGGGAGTGGTCGGCCGCGGCGGTCGTGCTGCGTTTCGCCCCGCTCCTTGGGCCGGCGGATCCCTCCAGCGGTACCAGCCTCACATCACCGGTCGGCGCCACCGCGGTGCCGGATGCCGCAGGGGTGCCGCCCGCCGGTCCGACCGCGACATAGCCGTCCCCGCTCCCGCGGCCAGAACTCCGCCCAGACACACCACGGCCGTCGAGGCGCCGATCACGGCCCCTCGACGGCCCCGCAACCACGTTGCTCGAAGCATCGCGCCAGTGTGGCTGACGCTCCGTCAATAAGGAACCCTCAGGCGAACCGTGAGCTGTCGGACGCCCCTTGGGACGCTGCCGCGAGTCAGTCCGAGATGAGGCCCTCCCGCAGCTGCGCCAGCGTGCGGGTCAGCAGCCGGGAGACGTGCATCTGCGAGATGCCGACCTCCTCGCCGATCTGCGACTGCGTCATGTTCGCGAAGAACCGCAGCATGATGATCCGCCGCTCGCGGGGCGGAAGCTTGGCCAGCAGCGGCTTGAGGGACTCGCGGTACTCCACACCCTCCAGGGCCGAGTCCTCGTAGCCCAGGCGGTCCGCGAGGGAGCCTTCGCCGCCGTCGTCCTCGGGGGCCGGGGAGTCGAGGGAGGACGCCGTGTAGGCGTTGCCCACCGCGAGGCCGTCGACCACGTCCTCCTCGGACACGCCCAGCACGGAGGCGAGTTCGGTGACCGTGGGCGAGCGGTCCAGCTTCTGCGACAGCTCGTCGCTGGCCTTGGTGAGGGCCAGGCGCAGCTCCTGAAGGCGGCGCGGTACGCGCACCGACCACGACGTGTCCCGGAAGAACCGCTTGATCTCGCCCACGACCGTCGGCATCGCGAACGTCGGGAACTCCACGCCCCGTTCGCAGTCGAAGCGGTCGATCGCCTTGATCAGCCCGATCGTGCCGACCTGGACGATGTCCTCCATCGGTTCGTTGCGGCTGCGGAAGCGGGCGGCCGCGTACCGCACGAGCGGGAGATTCAGCTCGATGAGCGTGTCCCGGACGTAGGCGCGCTCCGGGCTGTTCTCGTCGAGTGCGGCGAGACGCAGGAACAGGGAGCGGGACAGGGTGCGGGTGTCGATGGCTCCCGAGGACGGAAGGTCCTGGGCCTCGGGAGCCGGAAGGGCCTCGGCACTCGGGAGGTCCTGAGGGGCCTGAAGGTCCTGAAGCACGTCGGGCGCGGAGTCGCTCTGCATGAGCGTGAGCACCTTCGAGCTGCCCTGGTCTGCGGACATGCCACCCCCTTTGGGTCGCGGGACGGTCGCGGCGGACGCTCCCGTCGGAGGAACGCAGCCTCCACCTGAATACCGGCCGCGAGGCTGCGGCAAACGCGCTCCCGGAAGAATGTCACATGTCGGCAACACGCTGTAGTGACATGTCGACATGCGAGACGTGAATGCGCCCTGGTTGGGAGGGTTCTGAGGTTCTTTCAGCACAGAACTGTCGGGAAGAGCCCTTGCGGGCGGTTCGCTCTCGTGAGCTATGCATCGATCCTGTTTGCGGATCTGAGGCGCGCGAAACTTCTGGCGAGGAGCCTTGACACATGCATCTGGGAGACTCCCAGTTCGGCGCTGATCTGCGACTGGGTGAGATTGCTGTAGTAGCGCAGCAGCAGGATCCGCTGCTCCCGCTCGGGCAGCTGGACGAGCAGATGCCGTACGAGGTCGCGGTGCTCGACCCCGTCGAGCGCGGGGTCCTCGTAGCCGAGCCGGTCGAGCAGGCCCGGCAGCCCGTCGCCCTCCTGGGCGGCCTCCAGGGAGGTCGCGTGGTACGAGCGGCCCGCCTCGATACAGCTCGTCACCTCCTCTTCCGTGATGCGCAGCCGTTCGGCGATCTCGGCGGTGGTGGGGGATCGTCCGTACGCCGTCGTCAGGTCCTCGGTCGCGCTGTTGACCTGGACCCACAGCTCGTGCAGCCGGCGCGGTACGTGGACCGTGCGGACGTTGTCGCGGAAGTAGCGCTTGATCTCGCCGACGACGGTCGGCATCGCGAAGGTCGGGAACTGCACGCCCCGGTCGGGGTCGAAGCGGTCGATGGCGTTGATCAGACCGATGGTGCCGACCTGGACCACGTCTTCCATGGGCTCGTTGCGGGAACGGAAGCGCGCCGCGGCGTAGCGCACGAGCGGGAGGTTCGCCTCGATGAGCGCCCCGCGCACGCGATGGTGCTCCGGAGTGCCCGGCTCCAGCTCCTTGAGCTCGGCGAAGAGCATCTGGGTGAGAGCCCGGGTGTCGGCGCCGCGGCGCTTCTGAGGGGTCGCGGAAGGAGGGGCTTCCTGAGGAGGCGCGTGGGGCGTGGCGGATTCGTGGGGCCGGCCGGGGGCGGGGGCCGGAGCCTCGTCCTGGGGCGGCGCGGTACTGGCCGACACGGTCAACGCCACCTCTTCGTCCATCCACGCATCCGTCAATTCACCGTCAAAAGCGGTCATAGCATCACAAGAAATGGACACTGTGTGCAAGCACCGCATAACTCCGTGTTGAGGGAGAGTTGGGGCACATTACGCAGGAAAGCCCCCCACCGTTTCCGGTGGGGGGCTTCGCGGGTGGTGTCGCCCGGAATCCGTGCTCGGTGTCGCTCAGATTTCGTAGTCGGCGATCACCCAAGTGGCGAACTCGCGCCACAGCGCGACGCCCGCCTGGTGTGCGGGGTGCCCGATGTACCGCCGCAACGCGTCCGTGTCGTCCACCGCCGAGTTGATCGCGAAGTCGTAGGCGATGGGCCGGTCGCTGATATTCCAGGCGCACTCCCAGAAGCGCAGCTCCTCGATCAGGTCGCCGAGGGCCTCGAAGGCGCGCACACCCTCCACGACGCGCGGGTCGTCGCGCTGGACGCCCTCGTTGAGCTTGAAGAGGACCAGGTGCCGGATCACGGGTGCTCCCAGGGTGGCGACGACGGTGGCCGCCCGGCCACGGGAAGTCTCACTTGGCCCCGTTGGCGATCCACGTCATGAAGTGGCCGATGGCCTTGGCGGCATTCGAAATGCCCTCGAACCCTATCTGGACGTAGTCGGCGGCTCTGGCCGGGTCGGTGATGATCACGTAGAGCGCGAAGACCACGACCGCGTACAGCGCGATCTTCTTTCCCTGTACCGCCACCGCGGCCTCCCCCGTCTCCTCCGCCCCGCGGGGCCCGTTCGCCGGCGTGAGTCTAACGCGGCCAGGTGTTCGGGGCTCGCAAAAGATCACGTATGCACCAAGTCCTCACGTCGCCCGTCCCCCCACGGCCCTCAGGAACGAGGAGCCGGAAGAACGCACGAAGGGCCCCGCCTGACGACGGGGCCCTTCTCCGGCGGTAGCGGAGGGATTTGAACCCTCGGTGACTTGCGCCACACTCGCTTTCGAGGCGAGCTCCTTCGGCCGCTCGGACACGCTACCGAGGGAGACCTTACCCCAAGGTGGGGCGTGGTCTGAAATCCGTTTCCCGGGGCCGCCGGGAGCGGGACTCAGCGGCTTCTGAAGAAGTCCGTGAGAAGCCGGGCGCACTCGTCCGCGAGCACGCCGTCGACGACCTCGGGGCGGTGGTTGAGGCGCCGGTCGCGCACCAGGTCCCACAGCGATCCGACCGCGCCTGCCTTCTCGTCGCGCGCGCCGTAGACCAGCCGGTCCACCCGGGACTGCTGTGCCGCGCCCGCGCACATCGTGCAGGGCTCCAGCGTGACGACGAGCGTGCAGCCGGGCAGCCGCCACTCGCCGAGGGCTATCGCGGCCCGGCGCAGCGCGAGGATCTCCGCGTGGGCCGACGGATCGCCCGTCGCCTCGCGTTCGTTGTGCCCGGTGGCGAGCACCGAGCCGTCCACGGACAGCACGACGGCCCCGACCGGGACGTCACCGGCCTCGGCGGCCCGCCCGGCCTCGTCCAGGGCGAGCCGCATCGCTGCCCGCCACCGATCGCGCACCGGATCGGGGGCCGGCGTCCCGTCCTCGGTCACTCGGTGCTCCTAGCGGACGGTCTCCAGAACCTCCGAGGCGCCCAGGGCGTCGGCGATCGAGCTCAGCGCGTCCTCGGCGTCCAGCGCGCGCAGCTCCTTCTCGCCGACACCGAGGTCGTCGAGGATCTCGCTGTCTCCCACGGGGCCGTGCGGCACGGCGGTGTCCGCCGTCGCCCCGTCCTCGTCGTCGGCGTCCTCGGGCTCACCGTCCTCGGTGCCGTCGAGGTCGAGGGAGTCCAGGTCGGCGCCGTCGTCGCCGGGCTCCCTTCCGAGGAGTTCGTCGGTGAGCAGGATCTCGCCGTACGAGCTGCGGGCGGCGGCGGAGGCGTCCGAAACGTAGATACGAGGATCGTCCTCGCCGTCCACGCGGACGACGCCGAACCACGCGTCCTCCTGCTCGATGAGTACGAGCACCGTGTCCTCGTCGACCGAGGCGTCGCGGGCCAGGTCGGTCAGATCCGACAGGGTCTCCACATCGTCGAGCTCTGTGTCGCTCGCTTCCCACCCGTCTTCGGTGCGCGCGAGCAGTGCGGCGAAGTACACCGTGACTCTCCCACTGGTCATAGGCGTGCCGGTTGGGGGTTCCCCCGGCGGAGGTTGCGGGCGGGGAAGGCTAGTCCGAGCCCCGCCCACTCGGAATCGTGGCAGAAACAAGGCGTTCAGGGGACGTCTTCGGCTCCCTGTGTCTGGCCGTTTTGATCGCGGATACTCCGATCAAAGCAGTCCACTCGAAGCAGGCCACTCACCAGCGCACTCATTGCCGCCACCTGCGGATCGTACGCGGCCCGGGGCCGTGTGGTGGCACGGCCACCCCCAAGGCGGCCGCGTCACTACCAGCGGAAGGTGCGCATGCGCATGGCGTGACGCAGGCGGGCGGCCTTGGCGCGGCGGGGCCGGACGCGGTCGCGCAGCTCGCGCGCCTCGGCGAGTTCGCGCAGGAACCGGGCCCGGCGCCGCATGCGCTCGGCGTCCGTCTCCCGCGCTTCGGGTTCCTCGTGGGACTCCCGGTCGGACATAGACACACCACCCCGGTTGTGTCCCTCCCACTTTCCCTCTGATGGGGGGTTCGATGCCAGGGCGGCAGAGGGATCCGAGGTGGGCGAAGGCGGAGGGATCCGACGTGGGCGGCTCGGCGAGCGGGCGGCTGTGCGCAGCCGTACGGCGGCGCGGCGGGGCCGGAGAGCCCGGTTACTGTTATGAACATGCGTCTCCACGTCGTCGACCACCCTCTGGTCGCCCACAAGCTCACCACGCTGCGCGACCGGCGCACCGACTCCGCGACCTTCCGTCGGCTCGCCGACGAACTCGTCACCCTGCTCGCCTACGAGGCCACGCGGGACGTGCGCACCGAGCAGGTCGACATCGAGACCCCGGTCTCAGCGACCACCGGCGTCAAGCTCTCCCATCCGCGCCCGCTGGTCGTGCCGATCCTGCGGGCCGGCCTCGGCATGCTCGACGGCATGGTCCGGCTGCTGCCGACCGCCGAGGTGGGCTTTCTCGGCATGATCCGCAACGAGGAGACGCTCCAGGCCTCCACGTACGCCTCGCGCATGCCGGAGGACCTCTCGGGGCGCCAGGTGTACGTCCTGGACCCGATGCTCGCGACCGGCGGCACGCTCGTCGCGGCGATCCAGGAGCTGATCAAGCGTGGCGCGGACGACGTGACGGCCGTGGTGCTGCTCGCCGCTCCGGAGGGCGTCGAGGTCATGGAGCGCGAACTGGCGGGTACGCCGGTCACGGTGGTGACGGCCGCGGTCGACGAGCGCCTCAACGAGCACGGCTACATCGTGCCGGGACTGGGCGACGCGGGGGACCGGCTCTACGGGGCGGCCGAGTAAGCGGCGTTCGGGTGGCGGGCGCGCTCCCGGTACGGGACGCACCCGCTCCCGCGGTTTCCGGGTCCCGTACGGGCGGCGCCCTCAGCAGCCCTTCTTGGCGTTCTTCTCCGTCGACGACGATGCCGGACCGGTCAGCGCCGCCATGGCCTTGTCCGCGTCCGTCTTGCTCGACAGCGACTTGAACCCGTCGCCCAGGATCAGGTCGACCGCCGCGCCGGTGCGGGACGTGTCCGTACGGCGCTCGACGCCCTGGACCTGCGTGCCGAGGACGGGCAACGTGGTGTCGAGGGCGGCCTTGGGGCCGAGCAGTATCCCGACGCCCTTGACCTTCTTGTCGAACTCCTCGGTCGCGTTGCCCACATCGCCGATGTGGAAGCCGCGCTTCTTCAGTTCGTCCGCGGTCTGTTTGGCGAGGCCGCTGCGGGGCGTGGCGTTGAGGACGTTCACCGTGATCTGGCCGGGCTCGGGCAGCGCCTTGGCGTTTGCCGCGGGCGACGCGCTCGCCTTGGTCGTGCAGTCCGCCTTCGCGCCGGACGCCGACGTCTTGCCGCCGCGGCCGCTGAACACATCGATGAGCTGCAGGGTCCCCCAGCCGATCAGCCCGATGGCGGCCACGGACGCGACGACGGCGAACGCGAGCCTGCCGCGGCGCCGGGGTCGGCGCATCCGCGGGTACTTGTCTCCCGTGATCCGGTACTGGCCGCCCATGCCGGGGGGAGTCAGCATGCTCATGAGGCGCAGCGTAGTGCGCCGGAACGGCAATGCCTACTAGATGATCATTGGGCGCCCCCCAGTCCAACCCGAAAGGGTCAAAGGCCCCTGCAGCGACCGGACGCACGGAGGTGAACGGGCGTCACAAAAGGTGGAGCGGCGCGCCGAAAGGGGCGGGGAAGCCCGGGGTTCAGTCGAGTTCGAGCACTCGCGCGTGCAGGACCTGGCGCTGCTGCAGTGCCGCGCGGACCGCGCGGTGCAGGCCGTCCTCCAGGTACAGGTCGCCCTGCCACTTCACGACGTGCGCGAAGAGGTCGCCGTAGAACGTCGAGTCCTCGGCGAGGAGAGTCTCCAGGTCGAGTTGCTGCTTGGTCGTCACGAGCTGATCGAGGCGGACCGGGCGCGGCGCGACGTCCGCCCACTGCCGGGTGCTTTCCCGGCCGTGGTCGGGGTACGGCCGGCCGTTTCCGATGCGCTTGAAGATCACACGGAAAGCCTACCGGTCAAGACGTTCCGGGCGCAGCCATGGCGACGGAGTGCGGCACAGGAAAAGGCACGGTAAACAGGGGCAAAACGGGAGCGGCGTGGAGATCAGCCGCAGCCGGGAGCGTGCCCGGGAGCATGACGCCCGGGGCGCTGCGATGCGCGCCCGTGCTCCCGGGAACGACCAGGTGCGCTCCCGGCGCGGTCGGGGTCGATCGGATCCGGACACCGGGCTCTCCGGCGGAGTTCCATGCCTTTCCGCCCACCGCGGCCGGGCGGCGCGCCCACCAGGTCCGGCCGCGTCCGCCACGGTCTCCTCCGTGGGCGCCATGGTGGTGAGTCGTGGCCCGGATGGTCTGTCGTGGAGTCGGGCTGCGGGCGGTGCGGTCGGGTGCGCGTCCGCTGTGGGCTCTTCTGTGGGTGGCATGGTGGTGAGTTGCGGCCCGGATGGGCTGTCGCAGGCTCCGGCCGGGGGCGGTGGTGCGGTCGCGTCCGTCACGGACCCTCCACACGTGCCACGGTCGTGAGCCCCGGCCCTGATCGGCCTTCGCTGCGTCATGTCGGTCTGGCGGCGGCAGGGGACGAACGGGAGGAGCGGCCGCCCGGCCCCGGGGCGGCCGCTGTGCGTGCTACTCGGCGTCCCTTTCGGGCGGGGCCGACGGCCGGGGTTCTTCCCCGGCGTCGGACTCCGGTTCGGGTTTCGGTCGCGGCTTCGTGCTGCGCGCGGCCTCGGCACGCAGCAGGGCGTGCAGGACCGCGTACGGGTCGATGAGCATGACGGTGTCCTCGCATTGCTGGCAGTGCTGGCGGTTTCGGGGGAACCGGACCTGTCAGCAGCGCAGGACTACCGTGCGCAGGGCGTACAGCGCGGGGGAGTACGGCGCCTGTGCGGGGGCGATAGGGAAGTCGACGGGGCCGGAGGGCCTGGCGCCGGGCTGCGGACCCGGCCGCGGCGACGCGACGGTGCGGTGTGCCTGAGGACTCGCGGGCCCGGGCGCCGGGGCGAGTGCGTCGTACTCCGCGTCGCACGCCTGATCCGCGGACACCGCGCCGGAGTGTGCCGCCACCGCCCCGGTGTGCGCGCCGGTCGCGAGCAGCGCGACGAGCACGACGAGCACCCGCAGCCAGGCGTACCGGCGGGCGGTGCGCGGGGCATGCAGGGTGAGGCTCACAGGAGGTCATCTCCCCGCCTGACGAGCATCGTTCATCGTGTCGGCCGCTAAACCGCTCGCTCGGCGTATGTGTGGGGCGTCGCGTTGACGGCGGTCAGACAGTACGAGGAATCTGCTGCGCACGGCCGCGGATCCGGAGCGCCGTGACGATCTCGACGACGCCGACCACGAGCAGCCACCAGCCGGCGACCAGGGTGAGTACGGCGATCGACTTGAACGGCGAGACGATCAGCACGATCCCGGCGATGAAGGTGACGACACCGAGGAAGATCTGCCAGCCGCGCGCGGGCACCGCCGGGTCGTGGGCGGCGGCCATGGTCTGGGTGATTCCGCGGATCAGCCAGCCGATGCCGATCCACAGCGCGAGCAGCAGGATCGACTCCAGGGGGCCGCGGAAGCAGAACAGGCCCAGAAGGATCGACAGGGCGCCGCTGATGAAGGCCAGCACGCGCAGCGAGGTGGCCGCGTGCGTGCCGAAGGCGGACGCCAGCTGGAGTACGCCGCTGACGATGAGATAGACGCCGAAGAGGACCCCGGCGGCGAGCAGGGAGGGTCCCGGCCAGACGAGGACCAGGATCCCCAGGATCAGGGACGCGACGCCCGTGACCAGGACGACCTGCCAGGCGGTGCGGGAGAGGAGGTGCACGAACCCCTCGAAGGGTGGCTCGATGCCCGCCGTCGGCGGTGTCGGCGCGTGCGCGTCACGCATGGCGTGGACGCGGCGGTCGTCGTACTCGGGTCCCTGGGGGGAGCCGCTCGGTGCGTCGGTCATGGTCCATGCTTGGACCGGGCTCGGACGTCCCACCACCCCGGACGGTCCAACCGGCTGACGCCTACCTGCCCGCGGCCTTGGCGGCCTTTGCCACCGCTTTCATCTCCTGCTTGTGCGCACGGACCTTCGCCAGTGACGCGGGCCCGGTGATGTCGGCGACGGATCGGAACGACTTCTCCTCGCCGTACGGCCCCGCGGCCTCCCGCCAGCCCTTCGGCCGCACGCCCAGCTGCTTGCCGAGCAGGGCGAGGAAGATCTGTGCCTTCTGTTTGCCGAACCCGGGCAGCTCCTCGAGTCGCTTCAGCAGCTCCTGCCCGCTGTCGACGTCCTTCCGGACGGCCTCGGGATCGCCGTCGTAGTGCTCGACGAGGTACTGGCACAGCTGCTGGATGCGCTTGGCCATGGAACCCGGGTAGCGGTGCACCGCGGGCTTCTCGGACAGCAGTTCGGCGAAGGCCTCCGGGTCGTACGCCGCGATCTCGTGCGCGTCGAGGTCGTCCGTGCCGAGGCGCTGCGCGATGGTCCACGGCCCCTTGAACGCCCACTCCATCGGAACCTGCTGGTCCAGCAGCATCCCGATCAGCGCGGCGAGCGGACTGCGCCCGAGGAGCGCGTCGGCCTCGGGATCCTGGGCGAGATGAAGGGTGACGTCCATGCCTCGATGATCCCGCGTGCGGGCTCAGGCTGCGCGCCAGTGCCCCAGAGCGTTCAGCCGCTGTCTCGGGAGGCCCAGCTCCTTGCGCACGTACGCGCTCAGCGTCCGTGTCGTCGTGGTGTCGCAGGCGATCCAGACGTACGGGTCCGGGGTGGCCGTCAGCAGGGCGGGCAGGGCCGACCTCACCTCGGCGACCAGACGGGCGGCGGAGTCCCGGCGGGGCACGGGGCGCAGGTCGTGCCGGGCGGGGTCGGTGCGGAAGGGAAGACCGTCGAGGGTGCCCTCGAACCGAGCGACTGCGGCGTACGGCGGACGGCGGCGTCGAGGCCCTGGACCCGGACGGGCGGTGGCGCGCCGTCACCCGGCTGGTGGAGACGGTCGAGGTCGCCGGGGGTGATCCGGCCGAGGTGGAGGTGATCGAGACGCCGAGAGGCCCGGTCGTGATCGGCGGTCCGGAAGGGCTCGGTGGGGGGCTCTCGGGCGGCGGGGACGGGTCGGACGAGCCTTCGGCCGCGCCGGAACGGCCGGCCGGGACCGCGGCCGACGAGCCCGGTGACATCGGCATCCACCTCCTCCTCGGGCCCGCCGGCTCCGGGGGGCCGCGCCCCGGCTGGACCGCGGCCCTGCTGACCCCCTTCACGTCGTTCGTGCTGACCGGCCTGGACCGGCGGCGGATCGTCGTCGACCCCGACGAGCGCAACGAGAAGGCCGTCGCCCGGTTCCTGCGCCAGGGTTTCGTGGCCGGCCCGGCCGTCGTCCTGCCCGAGGTCGACCTGCCCGACGTGTACCTTCCCGAGAAGCGCGCCCGACTGGCGTTCCTCACCCGTGAGGCCGCCCGCGGCAACTAGCCTGCGTGCCGTGACCCCTGACGACCTCGTCGCGCACTACGGCCTGGAACCGATCCCGCGCGAGGGCGGCCGGTTCCGGCGGACCTGGGCAGGCCCCGAGCTGCCCGACGGGCGTCCGGCGGGCACGGCGATCGTCGCCCTGCTGACCGCCGAACCGGACGACTACTCGGCGCTGCACCGCCTCCCGGCGGACGAGGTCTGGCACTTCTACCTCGGCGATCCGCTGGAGCTGCTGCTGCTCGCCCCCGACGGGAGCGCCCGTACGGCCGTACTGGGACCGGACGTCTTCGGGGGCCAGCACGTCCAGCTCACCGTGCCGGGCGGCAGCTGGATGGGCGGACGGGTCGCCGAGGGCGGGGCGTGGACGCTGTTCGGGTGCACCATGGCGCCGGGCTTCACCTACGAGGGTTACGAGCACGGCGACGCGGCCGAACTGACCGCGCGCTATCCGGCCGAAGCGGCGCGGATCGCGGGGCTGTGCCGGTGAGCGGGCTGCTGGCGGGACAGGTGGCCCTGGTGACCGGGGCGGGCGGGGGCATCGGGCGAGGGATCGCGCTGCGGTTCGCCGAGGAGGGCGCGGCGGTCGCCCTCCACTGTCGTACGTCGGTTCGAGCGGCGCACGACGTGGCCGCGCGCATGCGGGACACGGGTGCCCGGTCCGTCGTACTCCAGGCCGACCTCACGGTGGAGGACGAGTGCCGGCGCCTGGTGCGCGAGGCCACCGAGTGGGGCGACGGCCGGCTGACGGCGCTGGTCAACAACGCGGGGGTGCAACCGACGCAGGAGCTGGCGGGGATGACTGCCGCCGACTGGCGGGCCGTGGTCGACGCCAACCTGTCGAGCGTGTTCGCCTGCACGCAGGCGGCGGCGGAGGTCATGCGCGGGGCGGGTGGCGGCACCGTCACCCACATCGCCTCCATCGAGGCCACGCATCCCGCCCCGTTGCACGCCCACTACAGCGCGTCCAAGGCGGCCGTCGTCATGCACGCGAGGTCCGCGGCCCTCGAATACGGCCCGGACGGCATCCGCGTCAACACCGTCTCGCCCGGCCTGATCGAGCGCGAAGGTTTGGCGGAGGACTGGCCGGAGGGGGTGCGCCGATGGCGACAGGCGGTGCCCACCGGCCGGTTGGGAAGCCCGGAGGACATCGGGGACGCGTGCGTGTTCCTGGCTTCGCCGCTCGCCTCCTGGATCACCGGCCACGACCTGGTGGTGGACGGCGGGGTGTCGGCCCGGCCCACGTGGTGACGCGGCTCCCGGTCATGATGGCGTGACTCTCGTACACGGGTCGACGGTGTTGCGGCCACGCTGAGCGCGGCGCCCGCCGCGTCCGTAGGTAACCGAGAGTCAGGACGGGCCGATACGGGAGACGTGACGTGGGCGCAGGACGCGTGGGCGGGGGGAGTTCGGGGGCGATCACTCGTGGGGGGCGGCTGCGGTACCTCGCGTTGCTCCTGCTCGCCGTTGCCTTGGTCCTCTTCGCGGGCGCCGGTTCCGCGTCCGCGCACGCCGTCCTGAAGGGCACAGACCCGGCGGACGGCAGCGTGCTGAAGACGCCGCCGAAGGCCGTCACCCTCACCTTCTCCGAGTCGGTCGGCCTGCTGGACGACTCCATCCGCGTGTTCGACCCGGGCAACCGGCGGGTCCACACCGGCGAGCAGGAGCACGCGGACGGCCGGGCGGACACCGCGCGCGTCACGCTCCCCGACCTCGCCCAGGGCACGTACATCGTGGCGTGGCGCGTGGTGTCGGCGGACAGCCACCCGGCGTCCGGTGCCCTCACCTTCTCCGTCGGCAAGCCCTCCGCGACGACCGTGGTCCTGCCGTCGGACGGGCCCCAGGACGCCGCCTCTGCGGCGCTCTACGACATCGCCCGCTATGTCGCCTACGGGGGCCTGGCCCTGCTGCTCGGTGTCACCGTGTTCGCGATGGCGACCGGTGTGATGCCGGCCCGCGGTCTGCTCGTGGGCGGCTGGTGGACCTTGCTGGCGTCCACGCTCGCGCTGCTGCTGCTCCGGGGCCCGTACGAGCGCGGCAGCGGCCCGGTGACGGCTTTCGATCTCCCGGTCCTGCGCGAGACGGCGACGAGCCGCCCCGGGCTTGCGCTGCTGGCGCGGGTGGTCGTGCTGGGCGGCGCCGCGGCGGTCGCGGGGTGGGCGGCGCCGACGTCCGCGCGGGGCGGGGGACGGACGGGCGGCGACGACCGGGCCGCCGACGGATCGCGGACCGGTGCCGGCCCCGTCGTCGGTGCCGGGCTGTGGTTGGCCGTCGTGAGTCTGCTGTCGCTCGCGCTGGCCCTCACCTGGGCGGTGTCCGAGCACGCCTCGGCGGGCATCCAGGTCCCGCTGGCGATGACCTCGGCGGTGCTGCACCTGCTGGCCATGGCGGTATGGCTGGGCGGTCTCGCGGCGCTGCTCACCGCGCTGTACCGGACGCCCGAGGAGCTTCCGGCCGCCGCGGTCGCCCGCTTCTCGCGCCTGGCCCTCGTGGCGGTCGCCGTTCTGGCCGCCACCGGCGTCTACCAGTCATGGCGCGGCCTCGGCTCCCTCGACGCGCTCACCTCCACGACCTACGGCAGGCTGCTGACCGCCAAACTGGTCGCGGTCGTGCTGCTGCTCGCGGCGGCGGCGTACTCGCGTCGATGGACGCAGCGGCTCGCGGTGCCGGCAGCGGAGGTGACGCTGCCGGGGCGGGTGCGGGAACCGGTGGCGGCGGCGACTGTTCGGGCGCAGGCCGTTCGGCGGGACGGCGGCACTGCGGACGGGCGCATGGACGCCGACACGGGCGCCGTACCAACGGCCCGGGACCCGCAGACCGGCCGCTTGGATGCCGGGCCGGGACAGGGAGCCGCGGACGACCGGGCGCCGGACCGCAGGGCCCTGCGTCGCTCGGTGCTGGCGGAGATCACGATCGGGGTGGTGGTGCTCGTGATCACGACGCTGCTCACGGGCACCCAGCCCGGCCGGGCCGCGACGGAGGCGGCGGCGTCGCAAGCCTCCGCCGAACAGCCCCTCGCCTCCACCACCGTGGTCCCCTTCGACGTGGGGACGCCCGGCGGGCACGGCAAGGTGCAGATCGAACTGACGCCGGGCCGGGTGGGCGAGAACCAGGTCCAGGCGGTGATCTACGGTCCGGACGGCGGTATCGCGACGGTCCCCGAGCTGCGTCTGACCTTTACCCTCAAGGACCGGAACATCGGCCCCCTGGACGCGAAGGTCCGGGACCGGGGCGGCTACTGGTACGCGGACGCGCTGAACCTCCCGCTGGCGGGCACCTGGACGATGAAGGCGACGGTCCGCACGAGCGACATCGACCAGGTCACCGTGTCGAGGACCGTGCGGATCGGCTAGCCCGGTGGGCGTGGCGGCACCGGCGTTCCCCATGTCGGCCGGGGCGGGCGGCACGTGACAGTGGGTCAGCGGCCCACGTGGGACAGAAACCCTGTGCTTCAGGAGCTCTTCAGCATTGCGGGAAACGGTGGCTTCCGCGGGATCCGACGCCCGCCGAGCCTCCCGCCGACCGTTCTCACCCGATCCCGGGCGACCTCATGACCACGCACACTCGCGGGTGACCAGCGGCTTAGCCGATACAGGTGCCGTATCCATCTTGTTGCGGGCACCTCTGCCGCCTGCCTGATTGTTAGCGATGTTGATCAAGTGAGTGTCGATTACGTTTCAAAAACGGCCGCGACGGCTCTTGACGCATGACCGGACATGAGGGTCTTATGACGCCCACGATGTTCGGTCGAGTTGGTTTCTGGTGGATTCTGACCCCGGTCCTCAGAGCCATCCGTTACCGACTGACCCTGCCCTCAGGAGCCGTCATGCATCACTCGCCCTCCGGTCTCTCCGCCCCCGGCCAGAGCCGCCGTTCCCTGCTGCGCGGCGTCGGCGGCGCCGCCCTCCTCGCGGGCGCGGGCATACCCCTGCTGTCCGCCTGCGGCGGCAGCGGCTCGTCCTCCGACCCGAAGACCGTCTCCCTCGGCTCCAACTCCTCCGACGCGGTGCCGAAGAAGGCGTTCGCCGAGATCTACGCGGCCTTCACGAAGAAGTCCGGCATCAAGGTCGACGTGAACACCAAGGACCACAACACCTTCCAGGAGCAGATCAACTCCTACCTGCAGGGCACGCCGGACGACGTGTTCACCTGGTTCGCCGGCTACCGCATGCAGTTCTTCGCGGCCAAGCATCTCGCCTCGCCGATCGACGACGTGTGGGCGAAGATCGGGGACAACTTCCCGGACGCGATGAAGCAGCTCAGCAAGAGCGATGACGGCAAGTACTACTTCGTGCCGCTGTACACGTACCCGTGGGCGCTCTTCTACCGCAAGAGCGTCTTCAAGCAGCACGGCTATGAGATTCCGACCACCTGGGACCAGTTGGTCGCCCTGTGCAAGCAGATGAAGAAGGACGGCCTGGTCCCGATCGCCTTCGGCGACAAGGACGCCTGGCCGGCGATGGGCACCTTCGACCAGATCAACTTCCGCCTCAACGGCTACGACTTCCACAAGTCCCTGATGGCGGGCAAGGAGTCGTGGACCGACGCCAAGGTCAAGGCCGTCTTCGACCACTGGGCCGAGCTCCTCCCCTACCACCAGGACGGCTTCATGGGCCGCACCTGGCAGGACGCCGCCCAGACCCTGGTGTCGAAGAAGGCCGGCATGTACCTCCTCGGCTCCTTCGTGGGGCAGCAGTTCACCAACAAGGCCGATGTGGAGGACCTGGACTTCTTCGCCTTCCCGGAGATCAACTCCGCGTACGGGCAGGACACCGTCGAGGCGCCCACCGACGGCTTCATGGTCAGCAAGTCCCCGAAGAACCACGACGGTGTCGTGAAGCTGATGGAGTACCTGGGCACGCCGGAGGCCGAGCAGATCTACCTCAAGGCCGACTCCAGCGTGGTGGCCGCCTCCAGCAAGGCCGACACCTCCTCGTACACCGCGCTGCAGAAGAAGGCGTACACGATGATCAGTGAGGCCAAGAGCCTCACCCAGTTCATGGACCGCGACTCGCGGCCGGACTTCACCTCCACGGTGATGCAGCCCGGGCTGCAGAAGTTCCTCCAGAACCCCAAGGGCGTCGACAGCCTGCTGTCCTCGATCGAGCGTCAGAAGAAGACGATCTTCGCTTCCGCATGACCACCGACACGACCTCGAAGAGCCCGGAGGCGGCCGCCGTGCCGCCCCCGGGCCCCGCGCCTGAGAAGCGGGTCCCGCAGGGCCACAAGCGCCTGCTGACCCGCCGTGACCGCATCACGCTCGCCTTCATGGCGGGCGTGCCCACGGTTCTGCACGTGGCCCTCGTCTGGCTCACCGCCCTCGCCTCGATCGCCCTGGCCTTCACCACCTGGGACGGCATCGGCTTCGACTCGATCAAGTGGGTGGGCCTGGACAACTTCAAGGAGTTGTTCACCAACAACCCGCAGTTCTGGCCCGCCGTCGAGCACAACATCATCTGGTTCGTCGTGCTCATCCTGATCCCGACGCCGATGGGCCTGTTCCTGGCCGTCCAACTGGACAAAAAGATCCGCTTCAGCCGGGTCTACCAGACCGCGTTCTTCCTGCCGGTCGTGGTGTCGCTGGCGGTCACCGGGTTCGTCTGGCAGCTCGTCTACAACCCCGACACCGGTCTGATCAACAGCCTCATCGGGGCGAACAAGCCCGGCCACTACATCGACTGGATCGGCGACCCGCACCTGAACCTGTGGGCCGTCCTGGTCGCCGCCTCCTGGCGGCACACCGGGTACATGATGATCCTTTACCTGGCGGGTCTGAAGGGCGTCGACCCCTCTCTGCGCGAGGCCTCCGCACTGGACGGCGCGAACGAGTGGCAGACGTTCAAGAACGTCATCTTCCCGACGCTGCGGCCCACCAACACCGTTGTCCTGGTCGTCACCATCATCGAGGCCCTGCGCGCCTTCGACCTGGTGTTCGTCTTCAACAAGGGCGCCCAGGGCACCGAGCTCCTGTCGATCCTGATCACCAACAACATCATCGGCGAGTCCAGCCGGATCGGATACGGGTCGGCGATCGCCGTCGTCCTGCTGGTCATCTCCCTCGCGGTCATCATCCCGTACCTGATCGCGACCTTCCGGAAGGAGCGGCGCGCATGAGCACCCCCACCGCCGCGCTCGGCCGGCAGCGCACCCCGGTCCGCCCGGCCCGGGTCCTGCTGCACGTGTTCCTCGTCGTCACCTCGCTGGCCTGGCTCGCCCCGCTGCTGTGGGCGGTGTTGGCGGCCCTGCGCCCGTACTCGGAGACCAGCAACAAGGGCTATGTCTCCTGGCCCGACAAGCTGAACTTCGACAACTTCACGAACGCGTTCAAGCAGTCCGACATGATGCACTACTTCGGCAACACGCTGCTGATCGCGGTCCCCGCCGTGCTGCTGACGCTGCTGCTGTCGTCGATGGTCGCCTTCTACGTCAGCCGCTTCGACTTCAGGCTCAACCTCTTCCTGCTGCTGGTCTTCACGGCCGGCAACCTGCTGCCGCAGCAGGTCATCATCACCCCGCTGTACCGCATGTACCTGCTGGTGAACCTGCCCGGCATCACGGCCAGCGGCAAGCTGTACGACTCCGCGCTCGGCCTGGTGCTCATCCACGTGGCGTTCCAGTCCGGCTTCTGCGCCTTCGTGCTGAGCAACTACATGCGCATGCTGCCGCACGAGCTGACCGAGGCCGCGCTGGTCGACGGCGCGTCGGTGTGGCGTATGTACTGGCAGATCGTGCTGCCGCTGTGCAAGCCCGCGATGGCGGCCCTGGCGACCCTGCTGTCCATCTGGATCTACAACGACTTCTTCTGGGCCATCGTCCTGATCTCGACCGGCGAGAACATGCCGATCACCTCGGCCCTGAACAACCTCTCCGGCCAGTACTTCACCGACCCCAACCTGGTCGCCGCCGGTGCCCTGCTCACCGCGATCCCGACGCTGATCGTGTACTTCGCGCTGCAGCGCCAGTTCGTGAGCGGTCTGACCCTGGGCGCCAACAAGGGCTGACCCGCACGTTGTGAAAGGGAACCACTGTGCCCCACCCCTTCACGCCACTCGCCTCCCTCCCCGTGGACGTCTCCGGCGCACGGGTCCACGAGGAGGGCTGGCAGTCCTGGAGCCCCAGCGGCGCCTACGCCCTCGGTGAGAAGCCCCACCGCCCCACGAACGACAACTGGGCGACCGTCTGCTACCGACCCGGCCGCACGGTGCCCGCCGACACCTTCCAGGGGGAGGGTCTGCTGGCGCTCGACCCGGGTGACGGTTCGCCCGTCCGGCTGTGGGCGGCGACCGATCCCTACCGCTCCGTCCCGTCCATCCGGCTGGAGGTACGGGACGGGCGGGCCGAGGTCAGCTGCGACGGGCCGGTGCGTGAGCTGACCGGAGCCGACGTCCAGTCCACCCTCGCCCGATGGGCCGAGGGACTGGGGGTCACGCCTCCGCGCGCCGCCCCCACCGTCTGGTGCTCCTGGTACGAGTACTTCACCGAGGTCACCGAGGACGACATCCACGAGAACCTCCGTGCGATGGACACCCTCGACCTGCCCATCGACGTCGTCCAGATCGACGACGGCTACCAGAGCGCGCTCGGCGACTGGCTCACCCTCTCCGGTCGCTTCCGCTCCCGCGCGGGGATCGCCGACGCTATCCGCGCCCGTGGCCGCCGAGCGGGTATCTGAACGGCACCGTTCCTGGTGGCCCCGGACAGCGACCTCGCCACCATCCATCCCGACTGGCTCGTACGGGACGACCTGGGCGCGCCGCTCCACGCGGGCCGCAACTGGGGCCACGACCCGTACGTCCTGGACACCACTCACCCGGAGGCGGCGGCGTACCTGGCGCACGTGTTCACCACGCTCCGCGCCGAGGGCTACGACTACTTCAAGGTCGACTTCCTCTACGCGGGCGCCCTCGACGGCGTACGCCACTCCGGGGCCGACCCGCTCACGGCGTACCGTGCGGGCATCGGCATCGTCCGCGACGCCATCGGCGCGGACGCCTACCTGCTGGGGTGCGGCGCGCCGATCCTCCCGTCCATCGGGCTGTTCGACGCGTTGCGGGTCAGTCCCGACACCGCGCCGCACCGCCGCCCCGAGGCGGACGACTACAGCCAGCCCGGCCAGGACCCCGCCGAGTTCACCGGCGCCGGACGCCAGTGGCAGCACGGCCGCCTCTGGGTCAACGACCCCGACTGCCTGATGGCCCGCCCCGCCGTGGAGACCCGCGAGCGCTGGGCGGCGCACGTCGAGGCCACCGGCGGCCTCATGGCCTCCAGCGACCGGCTGCTCTCGCTCGATGCATGGGGTGTGGCCACCACCCGCCGACTGCTCTCCTCGAAAGGCGCCCAGTGACCCGCATCCTGTCCGTCCCCGGCATCGCGTACGGCGGCGACTACAACCCGGAGCAGTGGCCCGAGGAGGTCTGGGCCGAGGACATGCGCCTGATGCGCGAGGCCGGGGTGACGATGGTCTCCGTCGGCATCTTCTCCTGGGCCTTCCTGGAGCCGTCCGAGGGTGAGTTCGACTTCTCGCGGATGGACCGCATCCTCGACCTGCTCCACGAGAACGGCATCGCCGCCGATCTTGCGACCCCCACGGCCGCCCCGCCGGCCTGGTTCTTCCGCGCCCATCCGGAGGCCCTGCCGGTGGACCGCGACGGCCGCACCCTCTCCTACGGCAGCCGTCAGACCTTCTGCCCGAGCAGCCCCGCGTACCGCACGGCCGCCCTGCGCATCGCGGGGGCGCTGGCCGAGCGGTACGCGGACCACCCGGCGGTGGCGATGTGGCACGTCCACAACGAGTACGGCTGCCACAACGCGGAGTGCTACTGCGACACGAGCGCGGAGGCGTTCCGGCGCTGGCTGCGCGCGCGCTACGGCGACGACCTCGCGGCGCTCAACCACGCCTGGGGCACCGCCTTCTGGAGCCAGTGGTACGGCGACTGGGACGAGATCCTGCCCCCGCGGGCGACGGGCGCCGTTCCCAACCCGGCCCACCGGCTGGACTGGCGTCGCTTCTGCTCGGACGAGCTGCTGTCGCTGTACAGGGCGGAACGGGACGTCCTGCGCGCGGCGGCCCCGTCGATCCCCGCCACCACCAACTTCATGGTGAACTTCAGCTTCGACGCGCTGGACTACTGGCGCTGGGCTCCGGAGCTGGACGTGGTGGCGAACGACCACTACCTCCAGGCGACGGACCCCGAGTCGGAGATCGACATCGCGCTGAGCGGCGACCTGATGCGCTCGCTGGCGGGTGGCCCGTGGTTCCTGATGGAACACTCCACGGGCGCGGTGAACTGGCAGCCGGTCAACCGCGCCAAGGGTCCGGGGCAGCTGCGCCGCAACGCCCTCGCGCATGTGGCGCACGGCGCGGACGGCATCGCGTACTTCCAGTGGCGGGCGTCGAAGGCGGGCGCCGAGCAGTGGCACTCGGCGATGCTGCCGCACGCGGGCACGGACAGCCGGATCTGGCAGGACGTGGTCCGGCTGGGCGCGGACCTGAAGGCGCTCGCCGAGGTGCGCGGCAGCACCGGCACGGCCGAGGTGGCCGTCGTCTGGGACTGGAACGCCCGCTGGGCCCTGGAACTCCCCTCCCAGCCGAGCGCCGAACTGCGCTTCCTGGACCTGGTCCGTTCCTGGTACGAGCCGCTGTGGCGCGAGGGCGTCGCGGTGGACTTCGTCCGCCCGGACGCGGATCTGTCGTCGTACCGCCTGGTCCTGGTGCCCAGCCTGTACCTCGTCGACGACCAGGGCGCGGGCAACCTCACCGGCTTCGCGGAGCGCGGCGGCACCCTGGCGGTCGGCTTCCACAGCGGGGCGGTGGACGAGAACTGCCATGTACGGCTGGGCGGTTACCCCGGAGCGTTCCGCGAGGCGCTCGGGGTCAGGTCGGACGAGCTCTTCCCGCTGCTGCCGGACGAGTCGCCGGCCCTGAACGAGGGCGGCTCGGCCCTGCTGTGGTCGGAGCGCCTGCGCCTGGAGGGCGCCGAGGCGGTGGCGTCGTACGCGCAGGGTCCGCTGAAGGACGTCCCGGCGGTGACGCGTCACGCCCACGGCGAGGGCACCGCCTGGTACCTGGCCACGCAGCCGGACCCCACCACCCTCGCGTCCCTCCTGACCCGCATCCGCACGGAGGCGGGCGTGGAGCCGGTCCGCACGGCACCGGAGGGCGTCGAGGTGGTCCGGCGCCGGGGGCCGTCCGCGGACTACCTGTTCGTGATCGACCACGCGGGCCGGGGTGCGGAGGTGACCGTCGCCGAGGGCGCCGTGGAACTCCTCACGGGCAAGCCGGTGCCGGGCTCGGTGACGGTAGGTCCCGGCGAGGTGGCGGTGGTACGGGAGCCGCGGCGGGGCTGAGGCCGTAGGGCTGTCGCGGTGTCCCGGGACGCGCGTCCCGGGACACCGGCCGCGCGCGCAACGCGGCCAGCGGGGGCATCGCGGTGAGGAAGGGCCCGGTGTACAGGAAGTGCGCGGGCGAGAGTTCGATACCCAGCCCCAGGAGCACGACCGCGAAGGGCACGCACTGTTCGAACCCGAGCAGGGCCCGGCGGTGACCGCCCGCCCCAGACGGAGGAGCTGAGCGGAGGAGCGACCGCATGGGAACAGCCTCCCCCGCCGTTTCGCGAGTTTCCACCCCCTACGGGCTCACAGGGCGGCCTCGTCGAACTGCTCGAGGAGAACGTCGACCGGTGCGTAGTCCGTGGCGGCGAATGTGCCGTCGCGAAGGGGCTGCTCCGCCCAGATGACCTTGCCGCCTGGCGTGTACCGCGTTCCCCACCGTTGTGCGAACTGCGCCACGAGGAACAGTCCCCGCCCGCCTTCGTCCATGTCCGCCGCCCGTCGCAGGCGCGGCGAGGTGCTGCTGCCGTCCGACACCTCGCAGATCAGACAGCGCCCAGGGTGGGGTGGACGCCCTACGAAGATCATGAGCGAGCTCTGGATACGAAGGCGGCGATCGGAGAACCCGTCGGGGCCGTTGTTCGCGGCAAAGATTCGAGGCGGGACGGGGAGTGCTCACCCGGGGCGGATCTCGTGGTGGTGAAACCGGACGGCGTCGGCGGGAAGGAATGAGATCAGCGAAGGGCAAGGCATCGCATCGAGGAGGCTGTGATGAACGTGTGCGCTCCCGCCGTGCCCGAGGAAGGCGAGGCCGAGGGTGCCGAAGGTTTCGACCATGCCTGAGCTGCCGGACGTCGAGGGATTCCGGAAAGTGCTCGAGTCCTGCGCGAAGGGCAGGGTCATCCAACGTGTCGACGTGCGCGACGCAGGCGTATTGCACGGGGTGAGCGTGCGGCGGCTGCGCGACGCGCTGGAAGGCCGACGATTCACCGAGCCGGCGCGGCACGGGAAGTGGCTGCTCGCCCGCACTGGCGACGGCCCCACCCTCATGCTGCACTTCGGCATGACCGGTCGACTGGTCTGCGGCCGTCCCGACGATGCGGCCGAGGCCCACGACCGCGTCTTGTTCACCGTGGGCGGCGGCCGTCAGCTCCGCTACCGCGACCAGCGCAAGCTTCAGGGTCTCTGGCTGGCCGACGACGACTCCGACGTCGCACGGATGCTGGTCCGCCAGGGCCCGGACGCGATGGCGGTGGACCGTGAGCAGTTCGAGGCCGCGCTCTCGTCACGCCGCGGCCGCGTGAAGACCGTTCTCATCGACCAGTCCGTCCTGGCCGGGCTCGGCAATCTGCTGGCCGACGAGATCCTGTGGCGCGCGAGGCTGAGCCCTGCCGGCCGGGCGAGCGATCTCACCGATGCCGAACGCCGTCGCCTGTACTCCCAGATGCGGCGCACCCTGCGATTCGCGGTCACCGCCGGCTGCGTCCCGCCGCGCGACTCCTGGCTCACCGGCCACCGCGACGACCCCGTCCCGACCTGCCCGCGCTGCGGCAGCCCCCTGCACCGGTCCCGTATGGCCGGCCGCGGCACGGTGTGGTGCCCGCAGTGCCAGCCGGACGGGGTTTGAGCCCCGGGCACCACGCGAACACCCGCTGTCCGATGTGCGAGCAGAGGTCATCCCCTGCGCACCAGCGCGCCGAGCGCCAAGGCCAGGAGCAGCGTCACAACGACGACCACCATGGCGAGCACGAGCATGTTCAAGGTCATCAAGCGTCCTTACAAGTAGGGCGTGCCGTCGGCACGCACGGGCGGAGCGCCTGGACTCCACCCCTTCTAGGGACTGCGGGGGTTCCCGACAGCGCGCTGAGAATGAGCGACGTGGGGGTTAGCGTCGCAATCCTCATCTGAGCTGCGCTTTTGTCGACTCGACGCGGTGATCCGCAGGGCCTTACACCCTTGGCCGGTTAGGTGCGCAACTCGCTCACCGGTGTGCTTTGGCACACTCGAAGGCGGCGCATCTGTGTGTTGACCGACCGTGTTCCAGGCGCTGTTGGTAACAGGTGGCTGCGAGAAGTTGGCGTCGTTCCCCTGGAGGTTGGTGGCGGCCCAACTGGGGTGCCCGGACAGGGCGCGTACGGGCGAGCCCGCTGTGCTGGGTTGTCGTTGGAGCTGGTCTGGGGCCGACCGCGCATGCGTCCGCGGCCTGCGCGAGGTCGGGTACGCCGCAGCGGCCCGATCCGGGCGGTGGCACGGTCCGGCCGCGATCTACCAAAAGATCTTTCCGCGAAGGCGACGGGTTTCTCGCCCGTCGCTGGTCTGGATTGGTACCGCACCCGACCAGCACTGTGGAGTCTCCGATGTCAGATCTCGTTCAGACCGCCGTCGTCACCGGCGCCAGCCGCGGCTTCGGGCGCGCGATCGCCGCCGCGCTCGTCGCCCGGGGTACCCACGTCATCGGTATCGCCCGCGACGGGCAGGAGCTGCGCGCCGTACGCGACGACCTCGGCGAGGGCTTCACGCCCGTCGCCGCCGACGCCACTGACGAAGCGCTCGCCGCGGAGGTGACCCGCACGCACCGCCCGGGCCTGCTCGTTCTCAACGCCGGGGCCACGCCGCACATGGCGCCCGTGCAGGAGCAGGACTGGGAGACCTTCAGCCGCAACTGGGAGGTAGACACCCGACACGTGTTCACCTGGACCGGGGCGGCGCTGCGGGAGCCTTTGGCGCCGGGCAGCCTGGTCCTGTCGATGTCCAGCGGGGCCGCTCTGGGCGGCTCCCCGCTCAGCGGCGGGTACGCCAGCGCCAAGGCCGCCGTCCGGTACCTGCGCCAGTACGGCGCCGAGGAGTCGGGCCGGGCCGGATTGGGGATCCGGTTCGTCACGGTGCTGCCGAACATGACCCCGGTCGGCGGCGTGGGCGATGTCGGGGTCACGGGCTATGCCGCGCGGGTGGGCGTCGATCGGGAGACCTTCATCGAGGAGCGGCAGCCGATCCTCACCCTGGAGCAGGTCGGCAAGGCCGTCGTGGAGCTCGCCGGGAACCCGGACAGCGGTCCGGAGTACCGGCTCGGCGGCGAGGGTCTGAGTCCGATCGGCTGAGCCGCCACCCGGCCACGCCGCCCACCGCCGCCTACAGTGGCCCCGCCGCACTCCGAGGAGGATCGACGATGCCGTCGGACGCCGACTTCACCGCCCTGACCGAGCCGTTCCGGCCCGAACTGCTCGCGTACTGCTACCGGATCCTCGGCTCGATCCACGACGCCGAAGACCTGGTGCAGGAGACCTACCTGCGGGCGTGGCGTGGGTTCGACGGCTTCGAGGGCCGTTCCTCGGTACGGCGGTGGCTGTACCGGATCGCCACCATGGCCTGCCTGACGGCACTCGAGACGCGCAAGCGCAGGCCCCTGCCGTCGGGACTGGGCGCGCCCTCGGACGACCACCAGGTGACGGTGGCTCCCCGTGAGTCGACGGTGGAGTGGCTCCAGCCGGCGCCGGACGCCCGGTTCGGCGCCGACGACCCGGCGGCGGTCGTGGCCGCGCGGACGGGAGTGCGTCTCGCATTCATCGCCGCACTGCAGTACTTGTCCGCCCGCCAGCGCGCCGTGCTGACCCTGCGCGACGTGCTCGGGTTCCGCACGGCCGAGGCGGCGGAGATGCTCGACACGACGATCGCGGCCGTGGACAGCGCGCTCCGCCGCGCCCGCGCCCGCTTGGCCGACGCTGGACCGGTCGCGGACGACCTGGCGGAGCCGGACGAGCAGATCCGGCGCCGCCTCATTGACGACTACGTCGACGCCTTCACCCGCGCCGACCCCGACGCACTGGTGCACCTGCTCCGCGCCGACGTCGAAATGGAGATGCCGCCGACCCCGACCTGGTTCACCGGCCGCCACGCCGTCCTGGGCTTCCTGTCCGCCCGCGTCCTGCGTCCGGACCTGTGGCGGATGACGCCCACCCGTGCCAACGGCCAGCCTGCTGTCATCGTTCACCACCACACGGGCGACGGCCGGTACGAGCCCTACGGCATCCAGGTCCTGACCCTGCGTGGGTACCGCATCGCCCGGATCACCGCCTTCAACGACCCGACTCTGGTGGCGACCTTCACCGCCCACGCAAGCACAAACGCGACGTCGCCGAGTGGCGGTACCGTCACCCGTCTGCGCCACGCCGCCACTGACCTGGCCCCAGCAGCACGCGTACGATCCGGCTCTTCATGTACATCTGCTACATTCATGACATGAGTGATCCGGTAGTGGAGTCCATGGCCGATGTTCGCAGCCACCTCGCGGATGTCATCGATCGCGCCCGGCGGGAGGAAACCCCGACGATCATCACTCGGCGCGGCAAGCAGGAAGCCGTCGTGATCGACATCCAGGAGTACCAGCGCCTGCGTGAGATCGCGGAGAACGCCGAGGAGGCATGGCTCAACCGGCTGGCCGACGAAGCCGAGTCCGAGGGTGTGGCGGGGTCGGTCTCGCTCGAAGAGATGGCCGCCTTGCTGCGCGCCGATCAGGACTGACCCGATGGGGTACGTCACACGCTTCACGCCGCATGCCCAGCGGGACATGCTCAAGATCCCGCGCCCGGACGCCCTGCGCATCCTGTACCGCATGGCCGAACTCCAGAAGGCGATGGACGCGGGGGACGCCACGGCGTTCGACATCAAGGCCCTCCAAGGACACAGCGCCCGCTGGCGTCTCAGGGTTGGCGACTGCCGCGTCGTCTACACCGTTGAGGACGGTCAGTTGGTCGTGTGGGTCCTGGCCGTCGGCAACCGCCGCGACGTCTACCGCCAGGTTCCGTAGGCCCTCCGCAGTGCAGGTTGTTGCCGACTGCTCGCCGGGAGTCGCGGAGGCGTGCGTCTGCCTTTTGTCGGGATGTCCCGAATGTCGCCTATAAGCGCAACCAAAACTGCAACTGACGCACAACGAAGAGCCGAGCCACAATTGTGGCTCGGCTCTTCGTTGTGCCCGTTCAGGCGGCTGCGGAGGATACGAGATTCGAACTCGTGAGGGGTTGCCCCCAACACGCTTTCCAAATGTTCGTCTGGGGGTTCGGGGTAGGCCGGGGATGTTCTGACCTGCGGTGGAGCGGGTGATGGTGGGGTTTCCGGACGGCGCTGGATGGGGGTGAATGAGACCAGAACTGAGACCAGAGCGGGTCCGGTTACACCTTCCTGACGACGATCGTGTCCGGGACCAGCTTCTCCAGGTCGTTCACGTCCGAGGTGAAGATGGTGACCTGCCCCTTCTGCTGTCGCGCGATGGCGGCGAGCACCGCGTCGATGGCGTATTTGTGGCCGTGCAGCTTGGCGTCGGTCAGGAGTCGGCGGGCCTGGCGGGCCTCGTCCTTTCCGATGTCGGCGACCTTGAGTCGGGAGAGCACCCAGTCCCAGCGCTGCTCTGTGGTTCTGCCGTCGTACGCCTCGACCAGCGTCATCGGAGACGTCACCACCTCGGCTTCGTCCCGGGCCGCGAGGTCGAGCCAGGCGATCATCTTCCGGTCGCCGCGCACGGCCAGGGACAGGGCTTCGCAGTCGAGTACGAAGACGCGCAGGGGCCGCTGCCTCTGCTCAGCGGCCCGCTTCTTCACGCGGCCTCTCCGGCGTCGTGCTTTCCGGCGGCGCGGCGGCGCTCGTGCTCGGCGTCGAGATCCTCCAACTCCTCGAACGCTGCCGCGCGCTCCTCCTCGGTGAGGGGGCCATGTTCCTCCTGCAGCCAGTCGGCCAGTTCCCGCAGCCGGTCCCGGTCGCGCTTGAAGCGCAGCGCCTCGGCGACGTACGCCGACAGGCCCCGTTCCGCCGCCTCTGCGCGGATTTCGTCGAGGAGATCCTCGGGGATCGTCACCGTCACCTTCTTGGTCGTCACCATACAAGAGACCATACTCCTGGTATTGACCCCCTTACCAGTGCGTGCCGCGAATAATGGCGTGGCCGGACGGCTCATCTTTCACACTCCCGTGAGGTGCCGCAGCCGCGCGTTGGCCTCGTCCGGTGCGAAACGGTCAGGGGCGAATTCCGTGGCGGACCGAAGTCCGAGCCACTCCAGCATGGCGTGGTGTTCCTCATGCGCCGGGTCGGCGAGGATCAGTTTGAGATCGCTGTAGCCGGGGGCGCCGCCGCAGTCCTCTGGCGGGCACGCCCCGGCACCGTCCATGCAGTGCGGATGGTGAAGCCCGGCTGAGGCTGTCTGGAACTGCTCCACGGTGATGAGGTGCTCCCAGGAGTCCCCGAAGTCGTACGTGTACACGAAGCGGGCGCCCGGTTTGAGCAGGGCAGCCAGTGTGGCGGTGCGCTCGTCGCGGAATCCGGGTTCGCTGTCGGGGCGGCCGTACCGGACGCCGTCGATGGTGAACGCGTGCATGTGGCAGTTCTGCCAGCCCATCGCCTCTTGGATCACGGAGTGAAGCCGGTCCAGGCGGATCGAGGCGGGCACCAGTAGCTGCCGCCAAACCTGGGGTTCGTCCACGTCGGCGAGCTCGACGCGGATCCGCGACACCGCGTCGCCGGGCTCGGGCTCGCCAAGCGTCCGGGCCGTCTCGGTGCATCCGTCCGCCGTCAACTCGGCGCCGTCATCGGTGAGATGGACAGCTTCCAGGGAGGCGAGGGCCTTCAGGACCCGTTGGATGTCGTGGTCGTTGGAGGTGCGCAGATGCCCCAGTTGGTCGGGGGACAGGTCGTCGAGCACGTACAGCGGGCTGACCGCCTGCCACACCGCCTCGTACAGGTCACTGAGTGGCACCGGGGCAGTGGTCGCGTACAGCCGTTGCAGCAGCGCCCGCAGACCCCGGTCGTACTCGTGCGAGAGCAGGGATTCCAACCAGCCGGAGACCGTCACGGCCGGGCCGATGTGCGGTAGCGCGAGGAACAGCGCGCCACGCAGTTCGTCGGGGTGGTCCAGCAGCTTGGCGTTCTTCTTCACCGGTAGCAGGCGCCCGCCCGCGGTCCGCAGCAGTCGTGCCGCCTTGGCCTACTTACGTACCGGTGTACTACTCGGCCTTCGATCACCGGCCGCTGCCGATCGGCGTGGAGCAGGCGCAGACGATCGTGCACGATGCGGTCGCATACGCCCGCGGTCTGGGCTTCGAGCCCGCGGGCGGCTTCGCGGATGCGGCAGTGCACCTGGGTGCCCCGCCCGGCGACCGGCCCGGCATCGGCTTCGGCCGGAACGGCAAGCCGTTCTACTTCTCCGGCCCCTACGACAACCCACGCAAGGTGGTCCAGAATCTTGAGAAGCTGTTGTCTTTCCGGATGTGATCGCTGACTTTCCGCTGGTCAGGCATGGTTTCGGTGTTGCCGAGGGAGGCTTGGACCGTTCTGTTCGTCGAGGGCGGTGTGGAGGCGGTCGGTGTCATCGGTGAGGGGCTTGCTGGAGGAACGGGAGCGGGTGGCCCGGGTGGCCGTGGAGGAGCTTCAGGCGGAGGCGGACCGGATCCTGGCCGCTCTCGGTGAAGCCGAAATGGTGCTGGAGCGCCGGGTCATCGCGCGGGAAGAACTGTCCGAGGCCCTGGCCGTTCCTGAGGAGGTGAGAGACGTGCCGGCGCCGGACGTGCCTGGTCAGCGGCCGCCGCCGCCGGCGGTGGGCAAGGCCCCGGTCGCCCGGTCGAGAGTGCCGGACCGGCGGGAGGGCATGACGGTTCAGTCGCTGTCGTCGGAGTACCGGAAGATCGTGGAGCTGTTGGAGGCCGAGCCCGGGCTCGGCGTGGAGGGCATGCAGGCGAAGGAGATGACGGCCCGGCTGGGGCTGGAGTTGACAGCGGCGAAGATCGAAGGGGTGCGTTCGAGAGCGAAGCGGCTGGCCGAGAGGGATTGGGTGGAGCGGACTCCGGATGGCAAGTTCAAGCCGCGAGCGTCGTCACCGGCGAACTGACAGGCACAGTGGTGCGGGTGGTGCGGGCCAGGCGGCGGCTCATGAGCATGGTCTGCGACCAGTAGATGAACGCCTCGCTGCTTTCGGGCAGGGTCTCGAAGTCCCGGACCAGGCGACGCGAGCACATCAGCCATCCCAATGTCCTCTCCACCACCCACCGGCGCGGCAGCACCACAAAGCCCTTCATGTCGTCACTGCGCTTGACGATCTGCAGGGTGAGCTGCAGTTTCTCCTTCGCCCAGTCCACGAGGCGGCCGGTGTATCCGCCGTCGGCCCACACCAAGGTGAGCTCGCGGAACCTCTCCCGCAGCCCGGGCAGCATGATCCGGGCGGCCTGGCGGTCGGTGACGTTCGCGGCGGTCACCATGACCATCAGGATCATGCCGAGACAGTCGGTGATGACGTGCCGCTTCCGGCCGTTGATCTTCTTCCCGCCGTCGTATCCGCGTGACGCGGCGGGCACCGAGGCGGCCGCCTTCACCGACTGCGAGTCGATGATCCCCGCGGTCGGCTCCACATCCCGGCCCTCGGCGAGGCGGATCTTGTCGCGCAGCCGGTCGTGCAGTTCCTTGGGCAGATCGTTCTTCCGCCACCTGCGGGAGAAGGCGTAGACCCGGTCCCAGGGCGGGAAGTCCACCGGCAGGGATCGCCACTTCGTGCCGTTGTCGGTGACGTAGAAGACCGCGTCGATCATCTGCCGGTGGCAGTAGCCCTCCGGCCGGCCGCCCCTCCCCTCCAGCCAGCCCGGTGTCGGCATCTCATCACGGACCACCGCCCACTGGGCGTCCGTCATATCCGAGTTGTAGACCGGGGCCCTCTCCGGCTGATCGGCCGCGTTCCCGAACCGGTGAGCGAGGCAATCGCACGCCGAGCGCGCCGAGTTGAACTCCAGGGACGTAACCGCGTACAACTGCGACATCAGGGCCTCCGGGGCACACGGGTTGGACTCAACACCCCTCGTGCTGCACCGGAGGCCCTGTCTTCATGCGCTCCGCGACCGGAGATCACCCGGCCAAGCCCGATGTTCGATCAGAACCGCATCCATGATCGATAGGAATACGGCTTCTGAGCGCACCTGCGGTCCGGGCAACTACGACTACGTTGCCCATCCGTAGGCACAGGTCGCGAGCGGCACGGAGCGGGGAACACAAGCAGTGATACCGGTCGAACAGCAACAGGAGCCCACCGGCACTCCACGGGTCCGGCACACTGAGCACGAGGCGCAGGCCAACCTGCTGGCGGTGCTGCGCCTGTGTATGACGGAGAAGCTGCGGTGCAGCGAAAAGACCCGCCGCCCCAGCGCCGCCACCGTCTCGGCGGTCGCCGACGTCCTGGACGGCGGCGACTTCTATCCGCACGAGACCATCGCCGCCTTCGCCTGGCCGATGCTGCTCCAGGCAGGCGGCCTCGCCCAGCTCACCGGCGGTCGGCTGGTGCCGACCGCGCGCGGACGGGCCGCGCTGACCCGGCCGCCGCACCTGACCATTCCTCAGCTGTGGCAACGCTGGCTGAACAACAGCCTCCTGGACGAGTTCTCCCGCATCGAGGAGATCAAGGGCCAGCGCTCGGCGAACGTCCTGACCGCCGCCAAACCGCGCCGCAAGCTTGCCGGCCAGGCGCTGGCCGGCCTCACCCCGGGTGAGTGGATGCCCATCGACGGCCTGTTCACGGACATGCGCGCGGCCGGTTTGGATCCGGTCGTCCACCGCAGTGAACGCGCCCTGTGGAAGTTGTACCTGGAGGATCCGCAATACGGCAGCCTCGGTTACGACGGCCACCATGGCTGGTCCCTCCTCCAGGGCCGGTACACCCTGGCAGTGCTCTTCGAGTACGCGGCCACGCTCGGCCTCATCGACATCGAGTACGTCCCCCCGGTGGGCGCCCGCGATGACTACCGGGACAACTGGGGTGGCGACTATCTCGACCAGCTCAGCCGCTACGACGGCCTGTCCGCACTCCGTCTCAATCCCCTGGGCGCCCACGCCGTCGGCCTCACGGACGACTACGCCCCCGCCCAGGTCCCTGCCTTGGCCGTCCCGACGGGCAGGGTCACCGTCCTGGCGAACTTCGACATCGTCGCCCTCGACGGGCTGCCCTCCGCCGACGCACTCCTCCTGGACGCCTTCTCCGACCGGAAAACCGACCGGGTCTGGACGCTCACCACCGCTTCACTTCTGCACGCCCTCGACCGCGGGCACACCCTCGACGAGCTCCGTGGCTACCTGAACCAGGCCGCCTCGCACCCCGTGCCCCAGACCGTCACCACCCTGTTCGACGACACCGGCCGCCGCACCGGCCGACTGCGCGATACCGGGCAGGCCCATCTCATCGAGTGCGCGGACGAGGCACTGGCAGCCCTCGTCATCAGCGACCGCCGCCTGCGCGTGCTGTGTACCCGAATCGGCGAGCGCCACCTCGCGGTCTCCCCCGACCGTCTGCCGGCGTTCCGCAAGGCCGCCCTGGCCCTGGGCTACCCGCTGGCCTGATGGCACAAGGAGAGCCGCTTCGGGGCACCTCGGGCCGGGGCCGGGGCGCACGTCGTTACGTGACCGCTGATTATTGACAGAGGGCGCGTTCGCTACATGGTGAAATGTTTTGAATGTCGGAAATGAATGAGACCAAAACTGAGACCAGGGCATGCCAGAGCGTCGGACCGCTAGCAGTGGTCCGACGCTCTGTTTCACCTGTTCAGGCGGCTGCGGAGGATACGAGATTCGAACTCGTGAGGGGTTGCCCCCAACACGCTTTCCAAATGTTCGTCCGGGGGTTCGGGGTGGTGCGGGGGTGTTCTGACCTGCACCGGAAAACTGGCCCAGCTGTGACTTGGACGGCCCCGGACGAGGGTGAATGAGACCAGAACTGAGACCAGCTGCCACCAGCTGGTGCGCTTCCCCGCCCCGCCAGCGGCGATCCTGCCTTGTCTGAGTAGCCAGGGGGCAGCAGCCTCGCGATGGCCTCGGGTTGCGCGAACCGATCAGAGGCGAATTCCGCGGCCGGCCCGAGCCCGAGCCACACCAGCATGGTGTTGTGCTCCTCTCCTGTGGGCAGCAAAGGTGAGGACTTGTCGTAGCGCAGCGGCCCGGCGGGGGCCGGGGCACGTCATCGCTTCACGCGGCTGCGCACGGCGAGGATGGCAAGCCCGAGCAGGGCCGGCTCGACGAGGCGGGCAGTCATCTCGACGTACGTCCCGGTGGTGGTCAGGTCCTGTCCGGAGGCCCGGAAGATCACCGAGTTGGTCACCACCCTCACGGACTTCTCGAACCGCGCGGTCGACAGACGCCTTGTGTACGGCCCTTCCGGGTTGACGGGTTCTGGCTTCCTGGTCGTCAGGGTTATTCGGCGGCCGTCGGTGGTCCCCGCACTGACCGGCTCCGGGTCGGCCTGCGGCAGCCCCCACAGCATCATCGCGAGCACGGTGGCCGTCATCGCCAGGACCAGCCAGGCCAGGGCACGCACGGCGCGCAGGCCGTATCCGGAGAGTGCCCAGTACAGGCGCAGCAGCGTCCGCTCACCGCGGGACGCCGCGGCGTGGCGGCGCATCTCCATCTCGCCGTAGTAGAAGTCGGCCGCGCCCGGCTCGTTCCGGCTGTCCTCAAGCGCCTTGCGGAGCTGCCGATAGACCGGCGCGAGCACGGCGGGTTCATGCGTCTCGACGCCCGGTGGCGCGGGCGTCCAATGGCCGCCGTACCGGGTCGCCCGCCAGTGGTGTTCCTCGGCGAGGGTCCGGCGACGTATCCAGCGCAGCCCGTCGGGCGGTGGCGACAGGACGCAGCGACCTTCGAGCCGCAGCTGGTCCAGGTGGACCGTTTCCACGAAGAGACAGCCGGTTAGGTCGATGTCGGCCAGCACCAGGTACGCGGCGTCCACGCCCTTGACCGAGGTGACACGCACCCGGGCATCGGTGAGACCCGGTTCGGCGATCACCCCGCCCTCCGGCGAGACGAACGGCCGAAGTCGCCCGACGACGGTCACCGGGAACTCCAGCACGGCGTCGCTCAGATCCACCTCGGCGTACCGCAGCCGCAGCGCGGCGGTGGACGCCCACCGTGTCCGCTGGCAGCGCACATCCCGCGCGGCGGCCTCCAGTGTCACCGCGGCCTCGAACACGGCGTCGGAGAAGTCCACCGTCCCCGGGCAGACCAGCGGGCCGATCCGGGCGGTACGCCGGAACACCGCCCGCTGGAAACCCATGCCAGCCTCCAGCCGGGCCCCGGAGAACGACAGGTCACCGTGGATCGCTGCCCCGTCGAACGTGGCTTCCGCCGCGAAGTGAGCCTCGGTGAACGGCATGTCCCCGCCGATGTCCACCCCGTTGAAGCAGGCTCTGCTGCGGTGAAAATGCGTACCGTCGAAACAGGCCCGGCCGGCGATCCGGACCTTCTCGAAGTTGGCACCATCCTCGAAGACCGCACCGTCGAAGGCGGCTTCCCCGTCGATGACCGCCCCCTCGAAGGAGGCGACGCCACACACCCGGACACCCGAGAAGTAGGCATCCCCGCACGTCATGCCCTTGAACATCGCACCGCGGCCGACCTCGCGGACACAGAACCGCAACGTGCCCTTGATCCGCGCCTCGTAGAACCAGGCATCACCGCCCACTTCGGTGTCATCGAGCCACACATCTTCCGCAACCTGCGCAGCACCGAGGCGGAAATCGCCCCCGGCATGCACCTCACGGACGTACACACCCCCGCCGAACACGGCCGACCCGAAGGAGCAGAAGCCGCCGAAGTCGATCCCCTCGAGCTCCGCGTCTCCGGTGAACCGCACCTCGTCGAACGATGCCTCCCCCACCCGCGCCCGCCCGCTCCCCGGATCCCTGAGCGGTGCGAGGAGCTCGTCGAGCAGACTCTGGGTGAAGGGTGTGCCCCGGTGGTCGAGATCGGCGCCGGGGGTCAGCGAGGCCAGATGGGCGGCACGTTCGGCGTTGTCCAGATGCGCGAGGCAGGCCGTGTACGAGCCCACTCTGCGCCCCCGGCAGCGTTCCCCGGTGTCGAGGTTTCCGCACTGCGGCCACGTGGGGGCGTCGGTTCCGGTCATCCCAGCTCCCGTCTCATACCGCCACGACCGTCACGTCCCTCCGGTCACGCCCCTTCGGCCGGTCGACCAGCGCCTCGACCACCCAGCGCCCGGGGGTGGCTTCCAGTTCCGCCCTGTAGCGGTCGGGCCCGTACTGCCAGAAGACGACGGGTTGTTTGTTGGGACGGCCCGAACGCCACATGAACGTCCGCAGATTGCGCCGCGGCAGGTCGTGTCCCAGCAGCTCGATCACGAACGGACGGTCGGCAGCGACCGGGTCCCGGGGCAAGTGCAAGGCGATGCCCTCCTCACCGGCGAGCGTGCCGCCGGGCGGGCGTCCCGCGCGGATCGCGATCATCACGTCCCGGAGCGCGGGACCGCTCGCCAGGTCCGCGTTACGGAACCCGGTCCACAGCATGGGGTCCGTACCGGTCCAGTCCGCTATGGCCGACCGGCGTGGCACCGTCCCGTCGCCGGGCCCCGACAGGCTGTCGGTGATCCGCGACCCGTCGGAGGAGAGCACGAGCGCCTCGGGGCTCGGGAAGTCGACGCTGCCGAGGCAGTGCACGGTGTACGGGAGGGGGCCGACGCGCCGGTTCTCGTCGCACGCCGAGCGGAACTCCTCTCGGAAGGCCAGCGCCTCGCGGACGGCGTCGCCCGGCAGCCCGGGAATCGGGTAGCGGTTGTCGGTGATCCGCCGCTCGCGGCTCTTTCCCTCGACCCGCACGGCGGGGTACCACGGCAGCATCTCGACGACCGCCGGCAGGTTGAATGCCCAGTCGCGCAGCGCCTCGTTCAGCCGGGCGGCCACGTCCGCGCCGGGGCCCGCGTCGCCGGGAATCGCATGACCGGCCAGCAGCCGGGCGGCTTGGACCAGCCCCTGCTGCGGGGTGCCGAGGGTGACCAGGGTCCGGGCGGTTTCCCGGCCGTCCTCGCACTCCAGATAGTGCCGCCCGATCAGACCGCCCGTCGCATGGCAGACCAGAATGACGCGCGGATCATCGGCCCGGTCCGGATAGTACGCGTCTACCTCCGCATGCCACCGGTCGAGCTCGCGCGCCACCCGCGCGTTCAGCTGCCGGGCCACCAGCCGATGGGAGAGCCGCCAGTCGTAACCGAACGGCACGAACTGCGCGTCGAGCGGGTCGCCGAGGGCGGCACGGATATCGGGATAGCCCATGCAGGACAGCAGCCCGGGCACTGAGTCCGGGACCTGCAGCAGCGCGTCGGCGTCCAGCCGGAAGGGGCCCTCGGGCGGCGCGTCTCCCAGCCCCGGCGGGAGGGACACCTCGGTGAGTGCCGCGGCCGCCGAGCCGATCAGCTGCTCACCGCATCGCGCCCAGAGGTCCCGGCCGTCCCGGCACAGCCGGGTGCCCAGAAACCCCGGGACGAAAACCACCAGATCGTGTTCCATTCACTCTCCCCGTGTCCCGGCGCCGAAGAACGTGTGCGGCAGCCGGATCAGATCGCAACGGTCCTCCCCCTGCAACGCCATCACCAGACCCTCCGGGTCCATCGCGGTACGGACGGCGTGCACGTCGTACCCCCGCGTGGGAATCCCCGGCCCGTCCAGCCATTTCCGGGACCAGACGTCCCATGCGCGTGACACCGTCTCCGGCATACAGAGCAACAGCATGGGCCGCTCCACGGGGCCGGCGAACACTAGGGACGTCACGTCGGGGAAGTCCCCCGGCAGCCGCTCCGGGGGGTGAATGCTCTCGTCGCCGGAGCAGTCCTTGACGTACACGCTGCCGTGGTCCGCCCAGGCCAACATGGGCATCGAGGCGTCGTCCTCTTCGTCGTACAGCTCCCCGAGAGCGAGGCAAGAGGGGCCGGCCGCTAGCAGCACGCGCCGCTCGACGCCCTGATCGCCCTCGGTCCAGACCTGCAGCTGGTCGCTTAGATCACCGGCCATCCAGTACGAACCGTCCCGCAGGATCCTCGTGTCGATCCCGCAGAACCCGCGGTCGGTCCGGATCTCGCGCACCGCGATCCCGGCGGACGAGACATCGGCTGGGACCTCGTGGCGTACCAGCCGCCGACCGTCCGCCACGCTCAGCCGCAGCGTGCTGGCTGCCGGCTCGCCGACCAGGCTCAGCGCGCGGGCCAGCTGGCCGGCGTCCCCGCCGAGCGGGATGTCCTGGTGGGTGATGACCGACAGGCTGTCGTCGAGACGCCACAGCCGTACCGTCCGGCCGGCCGCGGCGGCCACCGTCCAGCCATCCGCCGCCCGCACCGCGGCCACCGCCGTCACTGTGCGCCCGTCGTGGGCGAGCTCCGTAGCCGGAAGGGCGGCCGGGTCCCCCTGCTTCGGCCGGGAGATCCGGATCCTGTCGTGCCAGGCGCGGCACAGCAGCGGCGGACCTTTCGGTGCGCCGGCGAGGGCAAGGACCGGGCGCTCGTTGCTCGGCCGCCGCTGGATTCCGTAGCGGGCCTCCAGCGCGGGGACCACGTCGACCACCCGGATGTACGGGCCGTCGGCGACCGCGAGCAGTCCCTGACCGCCCGGTTCGAACGCTATGGCGCCCTCGCGGGGGGCGTTCAGAACGAGCGTGGCTTCGCGTCCGGACCGCCCGACGGACCAGATCCGGACGGCCACTTCCTCGTATCCGGCGAGCAGCGGTTCATCGCCGTACCACCCGAAGGCCAGGCCGCGTGCGTTCGAGGGGTACGTCGCCACCCTTCCCACGACCGGCGTGGCGCCGGACACTGCCCCGCACTGCCAGACGTACACAGCGGTCCCGTCGGCCACGGCGAGGAAGCCCTCCCGGGGCGAGACCGCGAACGCCGCGGCGGCCATCGCAGGTGCAGCCAGGGTCACACCGAGATCGGTCCGGCAGGCGTGCAGACCGTCGACCCCGTTGCGGGTGCGGCTCGCTTCGAACAGCTCCACCCGCTCGGCGCCCGCCGCCAGGACGAACATCCGCGGGCCCAGGGTGAGTGCCGCGAGCTGCCGCACATCGGCCGTACGGACCTCCTTCAGCTGCGTGTCCAGGTGCGTGCCGATCTTCCAGGACCACACCCACACCCGGTCCCCGTCGGCCGCCAGGGCCACGCTCTCGCCCTCCACCTCGGCCACCGACAGGGCGCGCACACTGCCGCCCCACCGGTACTCCTGATCGGGCATCCGGGCACCCGCGCGCCAGAAGTACACGGTCTGATCGTCCCGGGCGACGGTGGCCGAGCGGGCTCCCGCGCCCACCTCACGCACCTCGCTGAGCGGGCGTCCGCGCTCCCCGCCGGTCCGGGGCAGCCGACGGGTCAGCAGCCGGGCGCCCGACTCCAGGTGCAGGACCTGGATCTCTCCCAGTCCGCCGGCGGTCAGGGTGTCTGCGTGGGGCAGCCCCACCGCCCCGGCCTCGGCGCGCCAGCTCAGCGCCCGCGCGCCGCCCGAAGGCGCCGCGCGCCGCCACTCCGGGGGGTCCGGCGGGACATCGGTCCAGTACTCCTGCCAGGGCAGGAAGCCGTCGGTGGGCCGCAGCGTCCGGTACGTCACTTCGCGGTGGCTGACGAAGGCGGTGGCGCTGAACAGGGCCTTGCGCTCCAGCAGAACCGACGCCGACAGCGGGCTGAACGCGCGGGGGAACGAGCCCGCGACCCTGCCGTACAACGCGGCGCCGTCGCAGTCCCGGGCCAGGCCCGCTGCGAGCGGCAGCATGACATCGGGGTTCGTGCGCAGCAGGAAGCCCACGTCCTCGAAGAGCTCTCGCAGGGCGTCCGGCCCCACCTGGGCGGCGTGGGCGCCCAGGTATTCGAGCGTGTACTCGTCGGCGCCGCTCCAGTCGCCGCCGGCGCGGGCGCGCAGCGCGTCGAGCACCCTGCGGTGTGCCTCCCGGGCGGTCAGTCCGGCGTCGGAGAGGAAGAACTCGCCATAGCTCGGATGGGCCAACTGATGGCGGATCCGCCCGGCCGTCTTTAGCGCGCCGTCCTTCTGGGTGGCGACGATGCCGCCGTCGGCGCTCCGGCACACCTGTCGCAGATCCTCCAGCGTGAGCTCCGGTGAGCCGGTCTCGCGCAGCGCGTTGGCGAGCGTCAGCCAGGTCGCGTCCGGGGTCAGCCCGGGCCCCTGAATCACCGCCAGCGCCCGCAGCACCTCGTGGGCACGCTGTGCGCCGGGCTGCTCGCTCAGGTAGCGCGTCTCCTCCGCGAGGCGGGTGCGCAGGTCCATGCCGCCGTCACGCAGCCACGCCAGCAGCTCGGCCTCGGCCGCGACCGTGGTCCGCCGGGCGAGCCCGGTCGCGACCAACCGGGCCACCAGGAACGAGCCGTGACTCTGCGCCGCGACGATCTCGGCCGTCCAGTCGCGGTCCACCCGCCGCGCGTCACCCCGGTATGGGGAGTGCTCGGTGTCCAGTACGGACAGCACCATGCCGGTGATGCTCGCGCGCGCCTCCTCGTCGTCCCCGAGGACCACGGGTTCGACGCTGAGTTCCAGGGTGTCCAGGAGCGACTCCTCTTCCGCGGGCGCGATGGTACGCCGGCGGGGCTGCGTCCGGGTACCGACGATTACCCGGACACCGGGCGTGGCCGCCAGGGGGTTCAGGACGTGCCAGGCGATCGCGTATGCCTGGTCCGGGAGGGCCTCGTCGAGTGCGTCGAAGAGCAGGTTCACCGAACCCGCCCGGCCGACCAGCTCCTCGAAGGCGTCGGTGAATTTCTCCGACGTCACCGGCTCCTCCGGCAGCGGTGGCGCCCCGTCGATGTCCGCCAGCACCTCTCGCAGATGCGCGGCCAGCGAATGGGCGGACTGCCCCCGGCAGCTCAGCACCGCGTGAATGGTTCCCGCCCGGGGCAGCGTCGCGGGGTCGAGGTCCGGACCGAGGGTCTCCCGCCAGCTCGGCAGGGAGGTGAGGGCCAGCCGGCCGAGCAGCGCGGTCTTCCCCGTGCCTGCCAGGCCCGTCACCGCGAGCAGCCCCTTCGGGTGGGTGTCCATCCAGCGCACGATCCGGCTCAGCGCGTCCCGCCGGCCCGCGAAGTGGCGGCTGAGATGGCTGTTTTCCTCGAGACCGAACTGCTCGGCCTCGATCCAGGGCTTCCGCCGCGTCAGCACGGCCGGCGTGTACACCGGCCGGTCGGACTGGTGGTAGTAGGGGTTGTCGAGGAAGTTGTTGGGAAGCGCCCGGACCTCCCGGCAGTCCGGCCGCTGCGCCGGGTCGTCGAGACCGTCGTCCGCCGCCTGCGCGTCCACGGCACGGCAGAGATACGGCAGCGGCAGATACAGCGCGGCCGGCTCGAACGGGCGGGCCTGGTCGTCCGCTACGAAGTCCGGCTTCGCCAGCGCTTCCTCCAGCCACGTCACCCAGCGGCCCGCCGACACCTGCGCGTCCGCCCCCGAGGTGCCGATGACGGCGAAGCCCTTCCGCCGGTTCTCCCGCGCCCGGATCACCGCGGGATCCCGCTCCAGCTCCACGGCGTGCCGCACCGCCTCGCCCAGGGAGTTGTAGCTCTGGGAGGAGCAGGCGTCGACGATCAGCAGGGTGTCCGTCTCGTACTCCGGCCGCAGCAGGAAACCCACCAGCTCGAGCAGGGAGACGGCCCGGGCGGGGTCGAACTCGCCCGACTGCCAGGAGTCGGCGCAGGCGAGGAAATAGCCCTCGTCACCGCGCTGGACGCCGTGCCCTGTCCAGTAGAGGATCTTGCGCTGGGCGCCAGCGGTCAGGAACTCCCCCAGCCCGGCCCACAGTTGCCGCCGGGTCGCTCCGCCCCGGTCGGCCCGGAGGGCCTCCCCGAACCCCAGCTTCTCCCGCGCAGTCTCGGTGAAGCGGTCACGGATCTCATCCAGCTGCGGGCGGCGCAGCCTCTGCCGCTCCTCCGTGTCCGGGTGGAGGTACTCCGGTACGGCGATCGTGCCCACCAGGGAAGAGGATCGCCGCTCGGCTTTCAGTAACGCCAGCCGGTTGTCCGTGTCGCTTCGTACCATGAGATCGACAGCACCCCCCGAAAGTGTCCACCACAGCTTATTTACCAGTGGAGTTGGCGATGCGAGACAGATTCACCGTGGTTGGCCGGGCGACAGGCTGTCATCTTTTCGAGGGTGACGGGACCCGGCCCATCGATGAGGAGAACGTCCACGTCAAGTACACGCCGAAGCGTGTGCAGTTCCCGGAGGAGATCGCCGCCTGGCGGCGGTCCATCGAGGCGGAGGAGGAGCGTAAGGAGGCCAGCGGGCTGCCGCATCGGTGGAACAACGCGCGTTTCGCGGTGGAGCGGGTCGTGGTCACCCGTACACATCTGGCCGAGGAGCCCGTGGTGTCCCTCACCATGCGGGACGCAGACTACTTCGACTTTCTCACCACCTCGCTCAACCTGGACCGGCGGCAGAAGAACGGCCTCACGCTGCGCGAGCAGTATCTGGAGGGCAGCGACCCGGCCGACGCGCCCTCCTGGATGAACTGCAGCTTCGGCATCAACGTGGCCCTGGAGACCGGCAAGGACGGCAAGATGCTGTTCTCCCGGCGGAGCGCCCAGGTCGCCGGGCCGAACAGCGCACGGTGGAACTCCTCCGCCAACGAGGGCCTGGCCCAGCAGCACGACCTGCCCAGGGACGGCAGCCCGGTCAGCTTGCACGCGGTGGCGCGCCGCGCTATCTTCGAGGAACTCGCCGTGCACGACGGGGACAATGCCAAGGTGGAGCTGCTCGGGTTCGGGCTCGACCTGGTCAACCACCAGTGGGCGGCGTTCTTCCGCGCGGTGGTGCCCGAGCTCGACGAGCCGACGCTGCGTCTGCGCTGGACGCGCGGTGTCACCGACAAGTGGGAGCACGACCGGTTCGAGTTCGTGGACGCGGACCCGGAGTCGGTATTCGGTTTCATCGCGGACGAGCCGGAGGAGCGATGGACACCCTGCGCGCCGGCCCTCTTTTATCTCGCCCTGGTACGCGGTGCCGTGGAGCGCGCCGGCGGTGACCCGGCCGGCCGGGTCACCGTGGAGCAGGCCGAGCAGAAGGTCAGGTCGGACCGCGGTCTGTGAGCCGGGAGGCCGGGGCGAGACATCTCAGGGGGTTTCCCGCCCACATCTCCCCCGGAGGAACGTGGCCGAGGACGAGCGACCCCATGCCGACGACGGATCCCGACCCCACGGAGGCGTACTCCCTGATCTTCGCCCCGGCACCGACGTACGCGTTCTCCTCCACCACAGCATGCCGCCCGAGGAACACCTGGGCCGCGACGGTGCCGTAGTCCTGGACCACGACGTCAGCCGCCATCATGGTGTGCGGCCGCACTATCACATGATCGCCGATCGTCACGCCCGACAGCGCACACACCATCGGCATCAGAATCGTGCCGTGCCCCAGGGTGCAACTGGGATCGATCACTGCAGTGCGGTGGACGATCGTCGGGTAGCGGTGCGGAGGGAGTCCCAGCGCCCGAACGATCCTGCGTCGCGCCCCCTGGTGGTCGACATGACAGATCGAAATCACCAAATCCGCGCCCGGACAGCGGCCGACGGCCTCCAGTCCGCCGAGGACCGGCAGGCCGTCGACCCGAGTGCCGTGGAGTTTCCTGTTCTCGTCGATGAAACCCCGTACCCGCCAGCGTCGTGCGCCTGCCTCGTCGGTGTCCTGGGCGCACATCGACGCGAGGGCACGGCCCATCCCTCCCGCCCCGATGATCAGCAGATCCTTCTCGGCGGGCGGGAGCGACCCGGCGCCGTGACGTATCTGGAGGTCACGGTCCCGCCGCTGACGCGCCAGCCTGACGCCGTGTGACACGCTGCCCCCACATGTCTCCCGCGGCTGGGCAACCCAACCGTGCTCATCGGAAGAAAGTACAGCGTGCCGTCGGCGCGGGTGTGTTCCGCCGCTCTCCCGGGAGGCGGGCCCCGGTGCCTGCACGCGACGGATCCCATGCCTGAGGAAGCCGCGCGGAAGCTTGCCAAGACCATCCGAGAGCCCCGGAAACCCCTGGTACGGACAAAGACACAGGACAACGGGGCCAGAGTGGGCAACACGAAGGGCCTCACCGGAAACCAGCGGGACCCTTCGTTTCGCCTGTTCAGGCGGCTGCGGAGGATACGAGATTCGAACTCGTGAGGGGTTGCCCCCAACACGCTTTCCAAATGTTCGTCTGGGGGCTCGGGAAGGGACGGGGACGTTCTGACCTGCGGCGGAGCGGCTGGTTTCTGGGCGTGCGCACAGTGTCGGACGGGTGTGAATGAGGCCAAAATTGAGACCAGAGGGAGCCACGCTGTTGCGAGCTTTCGCTTGGGATCAGTCGGTGTTTTCCTCGTCGTCCAGGTGCCGCATCGCGTATGCGCGCTCCTCTGGATGCCGCGGCTAGCCGCGCCATCACCCATGCCGTGCGAGCGTCCATGCCCGGCCCAAACTCGGCTGCCAGGCGATGAGTCTGCCACGTCGTCCGAGGCGCGAGCACCCAGCGCCAGAGCTGGAGCCGTATGTGGCCGGTGCGGGTGGCAGTCCTTCCTGCTGCTCTGGGGGCATTCGGCGGAGACGGGCCGGTTGCGACGGTGACCACCGGAAAGAGCTGCGGAGGCCGCTGACATTGACGCCCGAGGTGCCTGCGCCACTCGCCGTCACCAGACCCACATCTTCTCTCCCGGCAATCCGATTCGGCCGTGGCCGACTCGCGCCCTTCCCCTGTCTGTCAGACTCCGGTGAGACCGATGAGGTGCACGTCTCTTTGATCTGATGCAGGGCGAGACAGGACCAGGAACAGCGTGACGATGACCG
>NZ_JBVHHL010000048.1:0-59435 GCF_055561075.1 Streptomyces sp. NPDC022910
GCCGCACCCCCCCACCTCCCCCCCCCCCGCGGGTCCTGCGCCGGGGGGGGGGCCCGCGCGGGGGGCGGCCCCCCCCGCCGGGGGGGGGGGCCCCGCCGGGGGGGGGGGCCCCCCCCCCCCGGGGGGGGCCCCCCCGCCCCGACGGCCCGTGCCGTGTGACCGCTTCGCCGGTCGGCGCTCGTCCGACAGCGCCGACCGGGACCGGCCCGATCCCCCGATCGGGCCCGGCGCCTGAGCGGCACAGCCCGAATCCGGCGGCCGGACCTTGCCCCACACGGACTCCAGGCCGGGGGCGCGGAGCCGGCCGGTACCCCACCGACCCGCTCCGGGGCGCGACGGGACCGGCGCCTAGCCCATGGATTCGTCCCCGGCCCCGTACCCGGCCGAACCCCCAGAGAAGGACTCCCTCCGTGGCAACAACAACCCCCACCCGGGGCGCCTACAGCCCGCCGCCCGGCGGCTCCGGCACCCCGTCGAACGGACGCGGCCGGCGGGCGTGGCGCAGTCGGCTGTGGCGCTTCGACGACATGGCGTCGCCCTACGCGTACATCGCCCCCTTCTTCCTCATCTTCGGCGCCTTCGGTCTCTACCCGCTTCTCTACACCGGCTGGATCGCCCTGCACCGGGTGGAGATGACGAGCCTCAACCAGTCCGAGTGGGTCGGCTGGGACAACTTCGCCAAGATCCTCCAGGATTCCGAGTTCTGGACGGCCGTCGCCAACACCTTCGTGATCGGCGTCATCTCGACCGTCCCCCAGCTGCTCGTGGCGCTGGGCCTCGCCCATCTGCTCAACTACAAGCTGCGCGCCAGCACGTTCTGGCGGACGGTGATCCTCACCCCGTACGCCACCTCGGTGGCGACGGCGGCCCTGGTCTTCGCCCTGGTCTTCCGGGCCGACGGAGGTCTGCTCAACTGGGTGCTGCACTTCGTCGGCTTCGGCAACATCGACTGGGGCAACGGGGAGTGGACGTCCAAGATCGCCATCTCGGTCATCGTGATCTGGCGATGGACCGGCTACAACGCCCTGATCTATCTCGCGGCCATGCAGGCGGTGCCGACCGATCTGTACGAGGCGGCTTCGATCGACGGAGCGACGCGATGGCAGCAGTTCCGCAAGGTGACCATTCCCTCGCTGCGGCCGACGATCCTGTTCACGATCGTCATCTCGACCATCGGCTCCATGCAGCTGTTCGGTGAGCCGCTGCTGCTGCAGGGCGGAACGCTCGGCTCCATCGGCGGCAGCGAGCACCAGTACGAGACCCTCAGCATCTATCTCTTCAACTACGGCTGGAAGCTGGGACATCTGGGCCCGGCCGCGGCCGTGGCCTGGGCGATGCTCGTCCTGCTGCTGCTCATCGCCTTGATCAACTGGATCGTCGGCCGGTTCGTGCGCAAGAGCGCGGCCTGACGGGAGCGAAATCGATGACCACCACCAGTCCCACCAAGACCGCGCCCGACCTCGTTCCGGCAGCGCTGCCCCACACTGGCGGCAAGGGCCGCGGCCGTTTCAAGCTCGGCGCCGGCCAGCAGCTCAAGGGTGGCCCGTTCACCTACGCGGCCCTGATCATCGTCGGCCTGGGGTCGATATTTCCCCTGTACTGGACCCTGGTCGCCGCCTCGCACGATCAGCAGCGGGTCCTCGACAGCCCGCCGCCGCTCGTGCCGGGCGGCCATCTGTGGAGCAACCTCCAGTCGGCCTGGGAACAGGCGCACTTGGGGAAGGCCATCGTCAACAGCGTCATCGTGTCCGGCTGCATCACCGCCGCGACGCTGTTCTTCTGCACCCTCGCCGGCTACGCCTTCGCCAAGATGCGCTTCCGCGGGCGCGGCGTCCTGATGACCGCGGTCATCGCCACGCTGACCATTCCACCGCAGCTCAGTGTCGTCCCGCTCTTCATGATGATGTCGGACATCGGATGGGGCGGAAAGCTCGAGTCGGTGATCTTTCCGACCCTCGTCGGCGCCTTCGGTGTCTTCTTCATGCGCCAGTACCTGGTGGAGGCCCTGCCCTACGAACTCGTCGAGGCGGCCAAGGTGGACGGCGCGAGCAACATCCGCATCGTGTGGAGCGTGGTCCTGCCCGTGGCCCGGCCCGCGATGATGGTGCTGGGCATGCTCACCTTCGTACAGGCCTGGAACGACTTCTTCTGGCCCTTCCTGGCCCTGAACCAGGAGAACCCGACCATCCAGGTGGCCCTCGGCCAGCTCAGTGCCTCCTACACCCCCGACCAGAGCATCGTCATGGCCGGAGCCCTGATCAGCACGCTGCCGCTGCTGCTGGTCTTCGTGATCTTCGGCAAGCAGATCGTCGGGGGCATCATGTCGGGCGCCGTCAAGGGCTGACGCCGGGCCGGCGCCGGAGCACGCAACCGGCGGCCCGAGGCGCTTGCCGCGTCCGCCGTCCCCACGGCTCGCCCCGTCCGCCGTCCCGTACGGCCCGCCCGCGCGGGCCGTACCGGACGGGCATCCACCTCCGCGTCCCGCTCGCCTTCCCCTACCGCCGGACCACCCTCCGACCTTTCCATCCGCCACTTTGGGAGCGTTCTCACGATGACCGCCGTACGACCCGAGACGACTACCCAGTCGGCCTCGGCCACATCCTTCCCGCCCGGCTTCGTCTGGGGCGCCGCAACCGCCGCGTATCAGGTGGAGGGCGCCGCCACCGAGGACGGCCGCACCCCTTCCATCTGGGACACCTTCAGCCACACCCCCGGAAAGGTCCGCAACGGCGACACCGGTGACATCGCTGCCGACCACTACCACCGGTACCGCGACGATGTGGCGCTGATGAAGGACCTCGGACTGAAGGCGTACCGTTTCTCCGTCTCCTGGTCCCGGGTGCAGCCCACCGGCCGCGGGCCCGCCGTCGAGCGGGGCCTGGACTTCTACCGTCGGCTCACCGACGAGCTCCTGGAGGCGGGCATCACCCCCGTCGCCACCCTCTACCACTGGGACCTGCCTCAGGAACTCGAGGACGCGGGCGGCTGGCCGCACCGCGACACCGCGCACCGCTTCGCCGAGTACGCCGACATCATGGCCCGGGCCCTGGGGGACAAGGTCGGTGTGTGGACCACCCTCAACGAGCCGTGGTGCTCGGCGTTCCTCGGTTACGGCTCCGGCGTGCACGCGCCGGGCCGCACCGACCCGGCCGCCACTCTGCGCGCCGCCCACCACCTCAACCTGGCCCATGGCCAGGCGATCGGGGCACTGCGCTCGGCCCTGCCGGCGTCCGCGCAGACCTCCATCACCCTCAACCTGCACCAGGTGCGCCCCCTCACCGGCAGCGCCGAGGACGCAGAGGCCGCACGCCGCATCGACGCGGTCGGCAACAGGGTCTTCACCGGCCCCATCCTCGACGGCGCCTACCCGGAGGACCTGCTCGAAGACACCGCGCGCATCGTCGACTGGGATCAGCTGGTGCAGGACGGCGATCTGGCCGAGATCTCCCGTCCCATCGACGTGCTCGGCGTCAACTACTACTCGCCGACCGTGGTCTCCCTGGCCACCGACGGCGCCGGCACCACCAAGAACGACGGCCACGGCGCGAGCGACCACTCGCCGTGGACCGGCTCCGAGCACGTCGCCTTCCACCTCGCCAACGGCGACCTCACGGCGATGAACTGGGCCATCGACCCCAGCGGGCTGCACACCCTGCTGACCGATCTGGCCGCGTCGCACCCGCGGCTGCCGCTGATGGTCACCGAGAACGGCGCCGCCTTCGACGACTACATCTCGCCCGAGGGCGAGGTGAACGACCCGCAGCGGATCGCCTACCTCCACGCCCATCTGGACGCCGTGCGGCGGGCCATCGCCGACGGAGCGGACGTGCGCGGCTACTTCCTGTGGTCCCTGCTGGACAACTTCGAATGGTCCTACGGCTACTCGAAGCGCTTCGGCACCGTCTACGTCGACTACTCGACCCAGCGCCGCATCCCCAAGGCGAGCGCCCACTGGTACGCCGACGTGATCCGGAGGAACGCGCTGCCGACCGTCGGTGGGCAGCAGTAACGCCTGACCGCCCGACCCGAGGGGCGCCGCCGTGGCCGTTGCGGCGCCCCTCGGCGGCGCTTACCCGGCCCGACGGAAAAGGCCACCTCGACGGGGCGGGATGATGGGACCGGATGCGGCAGGCTCCCGCTTGTTACATTCCTGGCCAGACGGCTGCGAACACATTCCTGGCCTGACGGCCGGGAACGGGAGGCGGAGACCATGGCAGTCAACGGAGGGCGGGGCCGGGGCGGCCGACGGCCGACGCTGGAGGAGGTCGCCGCACGCGCCGGCGTCGGCCGCGGCACGGTCTCCCGGGTGATCAACGGCTCGCCCCGGGTCAGCGATGCGACGCGCGCGGCCGTCGAGGCGGCGGTCGCGGAGCTCGGCTACGTGCCGAACACGGCGGCCCGGGCGCTGGCCGCCAACCGTACGGACGCCATCGCCCTCGTCGTCCCCGAACCGGAGACCCGCTTCTTCGCGGAGCCGTACTTCTCGGACATGCTGAGAGGCGTGGGCGCCGAGCTGTCGGACACGGAGATGCAGCTGCTGCTGATCTTCGCGGGCAGCGACCGCGAGCGCCGCAGACTGGCCCAGTACCTGGCGGCGCACCGGGTGGACGGGGTGCTGCTGGTCTCGGTGCACGCGGACGACCCGCTGCCCGACCTGCTCGCCCAGCTGGAGATCCCGGCGGTGATCAGCGGTCCGCGCTCGGAGCACGAGACGCTGCCGTCGGTGGACTCGGACAACTACGGCGGCGGCCGCTCCGCCGTCGAGCACCTGATAGCCCGCGGTCGTAGGCACATCGCCACGATCACCGGCCGCCTCGACGTGTACGGCGCCCAGCGGCGTATCGACGGCTACCGTGACGCCCTGCGGGACGCGGGCCGGGAGGTGGACGAGGCCCTGATCGTCCCGGGTGACTTCACGGAGGAGGGCGGCCGCCGGGCGATGACGGAACTCCTGGCCCGCCGCCCCGGTCTGGACGCGGTGTTCGCGGAGTCGGACGTGATGGCGGCGGGCGCCCGTCAGGTGCTGCGCGAAGTGGGCCGGCGCATCCCCGACGACGTGGCGCTGGTCGGCTACGACGACTCGGCGATCGCCCGCCACATGGACCCGCCCCTGACGAGCGTGCGCCAGCCGATCGACGAGATGGGCCGGGCGATGATCGACCTGCTGCTGGACGAGATCGCGGACCGCCGTCCGCCGGCGCCCCGGACCCTGGAACGCCGCCAGGTGGTCCTGCCGACGGAATTGGTGCTGCGGGACTCCTCCTGAGCCCGTGGTGGACAGAATGGGGGCATGCTGAGCATCGGGTCGGTCGTGATGGGTGTGTCCGATGTGCGACGCGCCGCCGCGTTCTGGACGGAAGCGCTGGGCCATGTGCCACGGGACGGGGTCATCGAGGACGACTGGGTCGTGCTGGTGCCGCCGGGCACAGCCGCCGGACCGCGGCTGTCGCTCGGGCTGAGCGAGACGCCCGTACAGGAGCATCCGCGCGTGCATCTCGATCTGTACGCGGGCGACGCCGCCGATCAGGCGGCCGAAGTCGAGCGGCTCGTCGCGCTCGGCGCGCGGCGTGTCGACTGGGACCTGTATCCCGAGGACGCCGACTTCGTCGTGCTGGCCGACCCGGACGGCAACCGGTTCTGTGTCATCGACACCGGGCACGGGGCGGAAGGTTCCTGAAAACCGGTCAGCCGGTGGCCCGCTTCCGCGGGCCACCGGCTGACCGAACAGGGTGAGTGACGGGACTCGAACCCGCGACATCCTGGACCACAACCAGGTGCTCTACCAGCTGAGCTACACCCACCATGACCGGTGTTTTTCGAGTGGTTTCCCCCACCGGCCGAGAAAAAGTGTACAGGGTCCGAAGGGATGCTCGCGCCAGCGTTTCTCCGGGGCCCGGGCCGGGCCCCGTCGAGGCCGCTACTTGGCGGGCACCACGTGCCGGGCCGCGATCGTGCGCGCCGTGTCCGAGTCGGGACCCGGCTGCGGCACGAAAATCGCCTCCCGGTAGTAGCGCAACTCCGCGATCGACTCGCGGATGTCGGCCAGTGCCCGGTGGTTGCCGTTCTTCTCGGGGCTGTTGAAGTACGCCCGCGAATACCAGCGCCGGGCCAGCTCCTTGATCGAGCTGACGTCCACGATCCGGTAGTGGAGGTAGTCCTCCAGCGTCGGCATGTCGCGGGTCAGAAAGCCGCGGTCCGTGCCGACGGAGTTGCCGCACAGCGGGGCCTTGCCGGGTTCCTTGACGTGCTCCCGTACGTACGCGAGGACCTGCTCCTCGGCGTCGGCGAGCGTCGTGCCGGCTGCCAGCTCGTCGAGCAGTCCCGAGGCGGTGTGCATCTGACGCACCACCTCCGGCATCGTCTCCAGCGCCGTGTCCGGCGGCCGGATCACGATGTCCACTCCTTCGCCGAGTACGTTCAGCTCGGAGTCGGTGACCAGCGCGGCCACCTCGATGAGCGCGTCGTCGGACAGCGAGAGCCCCGTCATCTCGCAGTCGATCCACACCATGCGATCGTTCATGTGTCCCACCTTATGGCCCGTCGGGGCCGGGCGGACCGCCCGTGCATGACAGGACGGCCGTCGCCGGCGCGAGGAGACCCCGCCGAGAGCGCGAAGAGGGGGTCCGGGGTATGCGGGGTGGGCGCCGAAGACAGCCGAAGACAGCCGAAGACAAGGGGGCCCGGCCCCGGAAGCACGCGGGTCCGGCGCGCGGCACGGGGGACGGGCGGGGTCCCCGGCGCGTACGTTCTCGGGATCCCGCCCGTCCTCAGTGGTACGGCGGTGCTACGGCGCGCTGCGCTGGCCGGGCAGGCTGGGGCGGCTCGTCGCGTACAGCTCCGGGACGTGCCTGCCGTTGTCCGTGGACAGGGAGGCCGTGGGGCCGAGCGCGCTCGCGGCCGCCGTGCGGCGGGTCTGCAGGGGGACCGGGGCCGCCTCCTGCGGGATCTGCGGCGCCGATGGGCCTCCGGGACCGTCCGCGTCCCCCGGCCGGTCGCCCTGCGGGCGGCGCGCCCGGTACGCGGCGCGGTACGCGGCGGGCGACGAGCCGAGCTGGCGCCGGAAGTGCCCGCGCAGCGCGACCGGGGAGCGGAAGCCGCAGCGCCCGGCGACCTCGTCGACCGAGTAGTCGGAGGTCTCCAGGAGCCGCTGCGCCTGCAATACCCGCTGGGTGATCAGCCACTGCAGCGGCGCGCTCCCGGTGAGCGAGCGGAAGCGCCGGTCGAAGGTCCGTCGGCTCATGTACGCGCGCGCGGCCAGCGTCTCCACGTCGAACTGTTCGTGGAGGTGCTCCAGCGCCCAGGCGACGACCTCCGCGAGCGGGTCGGCGCCGATCTCCTCCGGTAAAGACCTGTCGAGGTAGCGCTCCTGGCCGCCGCTGCGTCGCGGCGGGACCACGAGACGCCGGGCGAGCGCGCCGGCCGCCTCGTTACCGTGGTCCGTGCGCACGATGTGGAGACAGAGGTCGATGCCGGCCGCGGTACCCGCGGACGTCAGGACGTCTCCGTCGTCCACGAACAGCTCACGCGGATCGACGTGCACCGACGGATAGCGCTTGGCCAGCGTCGGCGCGTACATCCAGTGTGTGGTGGCCGGCCGTCCGTCCAGCAGTCCGGCGGCGGCCAGTACGAAGGCGCCGGTGCACAGCCCGACGATGCGGGCGCCCTCTTCGTGCGCCCGGCGCAGTGCGTCGAGCGCCTCCTCCGGCGGCGGCGAGGTGATCGACCGCCAGGCCGGCACGACGACGGTGCCCGCCCGCGAGATCGCCTCGAGGCCGTACGGCGCGGTGAGTTCCAGGCCCCCTGTGGTCCGCAGCGGGCCTTCCTCGCCGGCAGCCACCAGCAGTCGGTAGCGCGGCACTCCGGCGTCCTGGCGGTCGACCCCGAACACCGAAAGCGGTATGGAACTCTCGAAAATGGGGCCGCCGCTGAACAGCAGCACCGCGACGATCTCCTTGCGGCGTCGCCCGGAAAGCTTCCGGGCCGCGGCTTCCGGCGCGGCAGTGGAGTCGTGGCTCATACTGCTAAGCCCCCCTCGGTGGTCGCGGCTCCTCGGTTGTGTCGCTCCTGCACGTTTCCCCTCGGTCCTGCACGAGTCCCCCGCCGTAGACAATCATGATCGAATCTACTGTGTCCCGTGGTGCCGGCGTGACCAGTTCACCATCCGGCACATTGTCGACATGGCAACTTGGCGTGAAGCATTCGATCACGAAGCGTTGCACTCGTGGGCCGTGCAGGGAAGTGCGCCTCGTCCCAGTGGCCAATCCACGTAGGGTGCGCGCGCCCTTCGAGTCCCTTTCGGCGCAGGTCGAACGGGGGGTGGGGGGTCCTACGGGCCCGTGACGCATACGGTTCAGAAGTTGGCTGAAAAGAAGCGGGCGCGTGCGCGGAAACCGGTCAGTCGACCGGAGTGTTTCCCCCAGTGTGGCGTCCGCCCCTGTGCGCCCCCGTTCCGGTCCAGCCGTGCCGTGCCCGGTGCGGGGTGGGCTCTTCGGCCTGAAGTTGCGCCGCGCCCCGCTCGGACTGCCGCAGCAGCGCGCGGCACGCCCCGGTCACGACCGCGAGGCCCAGTGCTGTGCTGAGCGCGGCGGCCGGCGAGGTGCCGTACCAGACGAGGATGACGGGGACCAGGACACAGCAGAAGGCGGCCCAGCGCACCACGTCGCTCGTGGTGTCCGGCTCGGGGTGTTTCTGGGGGGCGGTGCGGGGTCCGGACACGGGGTGCTCCCTACGGCGGTGGGTCACCGGATTCAACGCCTGTTCGACCGGTGGGTCACTGCCGGGTCCCGCGGTCTGCGGTCCGCGCTCCGGCGTACGGCCCCGGGGCTGCGCCGGGCGCGTGGCGCGGCCCCGTTCCTGGGTGAACCCTGTGCAAACCGCCTGTACGGGGCAGCAACCATTGCGTTGCGGGCGCCCCCTCGTGCATGCTCCCTGGAACCCCGTGCGGTGTGCGCGGGATCTGGGCTAAGGAGGCGTGCCGCCGTACCCTTGGGGGTATGGGGTTGGGAAGATGATTCCCGGACACAGCTCCGCCGCACACTGTCGTCCCACCCACGAGGATCACAACGCCGAGACACTCATGGCCGGTCACGAATTCTTCGATCCCGCGGACCGCAAGCGCCCCGTCGCCGATCCCACGGCGGCCGAGCCCTTGGCGGCCGAAGAGTCACGCCCGTCCTGCGACCCCGCCTTCAAGCACGGCGTCGTGGTCGGCTTCGACGGTTCCACCTCCAGCGAGCGTGCCCTGGCGTACGCGATCGGCATGGCCTACCGCTCCGGCTCGGGCCTGATCATCGTCCATGTCGCCAACCGGCTGCCCACCACGGTGTGGGCGGGCTGTGAGCCCCCGGTCTTCGTCGACGTTCCGGACCACCGCACCGAAGTCCTCGGCCTCGAACTCGCCTGCGCGGACCACCTCGCCGAAGTGCCCTGGATCCTGGTGGAGCGCGGCGGTGACATCTGCCACGAACTCGAAGAGGTCGGGCGGGAGTACGAGGCGGACGCGATCGTCGTCGGGTCCACCCACGGCATAGTGGGCCGTATCTTCGGCTCGGTGGCGGGCCGCCTCGCCAAGCGCGCCCAGCGCCCCGTGGTCGTCATCCCCTGACACTTCTCAGGCGCACCGTCACGGCCGGTGCGCTCTTGCGTCCGACCGTTCGGCGTCGCCCCCGCACAGTGCCGTCGCAATCCCGGTGTTGTCATTCCGCAACTCGGCGTTGGCCCAGGTGAGATGCACGGTGGGTAGCGCCAACTCCCTTGTGTGACCGCCTGAACCTACTCGCGCGTAGAGGTGTTTGTGCCCTTGTGAAGGGCATATATCGGTCACCGCACCACCGTATATGCAGGACAAGAAGGGAGCCCGCCGTGGACAACGACGTCTCTGCGGGAAGCACCACCTCGACCGTCGGCCGACTGGCACTGGGCATCACGCTGCTGGCCTTCGGTCTCGGATCAACCAAGGTGATCGACGGCGTGACGACGGCCGACGCCGTGTCACTGGCCCACTATGTCGGCGGCGTGGCCCTGTTCCTCGCCGGCCTGTTCGCTCTCCGCGACCGCGACACCGCCACGGGTACGGCCTTCTCGGCGCTCGGCGCCCTGTGGTTCACCTGGGCCGTCACGGCCGGCAACCAGATGTCCGACAACGCAGCCGGACTCTTCCTTCTGCTGTTCGCCCTCGTGGCGCTGAGCCTGGCGCTCGGAGCCACCGGCGGTGTCCTCGACCAGGGCACCTACGGGCTGCTCTTCGTCTCGCTGCTCCTGCTCGCCATCGCGCGCCTGGCGGGCAACGACTCTCTGGGCAAGGCCGGCGGCTGGTTCGCGGTCGCCGCGGGCGCCGTCGCCTGGTACGCGGCGACGGCGGTGCTGGCCAAGTGGCCCACGGCCCTGCCGCGACGTGCTGCCGGCCGGGGGGTGACGGCCGCCGGCTGACGCAGCGCCTGGCCGGGGATGGGTCCCCCTGTTCGCGTGAAGGCGAGAACGTGGGGGAGGGCGGCCCCGGCCCCTGAAGGAACGACCCCCTGTGCTGGTGGCACACAGGGGGTCGTTCACATTCGGGCCCGCAGTGGGGGAGTTGCTACTCCACGGTCACCGACTTGGCCAGGTTGCGCGGCTTGTCGATGTCCCGGCCCAGCGCCAAGGCCGTGTGGTAGGCGAGGAGTTGCAGCGGAATGCCCATCAGGATCGGGTCCAGCTCGTCCTCGTTCTTCGGGACGACGATCGTGTGGTCGGCCTTCTCCTGGTCCTGGTGGGCGACCGCGAGGATCGTGCCGCTTCGGGCCTTGATCTCCTCCATGGCCGCGCGGTTCTTCTCCAGCAGGTCGTCGTCCGGCACGATCGCGACGGTCGGGAGAGCCGGCTCGATCAGGGCCAGCGGGCCGTGCTTGAGTTCGGAGGCCGGGTACGCCTCGGCGTGGATGTACGAGACCTCCTTCAGCTTCAGCGAGGCCTCGCGGGCCACCGGGTAGCCGCGCACGCGTCCGATGAAGAGCATCGAGCGGGCGTCCGCGAACTGGTCCGCCAGCTTCTTGATCTCCTCCTCCTGCGCAAGGATCTCGGAGATCTGCCCGGGCAGCCTGCGCAGTCCCTCGATGATCCGCTTGCCGTCGCGCACCGACAGGTCACGTGTGCGTCCGAGGTGCAGTGCGAGCAGTGCGAAGGCCACGGTGGTGTTGGTGAAGCACTTGGTGGACACCACGCACACCTCGGGCCCCGCGTGGACGTACATACCGCCGTCCGCCTCACGCGCGATCGCCGAACCGACGACGTTGACGATGCCCAGCACCCGCGCGCCCTTGCGCTTCAACTCCTGGACGGCGGCCAGCACGTCGTAGGTCTCGCCGGACTGGGAGACCGCCACGTACAGCGTGTCGGGGTCCACGACCGCGTTGCGGTAGCGGAACTCCGAGGCCGGCTCGGCGTCCGCCGGGATGCGGGCCAGCTCCTCGATCATCTGGGCGCCGATCATGCCCGCGTGGTAAGAGGTGCCGCAGCCGAGGATCTTCACGCGGCGCACGGCACGCGCCTCGCGGGCGTCCAGGTTCAGGCCGCCCAGGTGCACGGTGGAGAACCGGTCGTCGATGCGGCCGCGCAGCACGCGGTCCACGGCGTCGGCCTGTTCGTGGATCTCCTTGTGCATGTACGTGTCGTGGCCGCCCATGTCGTACGACTCGGCCTCCCACTCCACGGTGGTCGGCTCGGCCGTCGTACGGGTGCCCTCGGTGGTGTACGTGCGGAAGTCGTCGGCCTTGAGGGTGGCCATCTCGCCGTCGTCGAGGGTGACTATCTGGCGGGTGTGGGCGACCAGCGCGGCGACATCGGAGGCGACGAACATCTCCTTCTCGCCGATGCCGAGGACGACCGGGGAGCCGTTGCGGGCCACGACGATGCGGTCCGAGAAGTCGGCGTGCATCACGGCGATGCCGTAGGTGCCCTCGACGACCCGCAGTGCCTGGCGGACCTTCTCCTCGAGGGTCTCGGCCTGGGAGCGGGCGATGAGGTGGGTGAGGACCTCGGTGTCGGTCTCGGAGAGGAACTCGACGCCGTCCGCCTCCAGCTTCTTCCTCAGCTCGGAGGCGTTGTCGATGATGCCGTTGTGGACGACCGCGACCTTGTTGTCGGCCGACAGGTGAGGGTGGGCGTTCACGTCGGAGGGGGCGCCGTGGGTGGCCCATCGGGTGTGGGCGATACCTGTGGTGCCCTTGAAGCGCGCGGGGACCTTGGCCTCCAGGTCGCGGACCCGGCCCTTGGCCTTGACCGTCTTCAGCCCGGCCGTCTTCGGGGACGTGACGACGATGCCCGCCGAGTCGTAGCCGCGGTACTCCAGCCGCTGCAGGCCCTCGAGCAGCAGCGGGGCCACGTCGCGCTTACCGATGTATCCGACGATTCCGCACATATAAGTCCTTAAGTCCCTTTTGTCCCTATTGTGATGAAGTGGCCTCGGCGTCTCAGCCGTAGACGATGCGGCGCAACTGCCGGAGTGTGAGCTCGGGCGGTGCGACCGCGCGGTACTTCAGGTCCGCCTCGATCCGCTCGAAGATCGTCGCGTTCACCATGCCCTGGGCCTGCAGCTCGCGGTGGCGGCGACGGACGAAATCCTCGGTCGTCTCGTCGAAGTAGGCGAGCACGTCCTGGACCACGCGCAGCGCCTCGCCCCGGCTGAGGGTCGTGGACCGCGTCAGATGATCAACAAGTTCGTCGTGCACCCGGTAGATCCTGAAGTACGAGCGCCGGGATCGCAAGAATCGTGCCCGATTTCGGGCAGATGGCTGTTGAAACTCTTATGGGGCCCTGTTTGACAACTGTCCATCCGGTGTCTTGCGCCACGTTTCCTATGGGGAGGAACTTCTGGCCACACGGACATACCTCGTATGGGAGTGCCTGGGAAGCTCGCGGCCCGCATGAGCATGGCGGAGCAGCACGAGTACCTGCGCGCGAGATTCTCCCGGCGCACAATGATCAGGGGGGGTGCCGTCGCCCTCGGCGCCGTCACGGGTGGCGCGTTCGTTTCGGGTGCCACCGCTGAGGCCGCCGTTCCCACCCAGAGCACGGCCCCCGCGGTCGAGACGGTCGACGGCGCCCTCGTCGCCCCCTTCGGCCGCCACCTCGCCTTCGGCAACGACCCCCGCACCGAGATCACCGTCTCCTGGCAGGTCCCGGTCGCGGTGAAGAACCCGTTCATCCGCATCGGTGCCCACCCCACGGACCTCTCCCGCAAGATCCCCGCGGAGGTCCGCACCCTGTACACCCCGGCGGGCGTCGGCGCGAGCGGCGACCACACGCAGTACTACCTGCACGCCAAGCTCACCAACCTGCGCCCCGGCATGACGTACTACTACGGCGTGGGCCACGCGGGCTTCGACCCGGCCGAGCGTCACCTGCTGGGCACCCTCGGCACCTTCACCACCGCGCCCTCGCGCGCCGAGTCGTTCACCTTCACGGCCTTCGGAGACCAGGGCGTCAGCTACCACGCCCTGGCCAACAACAGCCTGCTGCTCGGCCAGAACCCGGCCTTCCACCTGCACGCCGGTGACATCGCCTACGGCGACCCGGCGGGCCAGGGCAAGACCACCGACACCGGCTTCGACTCGCGCGTGTGGGACCAGTTCCTGTACCAGACCGAGTCCGTCGCCAAGCAGGTCCCGTGGATGCCGGCCTACGGCAACCACGACATGGAGGCCTGGTACTCGCCCAACGGCTACGGCGGTGAGGAAGCCCGCTGGACCCTGCCGGACAACGGACCGGACAAGAAGAACCTTCCGGGCGTCTACTCCTTCGTCTACGGCAACACGGCGGTCATCTCGCAGGACGCCAACGACATCTCGTTCGAGATCCCGGCCAACCTCGGCATCTCCGGCGGCACCCAGACCAAGTGGCTCGAGGCGCAGCTGAAGAAGTACCGGGCGAGCAAGGACGTCGACTTCATCGTCGTCTTCTTCCACCACTGCGCGTACTGCACCTCCACCGCGCACGCCTCGGAGGGGGGCGTCCGTCAGGAGTGGGTGCCGCTGTTCGAGAAGTACACCGTGGACCTGGTCATCAACGGCCACAACCACCAGTACGAGCGCACCGACGTCATCAAGGCGGGCGCGGTCACCAAGAAGCTCCCGATCGGCGGCACGGCGTACCCCGAGACCGAAGGCGTCGTGTACGTGACGGCCGGCGCGGCGGGCCGCAGCCTGTACGCGTTCAGCGCCCCGCTGTCGTACGAGGGCCACGAGAACGAGGTCGAGTCCGTGTGCTCGTTCATCAACGTCAGCGGTGGCAAGCAGGACGAGACACGCTCACGGTACGGTGAGTTCGCCCAGCGTCTTGCGGCACAGACCGACGCTCCTGTCGCGTCCCGGGGTCGGCCGCGGGGCGTCGCCGTCGAACGTCCAGGGGCCGTCCTTCTGGATGATTTACGCGATGAGGGGGGAGCGTTCCACCGGCTGTGCGAGAGAGTGGTCTATACCCATCGGCTCCGGGTCGGACGAGCCCGTGAACCCTCCTGGAAGGGAGCGCATGTGAGGCAGCACCACAGAACACCCTGCCTCCTCGGTACGCTGCTGCTCATGGCGGCTGCCGGACTCTACGCAGCGGTCGGTACGGCACCCGCCGCGGCCGACGGCACCGCGGCACCCCTCAGCGGGGTGATACCGGCGCCCGCCTCCGCCGACGCCGGCGGATCCCCGTACCGCATCACCCGTGGCACGCACATCCTTGTGGACGACTCGCACACGGCCCGTCAGGTCGGCGAGTACCTCGCGGACGTCCTGCGGCCCTCGACCGGCTACCCCCTGCCGGTCACCACGCGCGGCACCGGCGGTATCCGACTCCGCCTGGACAGCGGCCCGTTCGGCGACGAGGGCTACCGCCTCGACAGCGGCGCCCGAGGCGTCACGATCACCGCCCGAAAGCCCGCCGGGCTCTTCCACGGTGTCCAGACCCTGCGCCAGCTCCTGCCGGCGGCCGTCGAGAAGAAGACCGTGCAGCCCGGGCCGTGGACGGTCGCGGGCGGCACCATCAAGGACTCCCCGCGCTACGCCTACCGCGGCGCCATGCTCGACGTCTCCCGCCACTTCTTCAGCGTCGCCCAGGTCAAGCGGTACATCGACGAGTTGGCCCTCTACAAGATCAACACCCTGCATCTGCATCTGAGCGACGACCAGGGCTGGCGCATCGCCATCGACTCCTGGCCGCGCCTCGCGACCTACGGCGGCTCGACCCAGGTCGGCGGCGGCAAGGGCGGTTACTACACCAAGGCGCAGTACCAGGAGATCGTCCGCTACGCCGCCTCCCGCTACCTGGAGGTCGTCCCGGAGATAGACATGCCGGGCCACACCAACGCCGCCCTCGCCTCGTACGCCCAGCTGAACTGCAACGGCGTCGCACCCCCGCTCTACACCGGTACCGACGTCGGCTTCAGCTCGCTGTGCGTCTCCAAGCAGGTGACGTACGACTTCGTGGACGACGTCATCCGCGAGCTGGCCGCGATCACACCGGGCCGCTACCTCCACATCGGCGGCGACGAGGCGCACTCCACCAGCCACGACGACTACGTGAAGTTCATGGACCGGGTGCAGCCGATCGTCGCCGAGTACGGCAAGACCGTGATCGGCTGGCACCAGCTCACCGGCGCGCACCCCGACAAGGGCGCGCTCGCGCAGTACTGGGGGCTCGACGACACCAGCGCCGACGAGAAGGCCCAGGTCGCCAGGGCCGCGCAGAACGGCACCGGGCTGATCCTGTCCCCGGCCGACCGGGTCTACCTCGACATGAAGTACACCGAGGACACACCGCTCGGTCAGGACTGGGCGGGCCTGGTGGAGGTCAAGCGGTCCTACGACTGGGACCCGGGCAACTACCTTCCGGGCGTGCCGGCCTCGGCGATCGCCGGCGTCGAGGCACCGCTGTGGTCCGAGACGATCGTCACGGACGCCGACATCGACTACATGACCTTCCCGCGGCTGCCGGGCGCGGCCGAGTTGGGCTGGTCGCCCGCCTCCACGCACGACTGGAACGCCTACCGGCTGCGGCTCGCGGCGCAGGGGCCGCGCTGGGAGGCGCTGGGGATCAGGTACTACCGGTCGCCGCAGGTGCCCTGGCCGACGCGGTAGTCCGAGCACCACGACGGGCACCCCGGTGGACCGTGCACCGGGGTGCCCGCCCGTCTTCGCGCGGCGCTACAGCCCCGCGATCGGGTTCTTCAGGTTCCCGGCCAGCTGGAGCGCACCCGACGGATCCGCCAGGTCCACCATCTGCCGGTTGTTGCGCAGCTGGAGCCGGTTGAGGCAGGACAGGGCGAACTCCGGGGCGAACATGTCGTACTGCCGGAACCTTTCGGCGAGGTGGGGGTTCGCGTCCTGGTACTCGCGGACCACCTCGGCGACCGTCCGCCAGAAGTCCTCTTCCTCCAAGACCCCCTCGGTGGCGAGGTTCGCCGCGACGAACCGGAAGAAGCAGTCGAAGACGTCCGTGAAGATGGACAGGAGCTTCTTCTCCTCCGGGACCTCGACGCGGATCCGCGCGACCTGCGGCGGCAGCACCGCGTCCGGGTCCATGACCGCGATCTCCTCGGCGATGTCCTTGAAGACCGCGCGCTGCACGACGCCGTCCCTCAGGACGAGGATGACGTTCTCGCCGTGCGGCATGAAGACCAGGTCGTAGGCGTAGAAGCTGTGCAGCAGCGGCGTGAGGTACGCCCGCAGATAGCGACGCAGCCACTGCGTCGGCGCGAGCCCCGACCGCTCGATCAGCGCTCCCGCGAAGGACGCGCCGTCCTGGTCGACATGGGCGAGCGACGCCATGGTCGCCAGGGTCTCGCCCTCCTGGAGCGAGGCCACCGGGCTCTCGCGCCACAGGGCGGCGAGCATCTTGCGGTACGCGGAGTAGCGGTCGGTGGCGGCCTCGTACTCCAGGTGGCGGTAGCCGACGGCCGCGCACTCGCGGATGATCGTGAGGCCGGTCGACTTCAGCACCGGGTCGCTCTCGATGAGCCGGCCCAGCCAGTCGTTGATCGCCGGGGTGGCCTCCATGTAGGCGGCCGAGAGCCCGCGCATGAAGCCCATGTTGAGGACGGACAGGGCCGTTTTCACATAGTGCTTCCCGGGGTTGCTCCTGTTGAAGAAGGTCCGTATGGACTGCTGGGCCAGGTACTCGTCGTCGCCCTCGCCGAGGCAGACGAGGTGCCGTCGGGCGACGTCGGCGGCGAAGGTGACCGTGAGTTTGTTCCACCACTGCCAGGGGTGCACGGGTATGAGGAGGTAGTCGGCGGGCGCCAGGCCCAGGTCGGTCAGCCGCCGGTGGAACCGCTCGACCGTCGCCTCACCCAGCTCATCACGTACGAAGGACTCGTACTCGATCCCGGCCCCCGCCGTGAACGCCGCCCGCGAGCGGTGCGCGGCCAGCCACACCAGCCGGACGGGGCTCGCGGTCTCGGGCGCGTACGACAGGTACTCGTGGACGCCGAAGCCGAGCCGCCCGTTGTTGGCGACGAAGCAGGGGTGGCCCTCCGTCATCCCGGTCTCGATGTCCTGGAACCCGCTCATCGCCAGCTCGGCGGAGGTCACCTTCGGCTTGGTGAGCTTGTAGCAGGTGCCGGAGAGGGTGGAGGAGATCTCCTCCAGATAGACCGGGAGCACCTCGTCGCCCAGGCCGAGCGACGTCCTCAGCTCGATGAAGAAGTCCAGTGCGGCGAGCGGCAGTTCGGCCTCGTCGCGGTGGCGGCTGATCGAGTCGGGGTCCACCTGCCAGTGGTCGAGGCCGCGCAGGACGGCGGAGAACCGATAGCGGGTGAGCCCGTCGTCGCTGCGGACGACGTACGTGCCGTCCCCGCCGTCCTCCGGCTCGGGGGTGATCAGGCGCTCGTGGGCGAACTCCGCCAGGGCCTTGCGGACGAGGAGGCGGTTGGCGCGCTCCCAGCGCTCGGGGGAGAGGTGGGAGACGGCGTCGGCGAGGGTCATGCCGCCACCGCCCTCTCGAACTGCTCACGGGTGCAGAAACTGAGCAGCGCCGTCTTCTCGGGGTTCTGGATCTCACGCTCGGGAACGAAGCCGACGGCGGCGTTCAGGGCGTGCACGGCCGTGTTGCGGACGTCCGGTTCGACGACGACACGTTCGGTCGCCGGGTCGTCGAACAGGTGCCGCATCACGGCGGTGATGACGGCCCGGGTGAATCCGTGCACAGGGGTCTCGGCCGGCGCGACCAGGAAGTGCATGCCGACATCACCGGGCCCGGGTTCGTACAGGCCGACCAGCTCACGGTGGGCCGGGTCGTACCTCTCCATCAGGAAGGCCGGCTCGCCGTCGTGCAGCCCGAGGAGCGCGTGGTGGTGCTCGTCGGCCGCGATCTCCATGTAGGCGCGCTCGACGTCCTCCAGCCTGGCGTCCTGCATCATCCAGAAGGCAGCCTTGGGGTGGGTGACCCAGCCGTGCAGGAGCTCGGCGTCCTCGATCGGGTCGAGGGGACGGAAGGTGAAGGTGCCGAGGGCACCGGCGGTCGTGCTCATACGGCGAACTCCTGGAACGCGATGGTCTTCTCGAGGGGGTAGTACTCGGTGCCGAGCAGCTCCCGGATGATGTACGAGTTCCGGTACGGGCCCATGCCCAGGTCGGGGCTGGTGATGCTGTGCGCGTGGACACCGGCGTTCTGCAGGAAGACGCCCCGGCCCGTGGTGTCGACGGAGTAGTTGCGGGCCACGTCGAAGTTGCCGTGTTCGTCGTAGCGCAGGCGGTCGCGGACGGGCTTCAGGAACTCCGGCTCGACGTACTTGTAGCCGGTGGCGAGGATGAGGGCCTGGGAACGCAGCTCGTAGTCCTTCTCCTGCTCCTGCTGGCGGAAGGCGAGCGTGTAGGCACCGTCCTCGTACCGGGCGCCGGTGAGCGCGGAGTTGGTGAGGAGGCGGGTGGGGACCGGGCCGTTGAGGTTCTTCTGGTAGAGCAGGTCGAAGATCTCGTTGATCAGATCGCCGTCGATTCCCTTGAACAGGCCCTTCTGCTGCTCGGTGAGGCGGTAGCGGGTCCGCTCGGGCAGCGCGTGGAAGTAGTCGACGTACTCGGGGGAGGTCATCTCCAGGGTGAGTTTGGTGTACTCCAGCGGGAAGAAGCGCGGGGAGCGGGTGACCCAGTTCAGCTGGTATCCGTGGACGTCGATCTCGCCGAGCAGGTCGTAGTAGATCTCGGCGGCGGACTGTCCACTGCCGACCAGGGTGATCGACTCCTTGGCCTGGAGCCGGTGCTTGTGGTCCAGATAGCGGGAGTTGTGGATGACGTCGCCGCCGACACCGCGGCAGGGTTCCGGGATGTGTGGCGGGGTGCCCGTGCCGAGGACCAGATGGCGGGCCCGGTAGCTGTCCCCGGACTGCGTCCGGACGACGTACAGCTCCCCTTCGTACGTCACCTCCGTGACCGTCGTGCCGAAACGGACGCAGTGCAGTTTCGAGGCGGCCCAGCGGCAGTAGTCGTCGTACTCGACGCGCAGCGGGTAGAAGTTCTCGCGGATGTAGAACGAGTACAACCTGCCCTGCTCCTTCAGATAGTTGAGGAAGGAGTACGGGGACGTCGGATCGGCCAGGGTGACCAGGTCCGACATGAACGGGGTCTGGAGGTGGGCGCCGTCCAGGAACATCCCCGCATGCCATTCGAAGTTCGGCTTCGACTCCAGGAAGACGCCGTCGAGCCCGGTGATCGGCTCGGTGAGGCAGGCCAGCCCGAGGTTGAAGGGGCCGAGCCCGATCCCCACGAAGTCGTACGTCTTGTCGGTGGCTTCAGGAAGCGAGGTCAAGGGACTCTCCCAGGTACTGCTCGGCGTGGCCGGCGATCAGATCGAGTACGGCGGCGATGTCGTCCGCCTGCGTCTCGGGGTTGAGCAGGGTGAACTTCAGGTAGTGGCGGCCGGCGACCTTGGTGCCCGCGACCACGGCGTCGCCGGAGGCGAACAGGGCCTTTCGGGCGTACAGGTTGGCGCGGTCGATCTCGGCCGGATCGGTGACGGCCGCCGGGATGTAGCGGAAGACGAGGGTGGACAGCTCCGGCCGGACCACCACGTCGAAGCGCGGGTCGGCGGCAAGCAGCTTCCAGCCGTCCTGCGCCAGTTCGCAGACCTCGTCGAAGAGCTGTCCGATGCCGTCGGCGCCCATCGTGCGCAGGGTCAGCCACAGCTTGAGGGCGTCGAAGCGGCGGGTCGTCTGGAGGGACTTGTCGACCTGGTTGGGGATGCGTTCCTGGACCATGCGCCGGGGGTTGAGGTACTCCGCGTGATAGGTCGCATGGCGCAGGGTGGAGGCGTCCCGGACCAGTACGGCGGACGAACTCACCGGCTGGAAGAAGGACTTGTGGTAGTCGACGGTGACCGAGTCGGCGCGCTCGATGCCGGCGAGGCGGTCCCGGTGCCTGAGGGAGGCGAGCAGTCCGCAGCCGTAGGCGGCGTCCACGTGCATCCACACGCCGAACTGCGCGCACAGCTCCGCGATCTCGGGCAGCGGGTCGATGGAGCCGAAGTCGGTGGTGCCGGCGGTGGCGACGACGGCCATCGGAACGAGGCCGTCCCGGGTGCAGCGCTCCAGCTCGTGGGCGAGGGCGACGGTCTGCATGCGCTTGTCGTTGCCGACGGGGAGGGACACCACCGACTCGGGGCTCAGGCCGAGCAGTTTGGCCGACTTCTTCACGCTGAAGTGGCTGGCCTCGGAGGTGAAGACGCGCAATTCGGCGAGCGTGTCCCCAGCTTCCCGCCCTGGCTTGGCCTCCTCGCGCGCGAGCAGCAGCGCCTGGAGGTTGGACTGGCTGCCGCCGGATGTGAACACGCCGTCGGCACAGGTGCCGAGGCCGATGCGCTCGGCGGTCCAGTCGATGAGCCTGCGCTCGATGAGGGTGCCGCCGGCCGACTGGTCCCAGGTGTCGAGGGAGGAGTTGACGGCGGACAGGACGGCCTCGCCGAGGACGGCCGGGATGACGACCGGGCAGTTGAGATGGGCGAGGTAGCGGGGGTGGTGGAAGTAGATCGCGTCGCGGAGGTAGATCTCCTCCAGCTCGTCCAGGACCGCGGAGGTGTCTTGCAGCGGGCGGTCCAGGTCGATCCGCTCGATGTGCGGCGCGAGAGCGTCGACCGTGACGCCGGTGAACGGACGGTCGGTGGCGGCGAGTTTGGCGGCCACCCGCTCGACTCCTTCGGTCACGGAGCGGCGGTAGTGCTCCGCGGTCAGGTCATTGAGCAGGTGCGAGCGCATGTGGGGGCCTCCCGGTGGGGACAGTCCGTGCGGGACAGGAGAGGGCGGGGTCGCCTCGTCAAACTTAGGTTAGCCTAACCTAAGTTTGATCTCGCGCACTTTCGCCCTCCCTCGTGACCGCCGTCACTCCTGTGCGCGCAGTTGTTCCTCGCTGAGCCCGCGGCGCCAGTAGCCGACGAAGGTGACGCGGCGGCGGTCGATCCCGCGCTCGCCGACGAAGTGCCGGCGCAGCTCCTTGACGCGCCCGGACTCACCCGCGATCCAGATGTACGGGGCCTGCGCCGCAGGGAGTTCGGCATCCTGAAGCGCGGCGAGGGCTACGGGGACGGGGGCACCTCCCGCGCCCTTGGGGTGGTGGGGGACCTCGCCGCGCACGAGCCAGGTGATCTCGGCGTCGGCCTCGGTCACCAGGTCCTGGATGTCACCGGAGTGCCCGGACTCCAGCCAGGCGCGGACACGGGTGCCCGGGGGCAGCGATTCGAGGATCGCGGAGGCGGCGGGCACGGCGGTCTCGTCGGCCCAGATCACCACCAAGTCGGTGTGCTCGGGCGGACGGAAGCGGATCGCGCGGTTGTCCGCGACGGCCGGACCGAGGAGGACGACCCGGTCTCCGGGGGTGGCGCGGGAGGCCCAGAGCGAGGCCGGCCCGGCCGGGACGGCGGCACCCGGCTCCACGCCGTGCAGCACGAAGTCGATGTCGATCTCGTCGGGATCGCGCCGCAGGTCCCGGAGCGTGTACGAGCGCATCACCGCCCGTACGTCGTCGGGGAGTTCGCGCCAGCCCTGCCACCACTGGTCGCCGAGTTCGATCGGTACGGCGGGCTCGCTCTGGCCGGGGTGCGGCAGGAAGAGGGACAGGCTCTGGTCGCGTCCGTCGGAGTGGAACGCGCGCAGGTCTTCTCCCGCGAAGGTGATACGGACCAGAGACGGACCGAGCCGCCTCGTCCGTACGACCTGGAGGGAGAAGAAACGGAACGGGGCGGCTACGGCCGTCGTCATATGGGCTCCTGAGGGGCAGAGCTCCTGGGATTCAGGAAGGTGGCGGGTCAGCTGACCTTCTTCGCCGTCTCGATCGCCTTGGCGAGGTCCTCGAGCAGCGGGGCGCACTTGTCGTACGACAGGATGGGCTCGGGGTTGCGGGCGATGACCTGGTCCGCCTTGACGGCAGGGAGCTTCTTCCAGGTCGCCTCGGTGATGTCGGTGGGCTGGATGGCCGAGGTGCGGTTGTCCATCATGATGACGTCGGCCTTGTACTTGTCCACGTTCTCCCAGCTCAGGTTCTCGAACCAGCCGCCGCTGGCCTTGAGCGCGGAGGCGGACGGCTCGACGAAGTTCACGCCGAGTGCCTTGAAGTACTCCAGGTCGACGGAGAGGTTCGAGCCGGAGACGTAGAAGATGTCCTGGCTCGCGGAACCCGCCAGCACCTTGATGTCGGGCTTGGCCTTGGCGGCCGCGCGCAGCCGGGCCGCCGCGTCCTCGAACCGCTTCTTCGCCTGGCTGATCTCCGTGGAGGCGGTGTCCGCGCCGAGCGACTTCGCGAGCTCCAGCATGCGCTGCAGCGGCTCGGTCATCTGGCGGTCGTAGACGGAGATCCCGACGGTCGGGGCGCCGACGGCGAGGATCTTCTTCTTGGACTCCTCCGGGACATACCACAGGGTTCCGGCGTCGTCGAACATCGTGGTGACGAGCAGATCGGGAGCGAGGGCCGCGTACTTCTCGATGTTGAACTGGCCCCACTCGTTGCCCAGGATCGTGACCTTGCTGATGTCGAGGTCGCCGGCCTGGACGTCGGCCTTGCCGTCCTTGGTCTTCGTCGGCCCGAAGACGCCCTTCACGTCGATGCCGTAGTCGTGCAGCGCGGCGGCCACGCCCACGAACGCGACGATGCCCGACGGGGTCTTGTCCGCCTTCGCGGTCTGCCCGCGGTCGTCCTTGAAGGACCAGGGGCCGGACTTGGCCGCGGCTGTCCCGCCGTCCGAGCCGGTGCTTTTGCCGTTGTCGTCGCCGCAGGCCGCGAGTACGGCACCGAGGCCGAGGGCGCCGCCGGCGGCGAGGATGCCGCGGCGGGTGAGACGGGTGGCACGGGCGTTGGACATGAGTGTGGCTGCTTTCGAACGGGGCGGAGCATCCGCCGGGCGAGTTCGAAGGTAGGTTAGCCTAACCTCACTACTTGTCCAGAGGGTGGGGCGACGCTACGGAGTCGGGCGTGGTGCCCGTAAGACACTCGGCCCCTGGCAGTGCGGAAGGGATGATGCCCGCACGGATGACGCCGGGTGACGGCTTGCGCCCTCCGCCGCCGGTGGGCAGCGCGGCGCTGAACTCCCCTTGGGCGCAGGTGCCCGGCACTCCGGCGGGCCACATGCGACGGGCGGGGCCGCCGTCATCGGCCTGGCTGTCGCGGGGTGGCGATCCCCGCACCCACTTGTCGCGCTCGACCGAGTGCTCGGTGCGACGGACGTCCTTGGGCCGAGAGGCCAGGCGCGGCGTCCGGACGCCTCATACGGCCGATCGCGGCGTGCTCGATCGCGGGCCCGATTTCGCACATATACCCCGGCCGGGTAGCTGGAAGCTGTGCGTTGAGCTGGCTGCGGACGCAGCGGACCGTGCCCTCGGGTCGCTTCGAAGGGCTGATCATCGCGAGGAAGGGGCCGGACGGTCCGATCTCGACGTTCCAGGCCCCCTCCAGGTGCTCTGCGTACGCCGTGAGGTCCTCGGCGATCGCGCGCATCGTCGCGTAGTCCATGTTCCCAGAGTAGTGAGCATTCGGTTCTGGGTGGCTCAGCCCGCCAGCCCCAGCTCCCGAGCGATCAGCATCCGCTGGACCTCGCTCGTGCCCTCGCCGATCTCCAGGATCTTGGAGTCGCGCCACATACGGGCCACCGGGTACTCGTTCATGAAGCCGTAGCCGCCGTGGATCTGTGTGGCGTCGCGGGCGTTGTCGACGGCGACCGTGGACGAGTAGAGCTTCGCCAGGGCCGCCTCCTTCTTGAAGGGTTCGCCGGAGACCAGGCGGGACGCGGCGTCGCGCCAGGCCAGGCGGGCGGTGTGGGCCTTCATCTCCATGTCCGCGATCTTGAACTGGATCGCCTGGTACGCGCCGATGCTGCGGCCGAACGCGTGCCGTTCCTTCGCGTACTTCACCGACTCGTCCACACAGCCCTGCGCCAGACCCGTCGCCAGCGCCGAGATGGCGATCCTGCCCTCGTCGAGGATGCGGAGGAACTGGGCGTAGCCGCGGCCCTCCTCGCCGAGCAGGTTCGCGGCCGGCACGCGGACGTCCGCGAAGGACAGTTCGCGGGTGTCCGACGCGTTCCAGCCGACCTTGGAGTAGGGGGCCGCCACCGTGAAGCCGGGCGTGCCGGACGGGACGATGATCGAGGAGATCTGCGGGCGGCCGTCCTCCGTGCGGCCCGTGACCGCCGTGACCGTCACCAGGCCCGTGATGTCCGTGCCCGAGTTGGTGATGAAGCACTTCGTGCCGTTGATCACCCACTCGTCCGTCGTGGTGTCCAGCCGGGCCGTGGTGCGTGTCGCGCCCGCGTCCGAGCCGCCGTCCGGTTCCGTGAGGCCGAAGGCGCCCAGTGTCTCGCCGGAGCACAGGCGCGGGAGCCACTCCTGCTTCTGGGCCTCCGTGCCGAAGCGGTAGACCGGCATGGCGCCCAGGGAGACACCCGCTTCCAGGGTGATGGCCACCGAGGAGTCCACCCGGGCGAGCTCCTCCAGGGCGATCCCCAGGGCCAGGTAGTCACCGCCCATACCGCCGTACTCCTCCGGGAACGGCAGCCCGAACAGGCCCATGCGGCCCATCTCGCGGACGATCTCGTACGGGAACTCGTGGCGCTCGTAGAAGTCGCCGATCTTGGGTGCCACGACGTCGTGAGCGAACTCCTCGACCGTGCGCCGGAGTTCCTCCAGCTCGGGAGAGAGGTGGTGGTCCATGGGGTTCACTCCTTGTGGGAGAGGGCTCGGACGGTGCGGGACGGGCTGGGCCGGTCCAGGTGTGCGGCCATCCACACGCTTGTGGCGGTGAGCCGGCCGAGGTCGACCCCGGTGTCGATACCGAGGCCCTGGAGCATCCACACGAGGTCCTCGGTGGCGAGGTTTCCCGTGGCGGACTTCGCGAAGGGGCAGCCGCCGAGGCCGCCCGCGGAGGCGTCGACGGTCGTCACTCCGTGCTGGAGCGCGGCCAGGGTGTTGACGAGCGCCTGTCCGTAGGTGTCGTGGAAGTGCACACCGATCGCGCTCGTCGGCACACCCTCCTCGTTCAGCTCGGACAGGAGGTCCTGGACGTGGCCCGGTGTCGCCACGCCGATCGTGTCGCCCAGGCTCAGCTCGTCGCAGCCCATGTCCATGAGCGCCTTGCTGACGCGGACGACCTGGTGCATGGGAACCGGGCCCTCCCAGGGGTCGCCGAAGCACATCGACAGATAGCCGCGGACGTGCACCTTCCGGTCCTTCGCGCGCCGGACCACCGGGTCGAACATCGCCAGGGCCTCGTCCACCGTGCGGTTGAGGTTGGCCGTCGCGAAGGACTCGGTGGCGCTGGCGAAGACGGCGATCCGGCGTGCGCCCAGCGCGAGGGCGCGGTCCAGGCCGCGTTCGTTCGGCACGAGGACCGGGAGCGTCACCGGCAGATCGGCGACGAGCGGGAACAACTGCTCCGCGTCCGCGAGTTGGGGCACCCACTTGGGATGGACGAAGCTGGTGGCCTCGATGGTGGTCAGGCCCGCGTCGGCGAGGCGGCGGATGAACTCCGCCTTCACCTCCGTCGGCACGGTGCGCTGCTCGTTCTGCAGCCCGTCCCGCGCGCCGACCTCGTGGATCCTGACCCGCGGGGGCAGGTCCTCGGACGGTACGACCATAGGCAGTCCCCGAGCGGTCATTGCTCCGCCTCCGTGTCCACGTGGGCTTCCTCGTGCGGTGCGATCACGGCCATCACCTGGTCCATGGCGACCGTCGTGCCGGGGGAGACGTCGAGTTCGGCGACCGTCCCGGCGTGCGGGGCGGAGATGACGTGCTCCATCTTCATCGCCTCGACCACCAGCAGGCTCTGCCCGGCGGTCACCTCGTCCCCGACGGCCACCTTCACGACGGTCACCGTGCCGGGCATGGGCGCGGTCAGCGAATCGGTGCCGGAGCGGGCGGCTCCGGTGAGCGAGGCGGCGACCGGGTCGTGGTCACGCACGTGCCAGGCGTCGCCGTCGCGGCCGAGCCAGTCGGCGGCGCGGTGGAAGGTGTGGCGGACGCCGTCCAACACGACGGACACCGAGTCGTCGGTGACCGTGTGGGTCCCCCTGGGGGCGTACTCCACCGGTTCGGACACTCGCAGCGGGAAAGCCGGCGGCTTTGGCTCGCCCCCGAGCCGCCAGCCGCTCGGCACGGAGAACGGGTCGGTCCAGCCCGTCCCGCGCGGTTGCAGCGCGTCGAGACGCACGGCGGCCGCGGCCTCGTACACCTCCTCGGGCACGTCCGCCGGTACGAGGCCGTCCATCTCGCGCTCCACCAGCCCGGTGTCCAACTCGCCCGCCACGACCGCCGGATGGTCCAGCAGTCGGCGCAGGAAACCGGTGTTGGTCTGCACGCCCAGGATGACGGTCCGCGCCAGGGCCGCCCGAAGCTTCCGCAGCGCGGTCGCGCGGTCGGGGCCGTAGGCGATGACCTTCGACAGCATCGGGTCGTAGAGGCTGCCGACCTCGGTGCCCTCGGTCAGGCCCGAGTCGGTGCGCACCCCGTCGCCCTGCGGCTCGTGCAGCGACAGCACCGTGCCGCCGGACGGGAGGAAGCCACGGGCCCCCTCCTTGATGGAAACGGTCTCGGCGCAGATGCGGGCCTCGACCGCGTGCCCGGTGAGCGTGACGTCCTTCTGCCCGAAGGACAGGGGCTCGCCCGCCGCCACCCGCAGCTGCCACTCCACCAGGTCGAGGCCCGTGACCATCTCGGTGACCGGGTGTTCCACCTGGAGGCGGGTGTTCATCTCCATGAAGTAGTACGACGAAGGGTCGCCGCCCGGCACGATGAACTCCACCGTGCCCGCCCCCCGGTACCCGCACGAGCGGGCCGCCTGGACCGCCGCCTCGCCCATCGCCGCGCGCGTGTCCTCGTCGAGGAGCACGCTCGGCGCCTCCTCGATGATCTTCTGGTGGCGGCGCTGGAGGGAGCACTCGCGCTCGCCCAGGTGCACCACGTTCCCGTGGGCGTCCGCCAGGACCTGGATCTCGATGTGACGGGGGCGGTCGATCCAGCGCTCGACGAGGAGCGTGTCGTCGCCGAAGGAGGCGCGGGCCTCGCGCCGGGCGGCGGCGATCTCGTCGGCCAGCCGCTCCGGCTCCCGCACCAGCCGCATGCCCTTGCCGCCGCCGCCCGCGCTCGGCTTCAGCAGCACCGGCATACCGATCTCGCGGGCGGCGTCGGCAAGCTGCGCGTCCGTCAGCCCGCTTCCGCTCGATCCCGGCACGACCGGGACCCCGGCCGCCCGCACCGTCTCCTTGGCCCGGATCTTGTCTCCCATGAGCGAGATCGCCTCCGCGGAGGGCCCGATGAAGGCCAGCCCCGCCTCCGCGCACGCCTGCGCGAACGCGGCGTTCTCGGCCAGGAATCCGTACCCCGGGTGCACGGCCTGAGCGCCGGTCCGTGCCGCCGCCTGAAGGATCCGCTCCACCGACAGATAGCTCTCGGCCGCGGGCGCCGGTCCGATCCGTACCGCCGTGTCGGCCTCCCGGACGTGCCGGGCGTCGGCGTCCGCGTCGGAGAAGACGGCCACCGAGCGCACGCCCAGCGACCGCAGCGTGCGGACGACCCGGACCGCGATCTCGCCGCGGTTGGCCACAAGCACCGTGTCAAACATGGATCCCCCTCACATCCGGAAGACGCCGAAGCCGGGCTCGCCCAGCGGGGCGTTGGCGCACGCCGTCAGCGCCAGGCCCAGCACCTGCCGGGTCTCCAGCGGGTCGATCACGCCGTCGTCCCACAGGCGTGCCGTCGCGTAGTAGGCGTTCCCCTGGTGCTCGTACTGTGCGCGGATCGGGGCCTTGAAGGCCTCCTCGTCCTCCAGGGGCCAGGACTCCCCGCGCGCCTCCAACTGGTCGCGCTTGACGGTGGCGAGGACCGACGCGGCCTGTTCGCCGCCCATCACCGAGATCTTGGCGTTGGGCCACATCCACAGGAAGCGCGGCGAATACGCCCGGCCGCACATCGAGTAGTTGCCCGCGCCGAACGAGCCGCCGATGACGACCGTGAGCTTCGGTACGCGCGTGCAGGCGACCGCAGTGACCATCTTGGCGCCGTGCTTCGCGATCCCGCCGGCCTCGTAGTCGCGCCCGACCATGAAGCCCGAGATGTTCTGCAGGAACACCAGCGGGATGCCGCGCTGGTCGCACAGCTCGATGAAGTGGGCGCCCTTCTGGGCGGATTCGGAGAACAGGATGCCGTTGTTGGCGACGATCCCGACCGGGTGGCCGTGGATACGGGCGAAGCCGGTGACGAGGGTCTGCCCGAACTCCGCCTTGAACTCGGCGAAGCGTGATCCGTCCACCACGCGCGCGATGACCTCACGGACGTCATAGGGGGTGCGGGAGTCGACCGGCACCGCCCCGTACAAGCCGTACGGATCCACCTTCGGCTCCACCGACGGGACGGCCTCCCAGGGCAGCGGGCCGCGCGCGGGGAGCGTGGAGACGATGGTCCGGACGATCCGCAGTGCATGCGCGTCGTCCTCCGCCAGGTGGTCCGTCACGCCCGACACGCGCGCGTGGACCTCGCCGCCGCCCAGCTCCTCGGCGGTCACCACCTCGCCGGTGGCCGCCTTCACCAGGGGCGGACCGCCCAGGAAGATCGTGCCCTGGTCGCGCACGATCACGGCTTCGTCGCTCATCGCCGGCACGTACGCCCCGCCCGCCGTGCAGGAGCCGAGGACGGCCGCGATCTGGGGGATGCCGGCCCCGGACATCCTCGCCTGGTTGTAGAAGATCCGCCCGAAGTGCTCGCGGTCGGGGAAGACCTCGTCCTGCAGGGGCAGGAAGGCACCCCCGGAGTCGACGAGGTAGACGCAGGGCAGGCGGTTCTCGAGCGCCACCTCCTGGGCCCGCAGATGCTTCTTCACCGTCATCGGGTAGTACGTGCCGCCCTTGACCGTGGCGTCATTCGCGACGATCACGCACTCGCGGCCGCTGACCCGCCCGATCCCCGCGATCACCCCGGCGGCCGGCGCCTGCCCGTCGTACATCCCGTCGGCGGCGAGGGGTGCCAGCTCCAGGAAGGGCGACCCCGCGTCGAGCAGGGTGTCCACGCGGTCGCGCGGCAGCAGCTTGCCGCGCGCGGTGTGACGAGCGCGGGCCTTCTCACCGCCGCCGAGCCGGGCCGCGGCCAGCTTGGCCCGCAGATCCTCGCCCAGCGCGCGATGCGCCTCCTCGTTGGCCCGCCAGGCCTCCGACGCGGGGTCTGCCGCGCTCGTCAGCTCCGGTGCCTCCAGCATCCTGCGGTCCCCTCACCTTGTTAATGAGCGTTAACGCATTTCCTTCAGGTTAACGAGCGCTAACCTCCCTGTCTAGAATTGATTTCATGGCCACGAGAACCGACGCCCCCACCCGCCGCGAGCAGATCCTGAAGGAGGCGGCGCGGCTGTTCGCCGAGCGCGGCTTCCACGGCGTCGGCGTGGACGAGATAGGAGCCGCGGTCGGCATCAGCGGACCCGGTCTCTACCGGCACTTCGCGGGCAAGGACGCGATGCTCGCCGAGCTGCTCGTGGGGATCAGCGGGCAGCTGCTGACCGGAGCCAGGCGGCGGGTCGCCGAGGCCGACGGGGGAGTCGTGGGGCGGAACCCCGAGGCGGTCCTCGACTCGCTGATCGAGGGGCACATCGACTTCGCGCTCGACGACCGTCCCCTGATCACCCTGCACGACCGGGAGCTGGACCGCCTCCGGGACAGCGACCGCAAGCTCGTACGGCAGCTGCAGCGGCAGTACGTCGAGCTGTGGGTGGAGGTCGTCCGCGAGGTGTATCCGGAGCTCGCCGAGCCGACCGCCCGCTCGGCCGTGCACTCGGTGTTCGGCCTGCTGAACTCGACGCCGCATCTCGGCCGCCCTGGTTCACTGCCGGGTCGCGGGGTGACTGCTGAGCTGCTGCACCGGATGGCCCGGGGGGCGTTCGCGGCGGCCGAGGCGGACTGAGGCGGCTGCTCCGCAAGCGTGACGAGCGTTACGGGCCCACTCCCCTGGACGGGTGTTCGTACCCACCGGTACGGTGGGTGAGCAAGCGCTTAGACAGAGCACAGGTGGAGGTGGCGCGTGCGCCGTACGGTGTTCAACGAGGATCACGAGGCGTTCCGGGAGACCCTGCGCGCCTTCATCGAGGCCGAGGTCGTACCGGTCCACGACGAGTGGTTCGCCGCCGGCCAGGCGCCGCGCGAGTTCTACTACAAGATCGCCGAGCTCGGTCTGTTCGGCATCAACGTGCCGGAGGAGTTCGGCGGCGCCGGCCTGGAGACGCACAAGTTCGAGGCGATCCAGTACGAGGAGACGGCCCGCGCGGGCGTCAGCTTCGGCGGCTCGGGCGTGCATGTGCTGCTCGCCCTGCCCTACATCAAGATGCTCGCCACCGACGAGCAGAAGAAGCGTTACCTCCCGAAGTTCGTCTCCGGCGAGGAGATGTGGGCCATCGCGATGACCGAGCCGGGCACCGGCTCCGACCTCGCGGGCATGAAGACCACCGCCAAGCTCTCCGAGGACGGCACGCACTACGTCCTCAACGGCGCCAAGACCTTCATCACCGGCGGCGTCCACGCCGACAAGGTCATCGTCTGCGCCCGCACCTCCCCGCCGACCGCCGAGGACCGCCGCTACGGCATCACCCTGCTCGCCGTGGACACCAAGTCCGAGGGCTACTCCGTCGGCCGCAAGCTCGACAAGCTGGGCCTGAAGACCTCCGACACCGCCGAGCTGGCGTTCGTCGATGTGAAGGTGCCGGTCGAGGACCTGCTCGGCGAGGAGAACAAGGGCTTCTACTACCTCGGCGCCAACCTGCCCTCCGAGCGCTGGGGCATCGCCTTCGGCGCCTACGCGCAGGCCAAGGCCGCCGTCCGGTTCGCCAAGCAGTACGTGCAGGAGCGCACCGTCTTCGGCAAGCAGGTCGCCCACTTCCAGAACACCAAGTTCGAGCTGGCCGCCTGCCAGGCCGAGGTGGACGCCGCCGAGGCGGTCGCCGACCGCGCCCTGGAGGCACTGGACGCGGGCGAGCTGACCGCGGCCGAGGCCGCGAGCGCCAAGCTCTTCTGCACCGAGGTCGCGCACCGGGTCATCGACCGCTGCCTCCAGCTGCACGGCGGCTACGGCTACATGAACGAGTACCCGATCGCCCGTCTGTACGCCGACAACCGCGTCAACCGCATCTACGGCGGCACCAGCGAGATCATGAAGTCGATCATCGCGAAGGACATGGGCCTGTAAGGCCCGCGAAATTACTGCACGGTACAACTGACCCCATGAGTCAGGCACTTCAGTCCCTGCTCGATCTGCTCGACCTGGAGCGGATCGAGCAGGACATCTTCCGCGGCCAGTCCCGGTCCGCCGTCGTCCCGCGGGTCTTCGGCGGGCAGGTGGCGGCCCAGGCGCTGGTCGCCGCGGGGCGGACGGTCCCCGAGGACCGGCACGCCCACTCGCTGCACGCGTACTTCCTGCGCCCCGGCGACCCCGGCGCACCCATCGTCTACACCGTGGACCGCATCCGCGACGGCCGCTCCTTCACCACGCGCCGGGTCGTCGCCGTCCAGCACGGGCAGCCGATCTTCCACCTCTCGGCGTCGTTCCAGACCCACGAGGAAGGTCTCGACCACCAGGCTCCGATGCCCCCCGCGCCCGACCCGGAGACGCTGCCCACTTCGCAGGAGCGGATGCGCGGCTACGGCCACCTCCCGTCCGACGTGGTGGAGCGGTTCCTGGAGGCGCGTGAGGCGGTCGACCTGCGCTACGTCGACGAACCGCCGTACGGGAAGTTCGGCGAGCCGCGCGAACCGCACTCCCAGGTGTGGTTCCGCACCAACGGCAAACTCGACGACGACCCCCTGCTGCACGTCGTGCTCGCCACCTACGTCTCCGACATGACGCTCCTCGACTCCGTCCTGCTCGCGCACGGGCGCGGCGGCTGGGCCGTCGGTGACGTCGTCGGGGCCTCGCTGGACCACGCGATGTGGTTCCACCGCCCGTTCCGGGCCGACGAGTGGCTCCTGTACGACCAGGAGTCCCCGTCGGCGAACGGCGGCCGCGGTCTGGGCCAGGCCCGCATCTACACCCAGGACGGCCGGATGGCGATATCGGTGATCCAGGAGGGAGTGGTCCGCGTCCCGCGGTGACCGTTCCGAGGGACCGTGCGGGGTCGCATCCCCGGGCGGGTCAGTCGCCGTTCGTCAGTCCCGCCGCGCCGAGCAGGTAGGCCGTCAGCGGGTCGTAGTGGCGGGGGCTGACGACATGGTCGTCCAGCGGCACCGTCACCTGGACGGTGCCTTCGGCCTCGGCGAGGAAGAGGGCCGGGTCGTTGCAGTCCGCGTAGCCGACCGAGTCGACGCCGAGTTGGCCCGCGCAGCCCGCCCAGCCGTGGTCGGCGACCACCAGGTCGGGCAGGGGGCGGCCCTCGCGCTCCAGACCCTTCAGGATCTCACGCATCGGCTCGCCGGAGTGTGTGTGCCAGAGGGTGGCGCCGTGCTCCAGGACGGCCACGTCGGCGAACTGCATGACGTACCCCTCCTCCGTCTGCAGCCCGTCCGGGACGACGACGATCTCGCAGCCGGCGGCACGCAGCGCGGCGGCGGTGGCGCGGTGGACGTCGAGGAGTCCGCCGGGGTGACCGGTGGCGAACAGGACCCGCTGTTCGCCGTCGGCGGCCTTGCGCAGACGGGCCGCGAGGCGTTCCAGGGCGTCGACCGTCAGTTCCGGGTCGATGGTGTCCTGGCCGTAGCGGTACTCGGGGTCGTCGTGGACGCCGCAGCGCTCCGCCATGACCGCGAGGACGTCCTGCTCGTCGGTCCAGCGGTCCCCGAGTTCCAGGCCGAGCCAGTAGTTGCGGTCGCCGTTCGCGAGCTTGCGGTAGTGGGAGAGGTTGTTCTCACGGGGCGTGGCGACGTCGCCCGCGATACGGGTCCGTACGAGGTGGTCGACGAGTTCGGCGCGGCTGGGGGTCCCGGGTATCGGCATGCTCCCCATTCTGCCGGTGCGCCGCGCCGGGTCAGCCGTTGTTCCGCACCGTGGGACGTGCGTCACTCGGCGTCGGGGGTACCGGCCCGTCAGCCGTGTCCCGTCTGCTTCAGCGCGAACCACAGCTCCATGCGTACGTCCGGATCGTCCAGGTTCGCGTTCAGCAACGCCGCGCAACGGGCGATGCGTTGGCGGACCGTGTTGCGGTGGACGGAGAGGGCCACTGCCGTGCGGTCCCAGCTGCCGTGCAGGGAGAGCCAGGTGCGCAGGGTCTCGGTGAGCGCGGAGGTGGCGCTGATCGGGGCGAGGAGGGTGCGCGCGTGCGCCTCGGCCTCCTCGTGGGGGACGAGGTCGGCGAGGCCTGGACGGCTGCCGTGGCGGACCAGGGTCGCGCGGGTGGCGCGGGCGCGGGCCAGGGCGCGGGCCGCCTGGGTGTCGGCGGAGGACCAGTCGTGCGGGGCGGCGGCGGCGCTGACGCCGAGGGCCCAGCCGGGTTGCGGGGCCGGTTCGCGGTCGGCCGGGACGAGGACTCGTACGACGTCGTCCATGAGGTCGATCAGCGTGGACCCGAGCGCCGCGCCGAGCGCGGAGGCGGCCATGGCGTCAGGGGAGTCTCCTCCGGTCGGGTGCGGCCGGGATCGTGGCGCGGCCGGTGCGTCCGGGCGCGCGTGCACGACGAGCCACCGCTCGGCCCCCAGCAGCGGCGCGACCGCCTCCGGCGCGGCTCCCAGCAGCAGCCGCACGAGCGCCGACGAACGCGCCGCACCCGCGCCGCTCTGCTGCTCGCCGGTGAGGAGGGAGAGGAGTACCGCGGCGACCGAGGCGATGGTGTGGTCCCCGGGGTCGCGCTGCGGGGACGCGACCCCGAGGACGAAGCCCTGACCGGGGGCCAGGGCGTAGGCGGCGAGGTGGGTGCCGGCGACGGTGTCGGCGGCGGAGGACGGAGCCGGTCTCCCGGCCGGCTGCGGGCGAACCGCCCCGGCAGGACCCTCCGGCCGCGCGGCCGTCGCGGAGTGCGGTGCCGTGCCGGGCGGCCGTGTCGCGGCGCCGGCGGGCCGCACGACCCGCGCCAGTTCCGCCATCGCCCCCCGTGCCTCGGTGCCCGGCTCCCGGCCCGCCGAGGCGGTTTCCGTCCCGTCCGGTCCGTAGAGCACCGACCAGCCGCCGAGCCGCTGGGCCAGCTGCCGCAGCACGGACGGCACCGGGTCGGGCCGGGAGGCGGCGGCCGCGAGGCTCTGCTGGGCCTCTGTGACGCGGCGCAGCTCGGCCAGGCGCGCCTGGGCCATCAGCTGCCAGACGGCACGGGCCACGCCGGAGAAGGTGGTCTGCGGCGGCACCTCCAGGAGCGGCAGCCCGTAGGCGTCGCAGGCCGCGACCAGCGCACGCGGCACCGTGTCGTGCACCGGAGCGAGGCCGAAGCCGAGGGCCGCGCCGCCGGCGGCCACGATCCGGGAGACGTAGTCGTCGAAGTAGTCGGAGCAGCTGCCGGAGCCGGCTGCCTGGGGCACGTGCACGCCCGCCGTCAGCAGGAGCTCGCCGCCCAGCAGATACGGGTAGGGGTCCGCCATCTCCGAGGTGTGCGCCCAGTGGATCACGATGTCGGGGCCGGCCGGCCCGGCGATCTGGCGCAGGGCCAGGTCCTCCCGGGCCAGGAGCGCCGACAGCGGGACCGGCGGGGTGGGTGGGACCGCTGGTGAGGATGCGTCCGGCATATGTGCGTTCCCTCCAGCCCGTTCCGCTCGAATGGATGAAACGTACACTTCGCAGTCGCTTTCCGGCCACCTAGTGTCGGTCCGGACCGGCAGCCGCGGGTACGGGCGGATGTCCCCGCGAGCCGCTGCCGACGTCCCCACTCCCCACGTACCTGCACGACACGCCACCGGAAAGTGCACGAAGGAGGGCCCCACATGGCCGTCGACTACGCAGTGATCGTCGTCTATCTGGCCGGCATGCTGGCCATGGGCTGGTGGGGCATGCGCCGCGCCAGGTCCAAGAGCGAGTTCCTCGTGGCGGGCCGTCGCCTCGGGCCCGCCATGTACTCCGGCACCATGGCCGCGATCGTCCTCGGCGGCGCGTCCACCATCGGCGGCGTCGGCCTCGGCTACCAGTACGGGCTCTCCGGCGCCTGGATGGTGTTCACCATCGGTCTCGGCCTGCTCGCGCTGTCGGTCTTCTTCTCCGCGCGTATCGCCCGTCTGAAGGTCTACACCGTCTCCGAGATGCTCGACCTGAGATACGGCGGCCGGGCGGGCGTCATATCGGGCGTGGTCATGTGGGCGTACACCCTCATGCTCGCGGTCACCTCGACCATCGCCTACGCCACCATCTTCGACGTCCTCTTCGACATGAACCGGACCGTCGCGATCATCCTCGGTGGCACCATCGTCGTCGCGTACTCGACGCTCGGCGGGATGTGGTCCATCACGCTCACCGACATGGTGCAGTTCGTGGTGAAGACCATCGGCGTCCTGCTCCTGCTGCTGCCGATCGCGGTCGTCAAGGCGGGCGGCTTCAGCGAGATGAAGGCCAAGCTGCCGACCTCGTACTTCGACCCGCTGGGCATCGGCGGCGAGACGATCTTCACCTACGTCCTCATCTACACGTTCGGCATGCTCATCGGGCAGGACATCTGGCAGCGCGTGTTCACCGCGCGCAGCGACAAGACCGCCCAGTGGGGCGGCACGGTGGCCGGGACCTACTGTCTGGTGTACGCCCTCGCCGGCGCCGTCATCGGCACCGCCGCCAAGGTCATGTACCCGAAGCTGAGCAGCCCGGACGACGCCTTCGCGACCATCGTCAAGGACGAACTGCCCGTCGGCGTACGGGGATTGGTGCTCGCCGCCGCCCTCGCCGCGGTGATGTCGACCTCTTCCGGCGCGCTCATCGCATGTGCGACCGTCGCCAACAACGACATCTGGTCGCGGCTGCGCGGTGTCGGGCGTCACGACGAGGGGGCGCACGACGAGGTCAAGGGCAACCGTGCCTTCATCCTGATCATGGGGGTCGCTGTGATCGGTACGGCCATCGCGCTGAACAACGTGGTCGAGGCGCTGACCGTCGCCTACAACCTGCTCGTCGGCGGTCTGCTCGTCCCGATCCTCGGCGGACTGCTGTGGAAGCGCGGCACCGTGCAGGGCGCCCTCGCCTCGGTGGTGGTCGGCGGTCTCGCCGTCATCGGCCTGATGGTGTCCTACGGCATCCTCGCGAACGAGCCCGTCTACTACGGACTGCTGGCCTCGCTGGCGGCGTACGTCGTGGTGTCGCTCGTGACGAAGCCGACGGACGCGGCCGTGCTGGCCACATGGCGCGAGCGGCTCGCGGGACGCGGCGCGGCGACCGCGGACGAGCCCGCGGCGGTGGGCGCCTAGCCCCGTTGCTTCGGCCCGGCAGCCGTGCGGCGCCGGGCCGGTCGGGCCCTTCCGCGGGGTCCGCGACACTGGAGGAAACACGCATGACCTGGAGGAGTTCGACGATGAGCAGCACCGAGACCACCGCAGCAGGCGACAGCCGGCCCCGCGGCCCCGTCGACTCCTCCCGCATCCCCCGGTACGCGGGCCCCGCGACCTTCGCCCGGCTGCCCCGTCTCGACGAGGTCGGCACCGCGGACGTCGCCGTGGTCGGCGTGCCCTTCGACTCGGGCGTCTCCTACCGTCCCGGTGCCCGCTTCGGCGGCAACGCGATCCGTGAAGCGTCCCGCCTGTTGCGCCCCTACAACCCGGCGCAGGACGCCTCCCCCTTCGCCCTCGCGCAGGTCGCGGACGGCGGCGACATCGCGGTGAACCCGTTCAACATCAACGAGGCCGTGGAGACCATCGAGGCCGCCGCCGACGAGCTGCTCGGCACGGGCGCCCGCCTGATGACCCTCGGCGGCGACCACACCATCGCGCTCCCGCTGCTGCGCTCCGTCGCCAAGAAGCACGGCCCGGTGGCCCTGCTGCACTTCGACGCCCACCTCGACACCTGGGACACGTACTTCGGCGCCGAGTACACCCACGGCACCCCGTTCCGCCGCGCCGTCGAGGAGGGCATCCTCGACACCTCCGCGCTCTCCCACGTCGGCACCCGCGGCCCGCTGTACGGCAAGCAGGACCTCACCGACGACGAGAAGATGGGCTTCGGCATCGTCACGTCCGCCGACATCTACCGGCGCGGCGCGGACGAGGTCGCCGACCAGCTCCGTCAGCGCATCGGCGACCGCCCGCTGTACATCTCCATCGACATCGACTGCCTCGACCCGGCCCACGCTCCCGGCACCGGCACCCCCGAGGCCGGCGGCATGACCTCGCGCGAGCTGCTGGAGATCCTGCGCGGCCTGGCCTCCTGCAACCTGGTCTCCGCAGACGTCGTCGAGGTGGCGCCCGCCTACGACCATGCGGAGATCACGTCGGTGGCCGCGTCCCACACCGCGTACGAGCTGACGACCGTCATGACCCGCCAGATCGCGGCGGCCCGCGCAGGTGAGGAGAGCGAGACCAAGTGACCCACGACCACGACCTGGTCCTGCGCCCCACGGCGGCGCAGACCGAGGCCGCGCTGAACCCTCCCCCCGGCCGCAACGGCGGAGATCTGGTCGTGGAGACCCTGGCCGGGCTGGGCGCGACGACGGTCTTCGGACTGCCCGGCCAGCACGCGCTCGGCATGTTCGACGCGCTCCGTCGCTCCGATCTGCGGTACGTCGGCCTGCGGGTGGAGAACAACGCGGGCTTCGCCGCGGACGCGTACGGCCGGATCACCGGAGAGGCGGCCCCGCTCCTGCTGTCGACCGGCCCGGGCGCGCTGACGTCGCTGGCCGCGCTCCAGGAGGCGGCGGCGGCCTCGGCCCCGGTCCTGGCGATCAGCAGCCAGATCCCGACCGCGGGTCTGGGCGGCGGCCGACACGGCTATCTGCACGAACTCCCCGACCAGACGGCCTCGTTCAGGGGCGTGGTCAAGTCCGTCCACACGGTCCGCACCCAGTCCCAGATCCCGTCGGCGATCGCGGCGGCGTGGAGGTCGGCGCTGACGGTTCCACACGGGCCGGTGTGGGTGGAGATCCCGCAGGACGTGCTGCTCGCGGAGACGCGTCTGCCCGTGGTGACGGCGGTGGACGCGACGCCGGACGAACTGGTGCCGCGCCCCGAACTGACGGCTGTGGCCGCCGACCTGCTCTCCCGTGCCGAGCGCCCGGCGATCATCGCGGGCGGGGGGGTGGTCCGGGCGGACGCCGTCGGCAAGCTCCTGGCGCTGGCGGAGCGGCTTCAGGCTCCGGTGGTGACCACCTTCGGCGGCAAGGGCGCCTTCCCCTGGGAGCACCCCCTCTCCCTCCAGTCCTGGCTGGAGGACCGCCACACGACGGACCTCCTGGAGGACGCGGACGTCCTGCTGGTGGTCGGCTCGGGCCTCGGTGAACTGTCCTCGAACTACCACACGTTCAAGCCGCGCGGCCGGGTGATCCAGATCGAGGCGGACCTCGGCAAGCTGGAGTCCAACCACCCCGCCCTGGGCATCCACGCGGACGCCCGCCTCGCCCTGCAGGCGCTGCTGGAGACCGTCGAGACGCGCGAGGACGACACGGCTCCAGGCCGCGTGCGAACGCTGCTCGCGAAGGTCGCCGACCGCATCGCGTCCCAGGAACTCACCCTGGAACAAAACGTGCTGGCGTCGGTACGCCGCGCCCTCCCTGCCGACTCGCCGTCCTTCTGGGACATGACGATCCTGGCCTACTGGGCGTGGTCGGCCTTCGACCCGCGGGGTACGAACACCATGCACTCGGCGCAGGGCGCGGGCGGCCTCGGCTACGGCTTCCCGGCCGCACTGGGCGCCGCCACGGCGGACCCGACGCGGCCGGTCCTGGCAGTCTCGGGCGACGGAGGCGCGTTGTACTCCATCGCCGAACTGGCGACGGCACGGCAGTACCACCTCAACGTCACCTGGCTGATCGTCGACGACGGCGGCTACGGCATCCTGCGCGAGTACATGACGGACGCCTTCGGTCAGGCGACGGCGACGGAACTGACGCGCCCGGACTACGTGGCCCTCGCCGAGTCGTTCGGCGTCCCGGGGGTCCGGACCTCCCCCGAGACGCTGGAGACGGACCTGGCGAAGGCACTGGCCGAGCCGGGCCCGTCGGTGGTCGTCCTCCCGGCGGTCCTGCGGATGTTCGCGCCGACGCACCTCGGCTGACGGTCTGCCACGCGTGGCGGCCCCCGCCGGGATGGTCGGGGGCCGCCACGCGTCGCGGGTCCGTCAGGTCAGGTCCGAGGGGTCCAGGCGGTAGAGAGACGACTGGTTGCTCTGCGACGATGAGTTCGACGAGGAGTTCGACGAGGCGGAGCCGGATCCCGAACCGGATCCCGAACCGGAGCCCGACGCCGTGCTCTTGCTGTACGCGCTCTTCTTCACCGCGGTGCCGTGCTTCTGCACCCAGGCCGTGACCTCCGAGCTGACGCCGGAGCCGCCGCCCATCCCGCCGCCCATGCCGCCGCCGAGCTGGATGTAGTGCAGCGCGCCCTTCTTCACCAGTTCCTTGAGTGTGGCGAGCGTCATCGCCTTGTCGGTGCCGGACCAGCCCCACATGGAGATCACGGGCTCACCACTGCTCAGGATCAGCTGTGCGGCGCTCTGCGAACTGGACACCGCGAGCAGCCACTTGGCGCCGTCCTGGTGCTTCTTCAGATACGAGACGAGCTCGCTGCTCGCGCCGCCGCCGAAGCCACCCATGGCGCCGGCGCCGGTCCGGCCGGACCGGGCGTTCCCGGTGCCGTTCGGTGGCGTACCGCCCGTCTGGCCGCCGGGAGCCTCGCCGTTGCCCTGCTGCCCGCCCGGGAAGCCGCCACCCTGCTGGGTGCCGCCGGGCAGCTCGCCGTTCGGGGCGCCGCTGGGAGTGCCGCCGCCCGGGAAGCCGCCGCTCCCCTGGCTGTTCTGGCCGCCCTGCTGGGTACCGCCCGGCATCTCGCCGTTGCCCGGGCCGCCGTTTCCGCCGCCGGGGAAGTGGCCCCGGCCGCCGCCCGGTCCGCCGCCGAAGCCGCTGCCCGTCGAAGGGCCGGCCGTCGGGTTGGTGCCGCCCATGCCGCCGCCCGAGCCGGAGGGCACCGACCAGGCGTACGCGGCCGGGCCCGCGACCGCCGCCACGATCGCCGCCCCCACGGAGGCCGCGAGCAGCCGTACCCGGTTGCCGGAGCGGAAGACGAACAGCCCCGCGATCGCCAGCACCATCAGCACCGCGACCGTCGGCCACAGCCAGGTGTTCCAACCGGAGGCCCGGCGCAGCAGCACGACCGCCCAGACGGCGGTCACGCCGAGCCCCACGGGCAGCACCCACACCCACCGCCTGTCCGTACGGAACGCGCGCAGCAGCATCGTGCCGCCGCCCCCGCACAGCGCCGCGACACCGGGCGCGAGCGCGGTCGTGTAGTACGGGTGCATCGTGCCCTCGGCCATGCTGAAGGTCAGGTAGTGCAGCGCGGTCCAGCCGCCCCACAGCAGCAGCGCGGCACGCTTCAGGTCGGTGCGCGGGGCGCGGCCGCACAGCACCAGGCCGCCGACGAGAGCGATGCCCGCGAAGGGGATCAGCCAGGAGATCTGGCCGCCGAGGATGTCGTTGAACATCCGTCCGAGGCCCGCGGTGCCGGAGAAGCCGCCGCCACCGCCGCCACCGCCGCCTCCACCGCGGTTGCCCTCGCCGCCGAAGATCCGGCCGAGGCCGTTGTAGCCCATGATCAGGTTCCAGGCGGTGCCGTCCGTCGAGCCGCCGATGTAGGGCCGCTCGGAGGCGGGCACCAGCGACACGGCCGCCGCCCACCAGAAGCTGGAGACGGCCAGGGCCACGCCTGCGAGCAGCAGGTTCACGATCCGCTTCGCGAGTCCGATCCGGGCCGCGTACAGGTAGACCGCGAAGACGGCGGGCAGCGCGATGTAGCCCTGCAGCATCTTCGTGTTGAACGCGAGCCCGAAGCACACCGCCGAGCCGACCAGCGGCAGCAGCCTGCCGTTCGTCACCGCGCGCAGCCCGAGAGCCGCGCCGCCGACCATCAGCAGGACGAGCAGTGTGTCGGGGTTGTTGTCGCGGTTGATGGCGACCGTGATCGGGGTGAGCGCCAGCACCAGTGCCGCGACGGCCGCGGCGCCGTGGCCCCACACCCGCTTCACCGAGGAGTGCACGATCCAGATCGTGGCGAGCGCGGCCACGATCATCGGCAGCATCATCTGCCAGGTGCCGAAGCCGAACACGCGGCACGACAGCCCCATGACCATGAGCGCCAGCGGCGGCTTGTCGACGGTCAGGAAGTTGCCCGCGTCGAGCGAGCCGAAGAACCACGCCTTCCAGCTCTGCGTGCCGCTGAGCACGGCCGCGCTGTAGAAGCTGTTGAGCGTGGAGCCGGACAGGTTCCACGAGTACAGGACCGCGGCCAGCGCCATGACGGCGAGCAGCGCGGGAAGCGACCAGCGCGGTGCCTTCCCCGGCGGAGCCGGCGGCTGTGGCGGTGGCGCGGGAGGCGCCACGGGAGACACGGGGGTGTGGGGATACGGATCAGTGGCAGACGTCACGAGGCGCATGCTGCACGGCCCGAGTGGGCGAGCGCTGTGTCGTACCTGGCGCTTCCCTGTGAATTCTCCGAGGAATGAGTAAGGCCTCATACAACCATTCGCCACCACCTGTGCGTCATGAGGGTCGTACGTGCCGGGGCACGTACGAATCCACGCAAGGGATGGGACCTTCATGACTCACCGGATGTCCCGGCGTGCCCGTGTGCTCTGTGCGGGCCTCGGAGCCGGGATGCTCATACCGTTCGTGGCGGCCGCCGCGCCCGCCGCCGCTGTCACGCCGACGGTCAGCTGTACGTCGGGCAAGGCGGGCCTGGCCGCCAAACTGCAGAAGGACATCACCGCGGCTCTCGCGGGCCGCAAGGGGAGCGTCGCGGTCGGCCTCTACGACCGCTCCACCAACACCACCTGCTCGCTGCGCAGCACCAGCGCCTACGACTCGGCCAGCGTCGTCAAGGTCACCGTGCTCGCCACGCTGCTGTGGGACGCCAAGAAGCACAACCGCTATCTGACGAGTCGTGAGGCGAGCCTCGCCACGGCGATGATCACCAAGTCGGACAACAGCGCGACCAGCACATTGTGGAAGCAGCTGGGCATGACGAAGATCAAAGGCTTCCTGGCCGCCGCCGGCATGACGCACACCAAGCCGGGCGCGAACGGCTACTGGGGTCTGACCCAGATCACCGTGCAGGACGAGCAGAAGCTGCTCAAACTCATCACCGCCAAGAACTCCGTGCTGAGCGACAACTCCCGCGCGTACATCCTGAAGCTGATGGGGAAGGTCGTCTCCTCGCAGCGCTGGGGCACCCCGGCGGGCGCTCCGTCCGGGGTCTCCGTGCACGTCAAGAACGGCTGGCTGCCGCGCGCCACGCACGGCTGGCGCGTGCACAGCGTCGGCACGTTCAACGGCCGCGGCCACGACTACATGATCACCGTGCTCACCCAGGACAACAGCACCATGAGCTACGGCGTCACCACCATCCAGAACGTGGCCAAGGCCATCCACAAGGACCTGGTGCCCACGACCTCCACGACGAGCGCGTACGTACCCACGAGCACGCCGCAGGAGGCCACTCCGGCGGTCCCCGCGAGCTGACACGGTCGAACTCCCCGCGGTTCACGGGGAGTCCACCTCCGTGCCACGCGTCTCGCCCTACGGTGGCGGCTTGCGCCTGAGAATCCTTCTCGCCACCGTCACCGCCACTCTGGTGGCGGCCACCTCGCCGGCCGCCACCGGATCTGCCGCCGCGACCGGCACGGCCGCTCACGCCTGCTCCTCCACCGTCGGCATCGAGAGCTTCTCCGACGCCCTCGACAAGACGACGTACGAGGGCACGTTCGTCGGCAACCTCTCCGCGCTCTCCGTCGACCTCCCCCACGCTCGGCTTCGCTCGAGCAGGGGGACCCCATCGGGCAGATCGCCGCGCTCTCCGACCGCTCGTCGCTCTTCACCCTCGGCCGGGGCGGCCTGAAGCCCACGAGCGTCGTGAACCTCGCCCACGAGAAGGGCGCCGCCCTCGACTCCGAGGGACTCGCCGTCGACCTCCCCCACTCTCGGCTTCGCTCGAGCGGGGGGACCCCCTCGGCACCCGGCTCGTCACCTCCGAGACCGAGCCGTCGATACGCCGCCACTCCCGCGACGGGAAGATCCTCGACCGCCTCCCGGTGCCGGACGCGCTGGGGGCCGCCCCGGCCGGCCGCGCCACCTCGAACCAGACCTTCGAGGGGCTGACCCTGCTGCCCGGCGGACACACGCTGCTCGCCGACATGGAGGGCTCGCTGAGCGGTGACACCTCCGGCGTCGTCCGCTTCCAGACGTGGACGCGGCAGGGGAAGCACTTCGCGCTCGGGACTCAGTACGGCTACCGCACCGACACCGGCCTCGGCGTCTCCGAGACCACGGCGACCCCCGACGGCCGGCTGCTCGTCCTGGAGCGCGGGTTCACGTCCGGGTACGGCAACACGATCCGCCTCTACCTGGCCGATGTGCGCCACGCCACCGACACGAGCGGCATCGACACGCTGACCGGCCAGGACGGTGTGCGCCTCGCCCGCAAGACCCTCCTCGCCGACCTGGTGAACTGTCCCTCCCTCGGCGCGCAGGCCAAGCAGCCCCAGCCGAACCCGCTCCTCGACAACATCGAGGGCATGACGATCACGGGCACCCCCCACGGCCGGCTGAACCTCCTCCTGGTCAGCGACGACAACCAGAACGCGGCACGGATCACCCGTCTGTACGCGCTGCGGGTCCGTCTCCCACACCCCACGGCGTCCTAGGTCCGAGGCACCCCTTCCCTCCGACCTTGGTCGGGGAATTGTTGCGGAGGGATGAAATCCGCTTCTGTTCGCGTTAGTGCCTTGCGGAAGATCAGGTCTCGAGGAAGGCACCGGCGTGGCAGCGCACCAGGGGGAAACGCGGGGTTGGGCGCGGAGGCTGGCCGGTTACGCCTGGCGGCACCCGAAGGACGTCGTCCTCGCGCTCGGGTCCTCCCTCGGCGGCATGGCCGTCATGGCACTGGTCCCGCTGTTCACCAAGGTGATCATCGACGACGTCGTCGGGAACCACACCCGGTCCATGACCCCTTGGGCCGGCGCCCTCATCGGTGCGGCCGTCGTCGTCTACGTCCTCACCTACATCCGCCGCTACTACGGCGGTCGGCTCGCCCTCGACGTCCAGCACGACCTGCGCACGGAGATGTACGGGACGATCACCCGGCTCGACGGGCGGCGTCAGGACGAGCTGTCCACCGGCCAGGTCGTCGGCCGCGCCACCAGCGACCTCCAGCTGATCCAGGGGCTCCTCTTCATGCTCCCGATGACCATCGGGAACCTGCTCCTCTTCGTGATCTCCCTGGTGATCATGGCGTGGCTGTCGCTGCCGCTGACGATGGTGGCGCTGGCCGTCGCGCCCGCCCTGTGGTTCATCGCCAAGCGCAGCCGCGCCCGGCTGCACCCGGCCACCTGGTACGCCCAGGCCCAGGCCGCCGCCGTGGCGGGCGTGGTCGACGGCGCCGTCAGCGGCGTACGCGTGGTGAAGGGCTTCGGGCAGGAGGAGCAGGAGACCGGGAAGCTCCGCGAGGTCGGGCGCCGACTCTTCGCGGGGCGGCTGCGGACCATCCGGCTGAACGCCACGTACACCCCCGCCCTCCAGGCCGTGCCCGCCCTCGGCCAGGTCGCGATGCTCGCGCTCGGCGGCTGGCTCGCGGTGCGCGGACACATCACGCTCGGCACGTTCGTCGCCTTCTCCTCGTACCTCGCCCAGCTCGTCGGCCCCGTGCGCATGCTCGCCGTCGTCCTCACCGTGGGCCAGCAGGCCCGCGCGGGCGCCGAGCGCGTCCTGGAGCTGATCGACACCCAGCCGTCGCTGAAGGACGGCGCCAAGGAGCTGCCCGCCGACGCTCCCGCGACGGTCGAGTTCGACGACGTCTCCTTCGCCTACCGCGACGGGCGGCCGGTCCTCGACGGGCTCTCCTTCGAGATCCGACCTGGTGAAACCCTCGCCGTCGTGGGCTCCTCCGGCTCCGGCAAGTCGACGGTCTCGCTGTTGCTGTCGCGCTTCTACGACGTCACACACGGCGCCGTCCTCGTCGGCGGCCACGACGTGCGCGAGCTGACCCTCTCGTCGCTGCGCTGCGCGATCGGCCTGGTCCCCGAGGATTCCTTCCTCTTCTCCGACACGGTCCGCAACAACATCGCCTACGGCCGCCCCGACGCGACCGACGAGCAGATCGAGCGGGCTGTTCGGGCCGCGCAGGCCGACCGCTTCATCGCCGAGCTGCCCGACGGGTACGACACCAAGGTCGGCGAGCACGGCCTCACCCTCTCCGGCGGTCAGCGCCAGCGCATCGCCCTCGCCCGCGCGATCCTCACCGACCCGCGGCTGTTGGTCCTCGACGACGCGACCTCCGCGGTGGACGCGCGCGTCGAGCACGAGATCCACCAGGCCCTCAAGCAGGTCATGGAGGGCAGGACGACCCTGCTGATCGCCCACCGGCGCTCGACCCTCAACCTCGCCGACCGCATCGCCGTCCTCGACGGCGGCCGCCTCGCCGACATCGGCACGCACGAGGAGCTGCAGGAGGGGTCCGCCCTCTACCGACGGCTGCTCACCGACCCGGACGAGCTGGGCGGCGTCTCCCCGGGCCACGCACTGCCCTCCCCATCCCCGCAGGAGGACACCACCGTCCGGGAGGAGCTGGACGCCGAGTTCGACGCCGAGCGCGGGGTCACCCCGCACCTGTGGACCGGCGACCGCGAGCCCAAGGACCAGGCGCTCACCGGCTCCCCGGCGACCCCGGAGCTCCTTGCCCAGGTCGAGAAGCTGCCCCCGGCCACCGACACCCCCGGCATCGACGAGGCCCGCGCGGTCCGGCCCGAGGAGTCGTACGGACTCACCCGGCTGCTGCGCGGCTTCGGCCTGGCCCTCCTCGTCAGCCTGGCCCTGGTCGCGGTCGACGCGGGCATGGGCCTGCTGCTGCCGATCCTGATCCGGCACGGCATCGACCAGGGCGTCTCCCGGATGGCCCTCGGCGCCGTCTGGGCCGCGTCCCTGCTCGCGCTGGTCGCCGTCCTCATCCAGTGGGTGGCGCAGATCGGCGAGACGCGGATGACCGGACGGACCGGCGAACGCGTCCTCTACTCGCTCCGGCTGAAGATCTTCGCCCAGCTCCAGCGGCTCGGACTCGACTACTACGAGCGGGAGCTGACCGGCCGGATCATGACCCGTATGACGACCGACGTGGACGCGCTGTCCACGTTCCTGCAGACGGGCCTCGTCACCGCCTTCGTCTCCGTCGTCACCTTCTTCGGCATCATGGTCGCGCTGCTGGTGATCGACATACAGCTCGCGCTCGTCGTCTTCGCCACGCTGCCGCCGCTGATCGTGGCGACCGTCTTCTTCCGCCGGGCGAGCGTGAAGGCGTACGAACTCGCCCGGGAGCGTGTGTCGGCGGTCAACGCGGACCTCCAGGAGTCCGTGTCCGGGCTGCGGATCCTGCAGGCGTTCCGGCGGGAGAGGGACGGCGGACGGCGGTTCACGGAGGGCAGCGACAGCTACCGCCAGGCGCGCATCCGCGGCCAGTGGCTGATCTCCGTGTACTTCCCCTTCGTGCAGCTGCTGTCGTCGGTGGCCGCGGCGGCCGTCCTGATCGTGGGCGCGCACCGGGTCGACGGGGGGACGCTGACGACCGGTGCGCTGGTCGCGTACCTGCTGTACATCGACCTTTTCTTCGCGCCGGTGCAGCAGCTGTCGCAGGTCTTCGACGGTTATCAGCAGGCCACGGTGTCGCTCGGCCGCATCCAGGAACTGCTCCAGGAACCGACCACGACGAAGGCAGCGGACCAGCCACTGGAGGTGCTGTCGCTGCGCGGCGACATCGCCTTCGAGGGCGTCGACTTCGCCTACGGGGACGACGAGGAGGCGCTCAGCGGCGTCGACCTGACCATCCCCGCCGGGCAGACCGTCGCCTTCGTCGGCGAGACGGGGGCGGGCAAGTCGACCCTGGTGAAGCTGGTTGCCCGGTTCTACGACACCACGCGCGGCCGGGTGCTCGTCGACGGCACCGACCTGCGCTTGCTCGACCTGTCCTCGTACCGGCACCGTCTCGGCGTCGTCCCGCAGGAGGCGTACCTGTTCGCGGGGACCGTGCGGGACGCCATCGCCTACGGGCGTCCGGACGCGACGGACGCCGAGGTGGAGGCGGCGGCACGGGCGGTCGGTGCGCACGACATGATCGCCCGGCTTACGGGCGGCTATCTGCACGAGGTGGCCGAGCGCGGCCGCAACCTCTCCGCCGGGCAGCGGCAGTTGATCGCCCTCGCCCGTGCGGAGCTCGTCGACCCCGACATCCTGCTGCTCGACGAGGCGACCGCCGCGCTCGACCTGGCCACCGAGGCACAGGTCAACCAGGCGACGGACCGCCTCGCCGGCCGTCGTACGACGCTTGTGGTCGCCCACCGGCTGACCACGGCCGCCCGGGCGGACCGTGTGGTGGTGATGGACCACGGCCGGGTCGCCGAGGACGGCACCCACGAGGAACTGCTGGCGCGCGGCGGACAGTACGCGGAGCTGTGGCGGACCTTCGTGGGCGAGCCGGAGCCGGAGGAGCCGGTGGGCTCCACGGCATGACCGCATCGGTACGACGCAACCGTCCGACGTACGTCCTGCGTCCGTACATCAGTACGCTGATCGTCGCGGGGAGGACAACAGTGGACAGTGGTGCGATACGCCGACGTGTGGCGCTCGGCCTGGCCGCGCTGACGGCGTCCGGTCTGCTCGCGGTGGCGAGCCCGGCGAACGCTCAGGCGGCCGACCACTGTTCGGGGCGGCAGGTCCGAACGCTCCCGTTCTCCACCGGCTCCGTGCGGATCTACAAGCACAACGGCTATGTGTGCGCGATGACGGTGGCGAAGAAGGTGTCCGGCCGGAAGTCGATGTCCGTCAGCGTGCAGGCGCGCGGCAGCCGTCCCGTCGCGGACATCGGCCGGTACAGGCATCACGCCGGTCCCGTGACCGTGCACGCCGGCCACCGGTGTGTGTGGGTGCGCGGTTCCGTGGGGTCGGGGTCGGTCAGCTCGGGCTGGATCCTGTGCTGAAGGGTCGCTGAAAGGGACCCGGGGGACCTTCTTCGCCATTTCACAGGTTTCTCCAACGTCCCCTGGTGTGACGGCAGTTGCTCCGCTAGGTTCCGGCGGACATCCGCGTTACCAGGGGAGGGTGCATGCGCAAGGCGCTCAGATGGCTGCTGGCGCTCGTGGTGCTCATCGGCACGCTGAGTACGGCCGGGGCGGCCACCGCCACCGCGGCCGACACGGACATCAAGGACCGGTTGCTCGCCATACCCGGCATGAGCCTGATCGAGGAGAAGCCGTACACCGGGTACCGCTTCTTCGTTCTGAACTACACCCAGCCGATCGACCACCGGCACCCGTCCAAGGGCACGTTCCAGCAGCGGATCACCGTGCTGCACAAGGACGTCTCCCGCCCGACGGTCTTCTACACCGGCGGCTACAACGTCTCCACGAACCCGGGCCGCCGTGAGCCGACCCAGATCGTGGACGGCAACCAGGTCTCCATGGAGTACCGCTTCTTCACGCCCTCCCGCCCGCAGCCCGCCGACTGGTCGAAGCTCGACATCTGGCAGGCGGCCGGCGACCAGCACCGCATCTTCGAGGCGCTCAAGCCGATCTACACCCAGCGGTGGATCTCGACGGGCGGCTCCAAGGGCGGCATGACGGCGACGTACTACGAGCGCTTCTACCCCCACGACATGGACGGTGTCGTCGCGTACGTCGCCCCGAACGACGTCGTGAACGACGAGGACTCGGCCTACGACCGCTTCTTCACGACGGTCGGCACGAAGGAGTGCCGCGACCGGCTGCAGGCGGTGCAGCGCGAGGCGCTGGTGCGCCGGGAGCCGCTGGAGAAGAAATACGCGCAGTACGCGGCGCAGAACGGCTACACGTTCACGACGATCGGCAGCCTGGACCGGGCGTACGAGGCGGTCGTCCTCGACTACGTGTGGGGCTTTTGGCAGTACAGCCTGCTGTCGGACTGCGAGACGATCCCGGCGGACGCGAAGAACGCCACGGACGACGAGATCTGGAACTCCGTGGACACGATCTCCGGCTTCTCCTTCTACACCGACCAGGGGCTCGAGCCGTACACGCCATACTACTACCAGGCGGGCACGCAGCTGGGGGCGCCGACGATCCACTTCCCGTACATCGAGAAGAAGTACGTCCGCTACGGCTACCAGCCGCCCCGGAACTTCGTGCCCCGCTCCATCCCGATGAGGTTCCAGCCGTCGGCGATGCGGGACGTGGACACCTGGGTCCGGCACCACGCGCACCACATGCTCTTCGTGTACGGCCAGAACGATCCATGGGGGGCGGAACGCTTCCGGCTCGGCACGGGCGCCCGTGACGCGTACGTCTTCACGGCCCCGGGTCTGAACCACGGCGCGAACGTGGCGGGCCTGGTCCCCGACCAGAAGGCTCTGGCCACGGCCCGCATCCTGGACTGGGCGGGCGTCGCGTCGGCGGCGGTCCGCTCGAACCCGTCGTCGGCGAAGCCACTGGCCACGTTCGACGCGAAGCTGGACCGCCGGGACGTGGAACGCGAGCCGGGACTGCGGCCGTAACTCCCGTACCGTGCCCGGCCGGTGCTCATACCGGCCGGGCGCACCCCACGGACTTGGTGCCGCCCAGTTGCACGTACAGCACCGTCGACTTCGGGCACTGCGAGCGCCGCGTCACCGCCGACGTCACCTTGTACTCGGGCGCGTGCTTGCCCTTGCCGTCGCAGGCCGTTTCGCGGACCTCGCCCTTGCCGGCACCGTACACACAGTCGCCCGCGATCGTGCGCGGTCCGCCGCCGCCCCCCGGGTCGCCCGGATGCGGCGGCTCCAGGTTCCGCATGCAGGCGTAGCCCCGCGGCACCGCCCCGTCCCCGTCCTCGTCCGCCGCGGCCTTCGACTCGCTGATGTGCAGCACGAAGTCCGTGGTCGCCGGACAGCCGGGCCCCTCGGACGGGTTGCCGTCGTACCGTGCGATCACCCGGGCCGCCGCTCGTTCGCTCGTGCACGGCACTTCCGTGAAGCTCGTCGTCCCGAAGGAGCTGCACTCGTCGTCCGCGAGGAACTCGGCCCCGTACCCGGACGGCTGCGTGGACGTGGCACCCCCGCCCGGACGGTCCTTCGCCGCCCCCGGCGACGTCTGGCACCCGGAGAGCCCGGCCCCCGCCAGTACGGTCGTCAGCAGCGCACCCAGCAACGCTCGTGTCCCTCGCATCTGCGAACCCCCTGGTCCACCCCGGTCCAGCGTGACCCGCGATCACGGCCCACGCCAGACATGGGGGGTGCTTTGCGACCGTTGGGGGTGAGGTGCCCGGTGCGGGGCGTACCCCTAGTACGACAACCCGTACCCGATGGGGTACAGCACCTGCGCCGGGTCGTCCGCCCGCTGCACCGGCACCGGCAGCCTGCCGCGCGGACTCACCTGCCCCGCGATCACCCGGGCGGCCGCGCGCAGTTCCACGTCCGTCCAGGAGTAGGACGCCAAGCAGGCCTTGGCGTCGGGGAGCTGGGCCACGTCGTACGGGTTGCGTACGGCGATCGCGATCACCGGCTTCCCGGTGGCGATCAACCGGTTGACCAGGGTCCGCTGGGAGCTGGTCGCGCTCACGTTGTACGTGGCCACGACCACCGCGTCCGCGTTCCCCGCCGCCGTCACCGCCGCGTCGATCGTCGTCGAGGAGGGTGCGGTGCCGGTGGACCGTGCGGTGGCCGTGAAGCCGAGGCCGGTGAGGGCGTTCGCCAGCACGGTGGTGGGCGGTCCGTCGGTGCCGGACGGCGATGCCGGGTCCGCGCCGACCACCAGCAGCCTCGGGTGCGTACGGCGTGACAGCGGCAGCAGGCTCCCCTCATTGACCAGCAGCGTGGTCGTGCGGTCCGCGATGCGGTCCGCCGCGCGCAGATGCTCCGGGATGCCCACGGTCCGCTCGACGCCCCCGTCGGAGACGTACGGCCGGTCGAGCAGCCCCAGCTTCGCCTTCAGCCGCAGGACGCGCAGAAGCGATTCGTCCAGCCGGGCCTCGGTCAGCTCGCCGCCCTGGACCGCCTTCAGCACGGCATTCCACGCTACGTCGAGGGACGGCGGGTTGAGCAACTGGTCCACGCCTGCTTTGAGGGCGAGCACGGGCACCCGGTCGTCGCCGTACTTCTGGCGTACGCCCTCCATGCCCAGCGAGTCGGTCACCACGACCCCGTCGTAGCCCAGTTCCCCGCGCAGGATGCCGGTGAGGATCGGGTGCGAGAGCGTCGCAGGGTCACCGGAGTCGTCGAGCGCCGGGACCATGATGTGCGCGGTCATGATCGCGTCGATCCCGGCGCGGACCGCCGCTCGGAAGGGCACCGCGTCGAGTTTCTCCCACAGTTCGCGGCTGTGGGTGATGACCGGGAAGCCGAAGTGGCTGTCGACGGCTGTGTCGCCGTGGCCCGGGAAGTGCTTGGCGGTCGCCGCGACTCCCGACGACTGATAACCCTTCACCTCCGCGGCGACCAGGTCCGCCACCGCGTCCGGATCGGCGCCGAAGGAGCGAACGCCGATGACCGGGTTGGCCGGGTTGACGTTCACGTCGGCGTCGGGTGCGTAGTCCTGGCGGATGCCGAGGGCGTGCAGTTCGGCACCGGCGATCCGGCCGAGCGTACGGGCGTCGGACCGTGAGCCTCCCGCGCCGATCGCCATCGCGCCCGGGAATAGGGTGGCAGGCCTGCCCACGCGTGCGACTATGCCGTGCTCCTGGTCCGTGGCGATGAGCACGGGGAGTCCGCGGGGCTGGTCGAGGGATGCCTTCTGGATCCCGTTCGAGAGGTCCGCGATCTGGTGCGGGTTGCGGGTGTTGTGCGCCCAGGCGAAGTAGATGATGCCGCCCACGCGGTACTTGGCGATCAGCTCGGCGGCCGTCCGTACGCCGATCTCCTTGAGGTTGGCGTCGATGTCGGCCTGGTCGGGGTCGGTGGCCGAGTGGCCGTAGACCCGCATCACGAAGAGCTGGCCGACCTTCTCTTCGAGTGTCATGCGGGAGATGAGGGCCCGGAGCCGCTCGTCCGGCGGCACCGCGGCGTGCCCGGTGCCCGGGGTGAGGGCGAGGGCCGCGGTCAGGCCCGCGGTGGCGGCGAGGACCGTACGTCTGGAGGGGGTCGGGGTGCTTCCCGTGCCGGCGTCGTGCACCTGCGCTCCTTCCGGAGGAGATCACTGAAGGAAACTTCCAAGGAGCCACCAATATCCGGGAAGTTTCTGCCAGTCAAGGGAATGCACAGTAACCGGCTGGCCCGCCGTACTGGAGTGGTGCCTGGGCGCCTCCGCGAGGCTCACTGGGCGCTCCGCGTGACGGGCGACCCCTACTGGCCGGGCAGCGGCACGGGACAACAGCCCGTCACGCCGACTCGCTGAGCAGCCGGGCCAGGTGCTCCCGCCCGCGCCCGAGCAGCTCCGGCAGCGGCGCGGCCGCCTCGTACCACCGCTTCTCGTACTCCCAGCACAGCCAGCCGTCCCAGCCATGGCGGGAGAGGACCTCCACGCACTCGGTCAGCGGCAGGACGCCGGAGCCGAGCGGCAGCGGGGCCTTGTCGTCGGCGGACGCGATGTCCTTGACCTGGACGTAGCCGAGGTACGGGGACAGCGCCGCGAACGTCTCCTGGGGCTGCTCCCCGCCCAGCCAGGTGTGCATCACGTCCCACAGCGCGCCCACATGACGGTGGCCGACCGCGCCGAGGACACGGATGGCGTCCGCGCCGGTGCGGTGCGAGTCGTGGGTCTCCAGCAGGATCCGTACATCGAGGTCGGCGGCGTACTCGGCGGCCGTGCCCAGGCGCCGCGCGGCGGTGGCGTCGGCCTCTTCGGAGCGCTGCTCGGCGCTGCCGCCGGGGAAGACCCGGATGTAGGGGGCGCCCAAGTCGTGGCCCAGGTCGAGCAGCCCGCGGATCTCGGCGAGTACGGGTTCGTCGTCACCGGGCGCGGCGACACGCGCGTACCCCGCGAGCCCCAGGATCTCGATGCCTCCCGCCTTGAACTCGGCGGCCGCGTCGGCCCGCTCCGCCGGGCCGATGCCGGGGTGCACCGGTTCCTCAGGGTGTGCGCGCAGCTCCACGCCGTGGTAGCCGTGCGTGGCCGCGAGCCGGACCACGTCCGGTATGGGCAGGCCGGGGACGCCGAGGGTGGAGAAGGCCAGCTTCATGCTCACGGACCCTACTCGTCAGGCGCGCGGAACGCCCCCCGGCGTCACTCGGGCGTGCCGAGCAGGTCGAGCCGCCAGTCCTGCCCCACCAGATCCTTGCCGAAGGAACGGTGGGGCTTCTCGGCGACCAGGACGAAGCCGTGGCGCTGGTAGATCCGGCGAGCGGCGGTGAGGACGTCGTTCGTCCACAGCACCACCTCCCGGTAGCCGACGCCACGCGCGAAGTCGACGCACGCCGCGACCAGCCGGTCGCCGATGCCGAAGCCGCGCGCATCGGGTTCGACGAGCAGCAGCCGCAGCCGGGCGGTGGCCGGGGTCTCGTCCCGTACGCACATCACGCACCCCACCGGCCGTCCCTCGAGTTCGGCGATCCACACCCGCTCCAGGTGCGGGTCGTGGTCCTCGGCGAAGTCGGCGACGATCCTCGCCACCAGCCCCTCGTAGTCGGTGTTCCAGCCGTACTCAGCGGCGTACACCGCCGCGTTGCGCTGCACGATCCAGCCCAGGTCGCCCGGGACCGGGTCGCGCAGCACGACGTCCCGCGGACGCGGGGCGCGCCCGTCCCCGAGGACCGTACGGATCGTGCGCATGGCCTCCGTCAGGCGGGGCCGGTCGGCGGGGGAGACGCTGTCGAGCAGCGCGGCGACCGTCTCGCGCGCCCGCTCCTCCAGCAGCGTCGCCGCATCCCGGCCACGCGCGGTCAGTGTGATCCGCCGGCGGCGCGGGTCCGTGTCGGAGGGCGCCCGCTCGACCAGCCCGTCCTGCTCGAACTTGTTGAGGATGCGGCTCAGGTACCCCGCGTCCAGCGAGAGTTCGGCACGCAGGTCGGCCGCGTCCGTGCGGGAGCCGTGCGCCAATTCGTACAGCACACGGGACTCCGTGAGCGTGTACGGGGCGTAGAGATGGCGGCCGTAGTCCAGCGCGCCGATGACGTTCGTGTAGAAGCGGTTGAACGAGCGGATGTCCTGGACGGTCATGGTTCGATCCCCCGCTGTCCGATAGTTGACTCAGTCAGAGGTACGGAGCGAGCGTACGACGGCCCGCGCCCGCCGTCCATGGCCCGCGCACGCCCGGCATCGTGCGGGCTCCGGCATCCAGGGGGTGCGCTTGGCGGCTCTCGGCCACTGCGCGCGACGGCCGACCGCCGGGTCCGTGCTACACCCGCGGCGTCCCCGTCGACCCTCGCACCATCAAGTCCCCTCGCACCGTGGCGATTCCGCCCGGCGGCGGCTCCTCCCGTCCCATCGCGATCCGGCCCGCGCGGGCGCCCGCCTCCGAGAGGGGCAGGCGGACCGTCGTCAGCGCCGGTACCGCGTCGATCGCGAACGGGAGGTCGTCGAAGCCGGCGACCGACACGTCTTCGGGGATGCGCAGACCCGAGTCCCGCAGCGCCGCGCACGCGCCCAGCGCCACCGTGTCGTTCGCCGCCACGATCGCCGTCAACGACGGGTCACGGCGCAGCAGTTCCAGCGTCGCCTCGTATCCGGCGCGGCGGTCGTAGCGGCCGTGCACTGTCAGCCGGGGGTCGTCCTCCAGCCCGGCGGCGGCCAGTGCCGCCCGGTGTCCCTCCAGCCGGTGGCGTGTCGTCGTACGCTCCTCGGGGCCCGCGATGTACCCGAGTCGCCGGTGGCCGAGCCCGATCAGGTGCTCGGTGAGCCGCTGTCCGCCGCCGCGGTTGTCGAAGGTCAGCGCGATCGCCTCGGGGGCGGGTGGCCGCCCGCACAGGACCACGCGGGTCCCCGCCGCCGCGAGCTTGCGCAGTTTCGCGCCGACGGCCTCCATGTGCCCGCTGTTCTCGACCGCGCCGCCGGTCAGCACCACGGCCGCCGCCCGCTGTCGCTGCAGCAGCGTCAGATAGGTCAGTTCCCGCTCCGGCGAGCCGCCGGTGTTGCAGACCACGGCGAGCCGTTCGCCGCCGGCCCGCCCGCCCGGGCCCCCGATCTCCGACTGGATCGCGCTCGCCATGATCCCGAAGAACGGGTCGGCGATGTCGTTCACGAGGATCCCGACCAGGTCGGAGGTGGCCGCGGCGAGCGCGCTCGCCGGGCCGTTGAGGACGTAGTCCAGCTCGTCCACCGCGCGCAGTACCCGCTCCCGGGTGGACGCCGCCACGGGGTAGTTCCCGTTCAGCACGCGCGACACGGTGGCGGGCGACACCTGCGCGCGCGCCGCCACGTCCGCCAGGGTCACCGTCATCGTCGTCGTCCTCCGGTCGCGCGTCTCGTCGTTCTCGTCGTTCTCGGTACTACGTCGTTCTCGCCGTTCTCGTCCTGCTCAGGGCAAGGAGATCGTCGTGCGGGCACGCACGGATCCACAGAGATCCATCTACAGCCCTCCGGACACCCGTGTACAGGCCCGCGGTCCCCCCGTGTTCGACGGACCGACCAACTTCACCGTCCCGTATCCGCCGTGTCACCTCATGTGACGTTGTATACGGACACGCGTGATCCCGTCATCTACGCGGTCTTGTCCGATCCACCGCACAGAGGCTAGCGTCTTCCTGTGTAGAAAGCGCTTGCTGTCACGCTCGCCCGTGGGCGTACGGGGCGCCGGACGCCTACGAAGGGAATGACGTGACACGCAAGACGGTGCGTATCGCCATGAACGGCGTGACGGGACGCATGGGGTACCGGCAGCACCTCGTGCGCTCCCTCCTGGCCGTACGCGAGCAGGGCGGCCTCGACCTGGGTGACGGCACCGTGCTGTGGCCCGAGCCCGTTCTCGTCGGCCGCCGCGAGTACGCCCTGAAGGCTCTCGCCGAGCGCCACGGACTCGGCCACTGGTCGACCGACGTGGACGCGGTCCTCGCCGACCCGGACGTCGAGATCTACTTCGACGCCCAGATCACCTCCGCACGCGAGGAGTCGATCAAGAAGGCGATCGCGGCGGGCAAGCACATCTACACCGAGAAGCCGACGGCGACGGGTCTGGAGGGCGCCCTGGAACTGGCCCGTCTCGCCCACGCGAAGGGCATCAAGCACGGCGTCGTCCAGGACAAGATCTTCCTGCCCGGCCTGCTGAAGCTGAAGCGGCTCATCGACGGCGGCTTCTTCGGCCGGATCCTGTCCGTCCGCGGCGAGTTCGGGTACTGGGTCTTCGAGGGCGACTGGCAGCCCGCCCAGCGGCCCTCGTGGAATTACCGCGCCGAGGACGGCGGTGGCATCGTTGTCGACATGTTCCCGCACTGGGAGTACGTGCTGCACGAGCTGTTCGGCCGGGTGACGTCCGTCCAGGCGTTGGCCACCACCCACATCCCGCAGCGCTGGGACGAGAACGGCAAGCCGTACGACGCCACGGCCGACGACGCCGCCTACGGCATCTTCGAGTTGGAGGGCGGCGCGATCGCCCAGATCAACTCCTCCTGGACCGTGCGCGTCAACCGCGACGAGCTCGTCGAGTTCCAGGTGGACGGCACGGAGGGCTCGGCCGTCGCCGGACTGCGGAAGTGCCGGGCGCAGCACAGGTCCGCGACCCCCAAGCCCGTCTGGAACCCGGACATCCCCGCCACCGAGGCCTTCCGCGACCAGTGGCAGGAGGTGCCGGACAACGCCGAGTTCGACAACGGCTTCAAGGCCCAGTGGGAGCTGTTCCTCAAGCACGTGTACGCCGACGCGCCCTACCGCTGGGACCTGCTGGCCGGCGCCCGCGGCGTCCAGCTCGCCGAACTGGGCCTGACGTCCTCGGCCGAGGGCCGCCGCATCGACGTACCGGAGATCTCGCTGTGACCATCCGACTCCCGGACGCGCGCGGTGGTTCGACGGTGTACGAGCCGCGCCGCGCCCCCCTCGTCCTCTCCGTCCGCACCCCCTTCGCCTCGCGTACGGTCTTCTCGGCGGCGCACGTCGTCGCCGACCCTTACGCGGACGTGTCCCCCGACTCGCCCGCCGCCGTCGACTGGGAGGCGACGCTCGCCTTCCGCCGCCATCTGTGGTCGCACGGACTGGGTGTCGCCGAGGCCATGGACACCGCTCAACGCGGGATGGGCCTGGACTGGGCGGGGGCGGCGGAACTGATCCGCCGGTCCGCGGCGGAAGCGAAGGCGGTCGGCGGCCGTATCGCCTGTGGCGTCGGCACCGACCAGCTCGTGGCCGGCTCCCTCGGGCGGATCCGCACGGCGTACGAGGAACAGCTCGCCGTGGTGGAGGCGGCGGGTGCGCAGACGATCCTCATGGCGTCGCGCGCGCTGACCGCCGCCGCCGAGGGCCCCGAGGACTATCTGGAGATCTACGGCCACCTGCTGCGCCAGTCCTCCGAGCCGGTGATTTTGCACTGGCTCGGTCCGATGTTCGACCCGGCGCTCGAGGGCTACTGGGGTTCGAACGACCTCGACGCGGCCACGGACGTGTTTCTGGAGGTCATCGCCGCGCACCCGGACAAGGTGGACGGAGTGAAGATCTCGCTGCTCGACGCACAGCGGGAGATCGACCTGCGCCGCCGCCTCCCGCAGGGCGTGCGCTGCTACACGGGCGACGACTTCAACTACCCCGAGCTGATCGCGGGCGACGAGAAGGGCTTCAGCCACGCGCTGCTCGGCATCTTCGACCCGCTGGGTCCGCTGGCGGCCGAGGCGGTACGGGTCCTGGACACAGGTGACGTGAAGGGCTTCCGTGAACTCCTCGACCCCACGGTGGAGTTGTCGCGCCACCTGTTCCGGGCGCCGACCCGCTTCTACAAGACGGGCGTGGTCTTCCTGGCCTGGCTCGCGGGCCACCAGGAGCACTTCACGATGGTGGGCGGCCTGCAGTCGGCACGCTCGCTGCCGCACTTCGTGAAGGCGTACGAACTCGCGGACGGCCTGGGCCTGTTCCCCGACCCCGACCTGGCGGAGACGAGGATGAAGACGTTGCTGTCCCTGTACGGAGTGGCCCAGTGAACGGCGCGGCACCGGAACGCTTCTCCATCAACCAGATGACGGTGAAGCAACTGAGCATGGCCGAACTGGTTCACGGTTGCCGGGAGTTGGGTGTAGCAGGCGTGGGCCTGTGGCGGGAGCCCGTCCGGTCGTACGGCGTCGAGGCGACGGCGAAGCTGGTCCGCGACGCCGGGCTGACGGTGACGACGCTGTGCCGGGGCGGCTTCTTCACCGCGATCGACCCGGAGGAGCGGGCGCGGGCCATGGACGACAACCGCCGGGCGGTCGACGAGGCGGCGGCGCTGAGCACGGACACGCTGGTCCTGGTGTCGGGCGGTCTCCCGGCCGGTTCCAAGGACCTGCGCGGCGCACGCGAGCGGATCGCGGACGCGCTCGGGGAGCTGGGCCCGTATGCGGCCGAGCGGGGTGTGCGGCTGGCCGTCGAACCCCTCCACCCGATGTACGCCTCGGACCGCTGTGTGGTCTCGACCCTGGCCCAGGCGCTGGACCTCGCCGAGCGCTTCCCGGCGCAGCAGGTGGGCGTCACCGTGGACACGTACCACATCTGGTGGGACGACACGGCCCCCGAGCAGATCGCCCGCGCGGGCGCCGGCGGCCGCATCCACACCTTCCAGCTCGCCGACTGGACGACCCCGCTGCCGGAGGGTGTCCTCAACGGCCGCGGTCAGATCGGCGACGGTGTGATCGACATGCGGGAGTGGAAGGGGTACGTGGACGCGGCCGGGTACGACGGGCCGATCGAGGTGGAGCTCTTCAACGAGGCGCTGTGGGCCCGCGACGGGCGCGAGGTGCTGGCCGAGACGGTGGCGCGGTTCGCCGAGCACGCGGCCTAGTACTACAGGGATAGATCTCTGTGGGTGGTTGCGGCAAGATGGTCTTCCGTGAGTGCGCAAGATCTGGTCGAGGACGAGTTGGCGGCGGAG
>NZ_JBVHHL010000049.1:0-57878 GCF_055561075.1 Streptomyces sp. NPDC022910
GGGGCGCCGGGGGGGCCGCGGGGGGGGCGCGCCCGGGGGGGGGGGGGGGGCCCCCCCCCCCGGGGGCGCCGGCCCCCCCCCCGGGGGGGGGGGGCCCCCCCCCCCCCGGGGGGGGGGGGGGGGGCGGGGCCCCCCCCCCCCGACACGGGGCCGGACGGATCGAGTGGATCAGCCGAGGCGGCGCACCGGCTCCCCGGCCAGGTACGCCTGGATGTCCTCCACGGCCTGGCCGTAGTACGTCGCGTAGTTGGCACGCGACACATAACCCAGGTGCGGGGTGGCGAGCAGGCGCGGGGCAGTGCGCATCGGGTGGTCGGCCGGGAGCGGTTCGACGTCGAACACATCGACGCCGGCGCCGGCGATCCGGCCCTCGTGCAGCGCCGCGAGCAGCGCGTCCTGGTCGACGACGGCGGCACGTGAGGTGTTGATCAGGTAGGCGGTCGGCTTCAGAAGCGCGAGTTCGCGGGCGCCGATCAGCCCGCGGGTGCGGTCCCCGAGCGCGAGGTGCACCGAGACGAAGTCGCTGCCGATGAGCAACTCGTCCATGGAGCTGGCGAGTTCTGCTCCGACCTCGTCCGCGCGCTCCTTGGTGAGGTTACGGCTCCAGGCGACGACCTCCATGCCGAAGGCGAGCCCGACCTGCGCCACCCGGCTGCCGATCTTCCCGAGCCCGAGCAGCCCGAGTCGCCGCCCGTGCAGATCCGCGCCCACGGTGCTCTGCCAGGGGCCCCCGCCGCGCAGGGCGTTGTTCTCCTCGACGATGCCGCGCGCGAGGCCGAGCAGCAGGGCCCAGGTCAGTTCGACGGGCGGTGTGGAGGAACTCGCTGTACCGCACACGGTCACTCCGTGAGCCTCGGCGGCGGCGTAGTCGATGACGGTGTTCCGCATCCCCGAGGCGATGAGGAGCTTCAGTCGGGGCAGCCGGGCGATCAGCGAGCCGGGGAACGGCACGCGCTCGCGCAGCGTGACGACGATGTCGAACCCGGCGAGCGCCTCGGCCACGGCGTCCTCGTCGGCGAAGTGCTCGGCGAAGGACACCACATCGACCCGGTCCTCCAGCGGCGACCAGTCCGCGACCGAGGTCGCGACCTGCTGGAAGTCGTCGAGCACGGCACAGCGAAGCCGCATGTCGGCCCCCTTTCGATCAAGGAGAAACTGTATCGAACGGCGTACGACGGCCGGGACGCCACGGGGAGCCGTCACGACGGCGACGTCCTCGCGATGTGCCGTCTGTGCATGCAGCCGTTCGGCCCCGCAACAGTGGCGGGTCCCCTTGGAAGCACGAGGGTGAGGGTTGTCGACCCGGATCGCATGTCGAGCGATGTTCTCATGACCGCCAGGAGGATGATCGTGGCACTCAGCGAGGCGGATCTGCTCAAGGCCGGCGATTCCGGGCTGGTGGAGCTCTTCCGCACCAGTTCGCCCGGGGCCGTTCCGAAGGGTCCGCTCGAAGGCACCGGCATCGTTGGTGGGGAGGCAGCTGGGCGGCCCGGCCACTCGTCTGGTTCGTACGCATGGCCGTGTGGCGGGGGAAGGTCTTCGACCCCGCAGGTTATCTGAGCAACCGGATGACGCCGTTCGACGTGCTCGCCATCGTCGCCCAGGTCTATGTCGGGCCGAGCCTGATGGACGAGCAGGACTGCATCGTCATCGACTACTCCAAAACCTCCCTGATCGCCTGCGGGGTTCGCGACGAGATGCGCGAAGTCGAGCCGGGACTGTATCCGGGAGTGGTCTGGCTGTTCGGGGCCAGGGTCGGCTGGTTCACGCTGAGGGTCCCGGAGAGCGCGGGCGGTGCGGCCTGGGCCGAGGAGGCCGTAGCCGGCGGTGCGGGCCTGGTGGAGCTCATCGGGGCCGCCACCCCGGTCTGCACGCCTCTCACGCCACTGCCGGTGCGCCCATCGCCGGTGGCCCCGAACTCCTGTCCGAAGTAGCGAAAGTCTCCACGAAGCGCACCATGTGATAAGCATCACATTCTTCGGACGGGGTGACGGCGTGGCGGTGAGAAGGCGTCAGAAATCCGCAGCGGGGGCGCGGGGGGCCCGTTTCGCCGGCGCCCCGACCGGCGACGTGGATCCGCGTCGGGTGAGGTTCGGCTGCGGGTCACGCGAGACCGGCCGCCTTCAGAGGTCTGCGCCCGGCCCGCCGCGGCACCGGCGGTCGAGTGGCCGTGTCTGGTGGGGAGCCAGGGCAGTAAGCATGCCCAGAGTCACCCTGGTATAGCCGTGTTGCTGTAACCATGGCCGAACTACGCCCACGGGGTGTGATCGCCGTTCCGCGGGCGGTCTTTATCGGCCAGCGGGCGTGTGACTGATTGCGGTGTCGCTCAGCTGAGCATTCCACCGGCAAATGCCTGGTTGCGGGCCCGTGCAGAGACCGGGCGGGACCGTCTTACGCTTGCATCACTTCCACCTCGTTGATCCTCGGTCCGAACAAGTGCGATATCACATCGCACAGTTGGGGTCACTTGGCAAGACGAGGTGTTTGAGTCAAACAGCCCTGACGATCTTGGCCGAGAAGGATCGATAAGACGACAATCATGCTGACGGTCTGCCTGGAGGCGGAGAATCACTGCCCGAAGGACGTCCCCCACATCCGAGGGGATGTGGAGCAGCGTGAAGGAGGGGTAGTGCAGCGGTACTTCACCGAGCGATGGCACGAGGATCTGCGGCGGCGTGTGCGTGAGTTCGCCGAGTGCGAGATACGGCCCCGCATACCGGAGATGGAGGCATCCCGAGCCGTGGCGCACGAGGTGTCCCGGCTCATTGCCCGTCAGGGCTGGATCGGCGTCACCATCGGCCGGTCCTACGGCGGCATGGGGGCCGGGCACCTGGCCAAGACGATCATCATCGAGGAGCTCTCCCGGGTCAGCGGAGCCATGGGGGCCATGGTGCAGGCCAGCCAGCTCGGCGTGGCGAAGATCATCCACTATGGCAACGATGTCCAGAAAAGAACCTGGCTGCCCCGGATCGCCGCCGGCGACTGCCTGCCGACGATCGCAACCACCGAGGAACAGTCGGGCGGGCACGTTCTCGGCATGGCCACCACGGCCGTACGCGACGGCGACGACTACGTTCTCAACGGCCACAAGATCTTCGTCGGCAACAGCCATGTCGGCGACCTGCACGGTGTGGTCGTCCGGACCGGTGAGGGATCTCAAGGGCTGTCGGCCTTCCTCGTCGAGAGGGACCGCCCGGGGCTCTCGCTCGCCGAACACCAGCCCGCCATGGGGTTGCACGGCTTCAGCTTCGGCAAGCTGATCTTCGACAACTGCCGCGTGCCGGCGGCGAATCTCCTCGGCACCGAGGGCGAGGGCCTCGCCGTCGCGTACTCCTCCAGCGTGCTCTACGGCAGGCCCAACCTGACCGCCGTCAGCCTGGGCATCCACACAGCGGTGGTCGAGGAGACGACCGCCCTGTGCATCGAGCGCGAGCGGTACGGCAAACCGCTTGGCGCGCTGAGCAACATCAAGCTCAAACTGGGTCTGATGCAGCACCGGCTGATGACCGCCCGGCTGGCCGCGTACCACGCGGTTCATCTCCTGGACCAGGGTCAGCCCTGCGACGCGGAGCTGATGAACGCGAAGTACCTCAACGTCGAGTCGGCAAGGGAGTCGGCCCGCGACAGCATGGACATCCACGCTGCGAGCGGCCTGTTCACCGATCGCCCGGTGGAGCGCTATCTGCGGGACGCCGAGCACATCTATGCACCGGCCGGCACATCCGACATTCAGCTCCTGCGTCTGGCCGAGCATGCGCTCGGTACGGCCAAGGGCCAGTGGTCCGAGCGCCTGGCGGACCACGTGCGGACCGAGCCGACGGACCACCTGGATGAATCGCGGTTGGAGGCAACTGCGGTGTAAACACAGGGAGCCACGGACACAGCGCCGTGCCCGCGGCTCCCGCTTCGCTTCCTCGTGGGCCTTCCCGCGAGGGCGACGCCCCTGCTCGCTCAGAGCCGACCGCGCTCCTCGATCTCGCGCAGGCGGTCGACCATCTCCTGGGCGAAGGACTTGATGGTGTCCAGGCCCTCCCGCCCCCAGGGAGTGGGTTCAGGGGCAATGGCGCAGACGGTGCCCAAAGCGATTCCCGTGTTCCAGTCGATCAGCGGTGCGCCTACGTACGCGCGGATGCCCAGCTCGTCGATGACGGGGTTGCCGGCGAACTTACGGTAGGCAAAGACGTCTTCCAGCACCAGCGCCTTGCGCCGCACCACGACGTGCGGGCACCAGCCGTGATCGCGAGCCATCGCCCGGTCGTCCGTGCCGGCCTGCTGGGGTCCCAGTTCCACGCCCGGCTGACCGTCCGCAGGGGTGAAGAGACCGGCGAAGTACTGCCGATCCTGGTCGATGAAATTCACCATGGCGTACGGGGTGCCGAGGGTGCGGGCCAGATCGCGGGCGAACGCGTCGAATTCCGGGACGGGTGCGTTCCCGACACCGATCGTGCGCAAGCGTTCTACTCGAGTCGGTGCGTCCGTGTCCTCGGGTGTCACCAGCATCTGGCGGGTCGGGTCGTATTCCGTGTGGGGAACAGGGGCGGACATGCGAGCTCCATTCGACGGCGTCGTGCGTCAGTGCAGCGGGGTGGGCTCCGCGGGCGACATGCCGGGAGCCGGGGCGAGCAGGTGCTCTACGAGCGCAATGAGTACGTTGGTGCTGGAATTGCACTGCCGGGCATCGCACAGCACGACAGGTACCTCGGCCTTGAGGGCGAGCGCGGCGCGTACTTCGTCGGGCTCGTAGTGGTAAGCGCTGTCGAACTGGTTGACGGCCACCACGAAGCTGATGCCGCGCCGCTCGAAGAAGTCGACAGCCGCGAAGCACGCGTCGAGCCTGCGGGTGTCGGCGAGTACCACCGCACCCAGCGCGCCGTTGGACAGCTCGTCCCACATGAACCAGAACCGCTCCTGGCCCGGCGTGCCGAAGAGGTAGAGGACGTGATCCCGGCTGAGAGTGATGCGGCCGAAGTCCATCGCGACGGTGGTGGTCGTCTTGTCCTCGATGCCCACGAGACTGTCCGTGCGGGCGCTGACCTGGGTCAGCAGTTCCTCGGTGCTCAGCGGTGCGATCTCGCTGACTGCCCCGACGAAGGTGGTCTTGCCGACCCCGAATCCTCCGGCGATCAGGATCTTCAGGGCAGTGGGAAAGGGCTCAGAGCCGGCTTCGTAGGCCACGGAGCACCGCCTCCAGGATTTTCCGGTCAGTTGGGGAGGCCGCCTCGATGGGGCGGGGCGCCTGCGTGGTCAACGCGGCATGCCCCACCAGATCGGACAGCAGAACTTTCGTGATGGTCGCCGGCAGCCGTAGATGCGCGGCGACCTCGGCCACCGAGATGGGGCGGCCCTCGCACAGGTCGAGGACCTGGTCGTAGTCGGGGCCGAGGTACGTCTTCGGCCGGACACCGGTGGCCATCACGAGGCTGAGAAGATCGAAGTGCGCTGTGGGGCGGGTGCGGCCGTTGCTGACGGTGTAGGGCCGGACTAACCGTCCGGCCTCATCGTCGAGCCACGCCCCGTCCTGCGCGTCCGTCATCTTCACTGTCCCGCAGCATGCGGCGCGCCCGGCGCCTGGTGCCTGGCAGGCGTAGCAAGGTACGGGCGGACGCTCTTGACCAGCATCGCCATCTCGTAGCCGAGCACGGCCGCGTCGGCCTCCCGATCGGCCAGCACTGCCAAGCAGGCCCCGGAACCCGCCGCGGATACGAAGAGCAGGGCGGTGTCCAGCTCCACGACCACCTGGCGCACATCGGCCCCCTCAGCAAAGCGGACACCGGCGCTGCGGGCGAGGGAGTACATCCCCGAAGCCAGGGCGGCCATGTGGTCGGCCTCATCGTTAGCGAGCCCGTCGACAGCCTTTTTCAGACCGTCCGCGGACAGCAGCAGGGCGCTGCGGGCATGGGGAACCCTCTGAACGAGGCCCTGCAGAAGCCAGTCCAGGTTCTGAGGCTGGCCAGTACGCGTGTCGCTCACCATGGTGGCGTCTTTCTCCTCGGGGGACGTGTGAGATCTGCGGTTAGCGAGAGTCGTCAACGGGGCGAACTTCGGATGCGTCCTCGGCGAGGTTGAATCCTCGCCGGAAGGCCGCCATCAGGCCCGGATCGTGCTCCCCCTCCGGCATGTCCCCCGTCATGCGCGTGGTGGGCGCATCCCTCAGCTGGGGCGCCAGGTGCTCTTGCGCCTGGCGCTGCGGCAGCGGCGGCCGCCCGTCGCGGAGATCCCTCTCGTAGGGCCCGGGATCGTGAGGTGCCGGACGCTGGACGGGTGCCGGCTGCCGCTGAGCCTGCTGCTCCGGCGTAGGAGCCGGTGCGGCCGCCGCCTGCACCTGAGGGATCGGACGTCGCTGAGGCATCGGCTCTACTGTATCCAGCGGCGGGCGTACGTACCGCGTCTCGGGTCCCGCCTGGAGAGCCGGAGGCCGGGGTCCGGCCGGCGGCACGGGCCGCGGTGCCTCGACAGCCGCCTGGAGCGGCACCTCGGTGGCCTCGTCGCCGATGAGCCCGTGCGGCAGGACCAGGACCGCCTGGATGCCACCGTAGATGTTGCTCTGAAGCCGGACCGCAATGCCGTGGCGGCGGGCCAGTTCCGAGACCACGTACAGGCCGATCCGGCCGTCGACGAGCAGCTTGTTGAGGTCGATGCGGTCGGGCTGGGTGAGCAGGGAGTTGAGCCGTGCCTGCTCCTCCAGGGATATACCCAGTCCGCGGTCTTCCACCTCGACGGCCAGTCCCGCCGTCACTCTCTGGGCTCGCAGCAACACCTGAGTGCTCGGATCGCTGAACGAGGTGGCATTTTCCAACAGCTCGGCCAGCAGGTGGATGACGTCGGCGACCGCGTGGCCGCGCAACGAACCCTCGATCGGCGGCACCACCTTGACCCTGGAGTAGTGCTCGACCTCGGAGATCGAGGACCGCAGCACCTCCATCAGGGTCACGGGGCGGGTCCACTGGCGGCGCGACACGGAGCCGCCGAGGACCGCGACGTTTTCCGCGTGGCGACGGATGCGAGTCGCCATGTGGTCGACGTGGAAGAGGCCATTCAGCAGCTCGGGGTCCTCGACCTCGTTCTCCAGCGTCTCAAGGCTGTTGAGCTGGCGGTGGGCGAGCGATTGAAGGCGCCGGGCGAGGTTGACGAAGACCTCGACCCTTTCCTCGGTGCTCGGATCGGTGCCCTGGGCGAGCTGCGCGGCATGCGCGACGGCGGCCTTGGCCTCGAACTGGGCGAGACCGATTTCGTAGGCGAGACGGCTGGCGCTGTCGGTCTCGTTGGGCGCGTGCTGCGCGAACAGGGGCCGCTCCACGCGCTCCCCCCGTTCGAGTGCCATCGTCATCGCCTGCACTTCACCGCGGCCCCTGGCAACGGTGTTCAGCAGGGAGGCATGGTGCCCGGTCGACAGCCGGGCCTCGGCTGTGGCGGCGCGCGCCGCGCCGATCATGACACTGATGCCGAGAACGGCGGCGGCTGCGAGGACGCCCCAGGTGGCCGCATCGGCCGCGCCGGCCTGGGCCCGCAGAACGTAGATGACGAGAGCGGCGGCGAGCACTGCCATGGCCGCTGTGGGAATGACCGCGAGGCGAACCATCCTGGAGCGGGCGGCGGGATCCGTCGTCTCATCCTGTGCCGGCGGCCTGCCGTGCCTGCTTCGTGCCGGGCCCGCAGCGGCCGACGGACCGGTTTCCGAGCGCGCTGCATATGCCGGAGATTCAGACATGAGAGTCCTCTCGATCAGCCCGGGGGGTACACGCAGTGCTCCGCCGGCCAACCGTCAACTCGGGTACGCGATTGGATACTTAATAGCAGCGCCACCCTACGCCAAGCTCATCAGTGTGCAGTAATCACATCGCAACACCGATCACCGCAAAACGGTCGGCCTGACCTGCTGAAACGATTTCTCCGTCCTTCTGCGGCCGGGGCTGTCGCCCGTACCCCACCTCCGCTGCTCCTCCGCCGCGCTCCGCGTCACCAAACCTCTACTCGACGCCCACACCGCATCCACCCTCGACTCCGCGCTGCCGGCGTCCCGTCGATCACGCATTGGGGAGCCCAGTTGACCGGCACAGCGGTGGACCCGGAGGCCCAAGCCAGGGAGGAAGCAGCGGTATCGCTCGCTGCCCGACGGGTCCGCGATCAGCATCAGAAGCTGCTGTGCTTGACCGGCTGCGTGCACACACGGCAGCAGGGCCCCTGCCGGCTCGACCGGACAACGACGTCCGCGAGCTGTGCATGAGGCCCTGCTCGAACTGGACCCGGCCGCCCAGTTGTGACACCGCCACTATGGGGCGAGGGTCTCCCCGAAGCGGGCGTCAAGGTACGGTGCACCGATCTCGGCGCCGTTGAACGACCATGAGCCGGTGGTCGTGATGCCGCCGCTGGTGCCGGTGAAGACCCAGGCGGCGCCGTCGTCCGTGTCCTCACCGGGGGCGGAGGCGACCAGTTCCGCCTTGCCGTTCTTGTCGGTGTCGATCAGCCGGACGGCGCCGCCGAACCGGTCGGCCTTCTCAGGGGTGCCGGGGACGGACGAGATGTCCTGGCTGATGGTCTTGGCGCCGCTGGTGGTGAGTCCGGTGGCGGAGCCGCTCATGAGCCACACGGTGCCCGCGTCATCCGTACGGACGTTGTTGCCCGGGGCGCCGATCGCGGCGTCGGCGTAGCCGTCGCCGTTGATGTCACCGACGCCGACGGCACCACCGAAGCGGTCGCCGACGAAGTCGGTGCCCGGGACGCCGGGGGAGCTCTGGGTCCAGCGCTGATGGGAGGCAGAACCCGGGGCGCCCGGGCCGTCGGGTCCACCGAGGACGACGTCGACGCTGCCGCCGTCGAGCAGGACCTCGTTGAGGTCGTCGCGGTCGGCGGGGGAGCCCATGACGAGGTCGGCGTAGCCGTCCTTGTTGATGTCGCCGGAAGCACCTGTCGGGCCGCCCGGGACGTAGTGGCCGTACTTCAGCCCGTCGGGGCCTCCGGGAAGATAACTGGCCGAGCCGTGCGTTTCCACGGGGTAGAGCGACTCGTACTCGGTGAGGGTACCGAGGACGACAACGTCGTCGGCACCGTCCTTGTTGTAGTCGCCCGAGGTGAGGCCGGCGGGCGTGAAGTCCTCGTGCCAGTGCCATGACAGGGGAGCGGCATCGGACGCGTGCCGGACGCCGCCTGCGGCGTCGAAGCTGTATGTGCGTAGGTCCTTCTTGTGGAGAACGGCCAGCTCGGTGCCGGATCCCTTGAACCGGCCGGTCGCCAGGCCCGTCCCGAAGCGATCGCCCGTCACCGGGCTGCTGTCTCTCAGCCAGAGGGCGCCGTCGGCACGCAGTCCGGTCGGGGAGCCCCACAGCACGACCGCGGCACCCGCGTCGGCCGCGGTGCCGATGTCCTTGCCGGGAGTGCCGACGACGAGGTCGGCGTAGCCGTCGCCGTCCAGGTCACCGGAGGCGGTGGTCCGGCCGAAGCCGTCGTCGGCCTTGGCAACTCCCGGTACACCGGGGGTGCTCAGGCTGAATGTCGCTCGCCGTGAGGGGGAGACGCCGTCGGCGGAGCCGTACAGCACGGCGACGTAGCCAGCACCCTTCTGGGCGCTGACCGTGCCGCCCGGGGCGGAGACGACCAGGTCGGGGTAGCCGTCGCGGTTGAAGTCGTCATGGGCCGCGGGGGGTGCGGCCGCGGGAGAGGCCGTCGCGGTGATCGTGGCGCCGAGAGTCAGCAACGTGGCCGCGGCGGCCGCGGCGGACAGACGTAAGCTTCTTGTCCTGCTTCTGGCGATGAGGCGCTTACTGGACATGTCACGGCTCCTGAGATCGCGTCATGGCCGGGCACGAAGCGGCGGGGCTACAGCGGGGCCCGTTTCCTCGCTGTCGTGTGTTGGACAGCCGATAGGTTTCAAAGGTTGTTCCCTGCAAGGAAATTGGGCCTGTCACCTCGGCGGACCCCGCCTTCACTCGGCAGCGGTTCGCCGAGCCGGGCCTGCCCGAGCGGTGCGACAACCCTCTGGCCGCGCTGATGCCGGTTCAACCGGTCTTGCGAGCCACGCCCCCGTAGAACCCGATCTCTGCGGATCCTCCCGGCGGTGGGGAATCGGGGCGCCAGAACGGGACCTGCGCCAGGCCGGGCTCCACCAGTTCGAAGCCGTCGAAGAACCGCTCGACCTCGGCGCGGGACCTCAGGTTCAGGGTGGCGGTGGCCTTGTTGTAGATGTCCTGGGCTTCTCTGCGATCAGCGAAGTCACCCGTGGCGTGCGAGAGGACCAGGAAGCTGCCGGCCGGTAGCGCGGCGCGCAGGGTGGCGACGACCTGCTCGGGCTTCTCCGCGTCGGTGAGGAAGTGGACGACGGCGACGAGGAGCAGGGCGACCGGCTCGTCGAAGTCGATGACTCGACGGACATCGGGATGGTCGAGGACGGCCTGCGGGTCGCGCAGGTCGGCGAGCACGATGCTGGTCGTGCCGGAGCGGCTGAGCAGCGCATCGGCGTGCGCTTTCACGATCGGATCGTTGTCGACGTACGCGACGCGCACGTCCGACGCCGCTTCCTGGGCGATCTCGTGCACGTTCGGCGAGGTGGGCAGCCCGGTACCGACGTCGAGGATCTGGCGGACGCCACTGCCGACAACGTAACGGACGGCGCGCTGCAGGAAGGCGCGGTTGGCCCGCAGACCGATCCGCACCTCGGGCGCGGCCGCGGCGAGTTGATCGCCGGCCTGTTGGTCCACCTCGTAGTTGTCCTTGCCGCCCAGCAGGTAGTCATAGATCCGCGCAGGGTGCGGCCTGCTCGTGTCTATCTCTTCGGCGCGGAAGCCGTCCTGTCTCACCCTGCGCTCCTCTCGACGCCCGCCACGCCCCCCGGCGCAGCGAACGGCTGACGACAGCGTCCCATATCAACGTCCGTACGCGCGCCCGCAGTTCTCCTCGTGTCAGCGGCGCGGCCACGGGCGGTACCGCCCGGCCAGGGCACACCGGCGGCCAGTACGTCATCGGGCCGTCGAGCGTCTGGGGCGCAGTGATCGGGTAGCGCCACGCTCCCCGGGCACCGCCGCCGTCCGAGCCGTGACCTCAAGCCCCGGGGGATTCCGGTTTGCGGACCATAAAGCTGGCGACCCTCCTCTTCATCCCTTCGTCGGGCTCCTGTACCAGGTGCGCGGTGACGACGAGCCCAGCCTGGTCAAGTAGTTCGGCGATCCGGTCCGCGGGCAGCAGATAGGACTGGAAGGACACGGGGTGGCCGCCATAGGCCTGCGTCGGACGCAAATGTTCACCGTTGCCCACATGGCCGACGAGCATCAGATATCCACCGGGCGCCAGGGTGCGATGGAACTCGGCGAACACGAGCGGCAGCAACTCCGGTGGCGTGTGGTGAGTCGAGTAGTAGGCCAGGATGCCGCCGAGCTCTCCGTCGCCGAGGTCCAGCGCGGTCATTGAACCCACAGCGAACCGCAGGCCCGGATAAGCCTCTCGCGCCAGATCGATCATCTTCGGCGACATGTCGACACCGAATGCCGAGACACCCAGTCCAGCCAGGTGTGCGGTCACCTTGCCGGGGCCGCACCCCAGGTCCGCGACCGGTCCTCGGTCGGCGGCCTGCACGAGTTCGGCGAACGCGGCCAGCATCGAGCGTGACAAGGGATCCAGCTCGGCGGGGGGCTTGACGCGGGCGGCGTATTCAGCGGCCACGGTGTCGTACGACTCCCGGACCGCGGCGAGACAGGCGGACTCAGTCACGCGGCGAATCCAGACGAGACCACCGACAGCGCCCCGAGGAGATCCAAGCCCCCAACCCGGCAGCGGCACGAGGACCGGGGGAACTGGTGGGGTGCCGCCTGGACGGGAACGAGGGCCCGGTGGTTCGCCGCGAGCGGTGGACAAAGGCGGTGGACAAAGATCGCGGGAGCACCAGACTGGCCCCATGAACGAATCGGATCCCAAGGCTGCCCTTCGTTTTTACCTGCAGTCCGCCCGCGATGCCCTGTTGTGGAAGATCGAAGGGCTCCCGGAGTACGACATCCGCCGCCCGATGACTCCGACCGGCACCAACCTCCTGGGTCTGGTGAAACACGCAGCCGGCGTTGAACTGGGCTACCTCGGCGACACCTTCGGACGGCCGTCCGGCGAGCCGCTGCCCTGGCTCGAAGACGGTGCTGAACCCAACGCGGACATGTGGGCCACCGCCGACGAGTCGCGCGCGTACGTCGTGGAGCTCTACCGCCGGGCGTGGGCGCACTCGGACGCGACGATCGACGTGCTGGCGCTGGACACGATCGGCAGGGTGCCGTGGTGGCCTGACGGCAGGGACGAGGTGACGTTGCATCACGCCATAGTGCGCGTGATCGCTGATACGCATCGGCACGCCGGACACGCCGACATCATTCGGGAACTCATAGACGGTGCTGTCGGGATGAACAAGGGCAACGACAGCATGGCGCCGGGCGACTCGGAGTGGTGGGTGAACCATCGAAGCCGACTGGAGCGTACCGCTCAGGAAGTCGCCGACCGGGACGCGTAACGCAGCCCACTCGGTGGGCCGGCATGGTCGAGGCCCAGCCCCAGGTCTGGAAAACGTGGGCGGCACGATACGGACTCGACCCGGACACGGTCTACCGGGTGGCGCTGCGGACGAGGCCGATGGAGACCTCGCCGCGGTGGCCCCGGATCGGAACCGCGGGAGTGCCTGGCCGCGTTGCACGAACTGGAGGACGTCGACGTCCGGTCCGGCGTCTGTGCCGCCTCGGAAGGTGCACCCGAGCTGCTGGGGGCTGGTGACCTCGAACTATGAACACCGGGGACGCGGACGGCTCGAACCCGGAGCGGACTGCCGGTTCCGACTGTGGTCGTGGCTGCCGCCGTCGAGGAAGGCAAGCCGTCACCAGTCCCTTGTCTCCTGGCCGCGCAGCGACCCGGTGCCGAGCCGGAGAAGTGCCCGGTCATTGAGGACGCGCCGTCCGGGGCCGTGTCCGGACTGCGGGCCGGCATGAAGGTGTGGAGCGTCACCGCGCCGGTCGCGGTGGACGGCGTGCACCGACACTTCGGAAGCCTGCGCGAGGCAGTACCCGACATACTCGCCTTCGCGACCGGGGCACACCCGGGCTCCGCGCAGGGGCAGGACCGCCACGGGGGGTGAACGGGCCTGCCCCTGTACGACGCCGCCCGCGTACCTCCCCCCGGAGAGCAGGCGGCCTGACCCCGCCCGGGGGTCACTATGTCCTGCGCAGCGTGAGTCCCAAGTGTCACGGGTGGCGGCCCATCGTTGCGAGGTCAACACATCTGTGCAGGGGGACTCGCCTTCGCCACAAGCCGTGTACAAGGTCTCCGCACGAGCGGTTGCTCCTGTCACCCCGGCAACGGCCCCCGTCCCGCGATCTGCCGGGAGTCACTTGGTGCGGATCCGGGCGTCCTGGCAATGCCCAAGTCTGGCTCGATGCTGGCTGTTTTGTGCAGTCGGACTTGCCAACGCCTTGACGATCCGTTCCGTGTACGTTCAACCAATCGTCCGTGTCCGGGTTGTGTGCCCTCCCTAGGGTCCCTGAGGACTTCGAAAGAAGGGACTCATGGACACACTCCTCGCTGTCCGGGCTCGCGGTATCACCAAGTGCTTCGGCGATGTCGTCGCACTCGACGGCGTCGATCTGGATGTGGCGCGGGGGCAGATCCACGGCCTGGTCGGACCGAACGGGGCCGGCAAGACGACATTGCTCGGTCTCCTGCTGGGCCTGTCCGTCGCCGACGGCGGCCGCCTCGAGATCCTGGGAACTCCGGTCGGGCGGGCGCTCGCTGCTCCCGACGGCGTCGCCGGTTTCGTGGACGGGCCCGGTCTCTACCCCTCGCTCTCCGCCAGGCAGAACCTCGCCGCGCTGGCCGCTCTCCGCGGCCGCGACGCGCGGACAGCGGGCGTCGACGAGGTGCTCGACCAGGTCGGGCTCACCGATGTCGCCGACGACCGGGTCCGCGGCTTCTCTCTCGGCATGCGCCAGCGGCTGGGGCTCGCCGCCGCCCTGCTCACCAAGCCCCGGCTGCTCGTGCTCGACGAACCCTCCAACGGCCTCGACCCGGCCGGCAAGAAACACATACACGGTGTCCTCACCCGGCTCGCGGCGGACGGAACCAGTGTCGTGCTCTCCAGCCACCGCATGGACGACCTCGAGGCGCTGTGCTCCGAGGTCACCATCGTCGCCGCCGGAAGGGTCGTCTTCTCCGGCCCGCTGAGCAAGCTGGCCGCCGAGAACCGTGAACTCGACTACCGGCTGCTGACCTCCGACCCGCAGGCCGCCCGCCGACTGGCTGTCGACACGGACGGGATCCGGGTCGTCGACGACGCCGGGGCACGGCACGACGCCGAGGTGCTCGTCGTGCGCGCGCTGGTGCCCGCCCTCGACGAACTGGTGGTGAAACTCGTGCACGCGGGCATCGCGGTGCGCGAACTCGCACCCGTGGTGTCGCCGCTCGAAGCCGCGTTCCTCGCCCTCACCGAGCAGCAGGAGACCGACCGATGACCGCGACCGCGACCATCACCGACGACAACGTTGCCACTTCCCGCCCTGTCTCGGTTCCGCGCGGCTACCGCTTCGAGTTGGTCAAGCTGGTGTCGCAATGGCGGATCCGCTTGCTGCTCCTCGCCTGCTGGATCGCGCCGGCGCTCTTCGTCGCCGCGGTGAGCCAGCAGAGCACACTTCCCGTCGACACCCTCTTCGGACGCTGGATGCACGCCACGGGGTGGGCCGGACCGCTGGTGATGCTCGGTTTCGCCGGCACCTGGGCGCTCCCGCTGCTGACCGCGGTGGTCGCCGGCGACGTGTTCGCCTCCGAGGACCGGCTCGGTACCTGGCGCCACCTGCTCGTGGCGGTCCGGTCGCCCAGGCGGATCTTCGCAGCGAAGGTACTGGCCAGCCTGACCGTCATCCTGCTGCTGGTAGCCGGGCTGGCCTGTTCCAGCGCGGCCGGCGGGGTCGTGGCGGTCGGCAACCAGCCACTGGTAGGCCTCGACGGCCACCTCCTGGCGCCGTCGGACGCCGCCGTCCAGGTGTTGCTCTCCTGGGTCTGCGTCCTCGCTCCGACCCTGGCCCTCGCCGCGCTCGGCTTCCTCGGGTCGGTCACGCTGGGACGGTCCCCGATGGGGCTGTTGGTGCCCGTGCTCGTCTCGCTCGCGATGGCGGTCGCCCAGATGCTGCCGCTCCCCGTGGCCGTCCGCGTCGCCCTGCCCAGCTACGCCTTCATCTCCTGGAACGGTCTGTTCACCAGCCCCCAGCAGCTCGGCCCGCTGCTGATCGGCATCGTTGTCAGCCTCGTGTGGGCCGTGGTCGCGACGGCGCTGTCGTATGTGCTCTTCGTACGGCGCGACTTCACCAATCTGACCTTCGACGGGTCGGGCCGCCGCGCGATCACCGTGGGAGTCCTGCCGCTCGTCGGGGTGGCCGCCGTGTCGTTCGCGGTCGTCGCCGCGACGACCTCGGCGACGGGCTCCGGGATCGAGCAGGACAAGGTGCAGCGCTCGGTCGCCACGGCGTTCGCCCACCTGTACCGCATGCAGACCGAGGAACTCAACCGACCCGCCGTCACCGAGGCCCAGTTGAAGGCCACGGCGGCGTGCAACAAGGGAAGCGTCAGGGTCGCGGCGCAAGGCCCGGGCAACGACTGGCGCTGCGTCGTCAGCTGGCATCTCCCCGGCGTCGAGGCCGCAGGACAGGCCATCTACCAACTGGACGTCACTCCAGACGGGCGGTTCATGGCCGATGGCGATGGACCGAAGGAAGTGAACGGCTACTTCCTGGTGCGCACCCCCGACGGGGACGCACCGAACCCGCTGTGGCAGTTCGACGGCAACGTCGAGCTGCTCGACACCACCCTGAAGGGATAACGCAATGCAGGTAACTCGCCGCCGCAAGAGTGTCGAGAAGGCTGAGATCAGCCTCCTCGGTAGACGCTTCGGCCGCCGTACCTCTCTGGTGACGGTCGGCATCGGTGTGGTTCTCGCCGTCACGGGGACCGCAGTCGCCTCGACGCAGCAGTTCGGCACCGAACAGGTCGGCCAGACCACCGCCGATGGCCAGGTCATCTCCAGCGACCAGTACATCGACCCGTACGGCAGCCGCACCGTCATCAACGACGGCAAGATCATGTCGTCCACGGTCAGCCCGGACGGCACCCACCTCGCGGCCTCGGTCACCGACGGCGACGCGGCGTTGGTCATCATGGACCTCAAGACCGGCGAGGTGAAGCAGAAGGTCGGCACCAACGCCGCGGACAACCTGCGCATCAGCAGCAGCGCGGTCGGCCAGGAGGGCCCGACGTACTCGCCCGACGGCAAGACGCTGTGGCTGGGCCAGGGCGACGGCTACACCAAGTTCACCGTGAACGCGGACGGCACGCTCGCCAACCCGACGGCCGTCTCGATCCCGGCCGACGGTTCCAAGCGCGCGCTGGTGGGCGCGGCCGTGTTCTCGGCCGACGGCTCCACCGTGTACTCCGCGGTCAACGGCCAGAACCGGGTGGTCGCCATCGACGCGGCGACCGGCGCCATCAAGCAGAGCTGGGCCGTGGGCAACGCACCCCGTGGCATGGCCATGGTCGGCAGCAAGCTCTACGTCAGCAACGAGGGCGGGCGCCCGGCGAAGGCCGGTGACACCACGATCAACTCCTACGGCACCCAGGTGCCGGCCAACCCGGACACCGGTGCCACCACCACCGGCACGGTCAGCGTCATCAACCTTGCGGACGCCTCCGCCGCCGTCGGGAGCATCGGCGTCGGTCTGCACCCGACCGCGGTGTACGCCAAGAACGGGGTGGTGTTCGTCACCAACACCGCGGACAACAACGTGTCGGTCATCGACAGCCGCAAGGACAAGGTCGTTCAGACCATCGCCACCCAGCCGTGGCCGGAGGCGTCGGTGGGCTACGAGCCCGACGCGGTGACGCTCACCGACGACGGTCGCCTGCTCGTGACGCTCGGCCGCGCCAACGCGGTCGCGGTCTACCGTTACAAGTCCGCGCAGGAGCCGGTCAGCTACGTCGGCCTGCTCCCGACGGACTACTTCCCCGCGGAGATCACCACCGTGGGCAAGCAGGTGGTCGTCTCCAACACCCGTGGTATCGACGCCCGCCGTCCCACCACCAGCGCCGGGCACGGCACCCACGACACGACGTCGAGCCTGACGCAGTTCACGCTGCCGGACGACAGTGTCATCAGGGCCCAGACGGCCAAGGTCTTCAAGCAGAACGGCTGGACCAACGGCGCGGTCAAGGTGGCCGAGGGCAGCAAGGCGCAGGCGGTGGCGGTCCCGAAGCGGCTCGGCGACCCCTCGACGATCAAGCACGTCTTCCTGATCGTCAAGGAGAACCGGACCTACGACCAGGTCTTCGGTGACATGCCGCAGGGCAACGGCGACCCGTCGGTGACGCAGTTCGGCAAGAACGTGACGCCGAACCAGCATGCGCTGGCCGAGCAGTTCGGTCTGTACGACAACACGTACGACATCGGCACGAACTCCGCCGAGGGCCACAACTGGCTGATGCAGGCCGACGACCCGGAGTACACCGAGTCCTCGGCCGGCGAGTACACGCGCAGCTACGACACCGAGGACGACGCCCTCGGCCACCAGAAGTCCGGCTTCATCTGGTCCGGTGCGCAGGCGGCCGGCAAGTCCGTCAAGGACTACGGCGAGTTCCAGTCGATCGAGAGCAAGCCGGCCGGTGCGACCTGGCAGAACCTGTACTGCGACACCAAGAACATGCGGGCGACCGGCCAGAAGACCGCCTACCCCATTCAGACGGGCTCGGCGATCCCGTCGCTCAACAAGGTGTCGGTGCCCGGCTTCCCGCTGTTCGACACCAGCGTCCCGGACATCTACAAGGAGCAGATCTGGGAGCAGGACTTCGAGCAGAACGGTCCTGCGAACCTGAACATGTTCTGGCTGTCCAACGACCACACCGGTGGTCCGGCGAACTCGGCCGCGCAGGTCGCGGACAACGACCTCGCCGTCGGTCGGATGGTCGACAAGATCTCGCACAGCAAGTACTGGAAGGACTCGGCGATCTTTGTCGTCGAGGACGACTCCCAGGCCGGCCTCGACCACGTCGACGGCCACCGTGCCCCGATCCAGATCATCAGCCCCTGGGCGCAGCACGGCGCTGTCGACAACCGCTACTACTCGCAGATCACGATGATCCGCACCATCGAGCAGATCCTCGGGATCCAGCCGATGAACCAGAAGGACAGCGCGGCCACCCCGATGACCACGGCGTTCACCAACACGCCGGACAACACGCCGTTCACCGCGCTGCCCAACCGGACCTCGCTGACCCTGGGCCTGAGCACCCAGCCCTCCTGCGGCCCGGACACCCCGGCCCCGCAGGACGCCAAGGCGGCACCCGCGCCGACGTCGGCGAAGGTGCCGACGGACATGCAGGCGCTCGCGGCGCAGTGGGACGCGTGGAAGTCCAAGCAGCGGCTGACCGGGCCCCACGCCATAGCGGACTACGCCAACCCCGCGCAGATGAACCACTTCACGTGGTACGAGACGCACGGTTGGACGCAGCCGTACCCCGGCGAGAAGAAGATCTACGCGCCGGCGAACGTGCCGGGCGCCTACATCCCGTCGGCGGAGAACGACGGCTGACGTCTGCGGCAGCCTGAGAGACGACTGCTGTCAAAACGGCCCGGACCGTGATCGGTCCGGGCCGTTTGCGTCGGTGCCCTCGGCAGGATGCGAATGCGTCGGTTGCGCCGTTCGGCCCACGGCAGGGTGCTGCATGGCCGGCTGGTCAGGAGTACGTCGATACAAAGCGCCATGAGAACAGGGCCAAGGCCCTGATGGTCATGACCGTTGCTCTGCTGCGCACCCTTCCGGCCGCCTTCAAACCGGTCGATGTGCGAACCGCGCTGCGGGAGTTCGCGTTCCACACACGTCGACGGGAAGGGGCTCCGCCCGAGGTGGCCACGATCCTTAAGCGGGTGGAACGCAACACCCCGTCCCTGGCTGATCGGGAGGACCCGGCCAAGGTGGACGAAGTCCTTCGGGCCCTGAGCACAAAGCTGGACGGCACGCGGGCCGCTGCAAGCTCTATCAAGCGAAAGACGCCGCCGGGTCAGGGAGGTCGCAATGCCACGACGTAGGGGATGCCCGAGATGGGTTCGTGCGCGTTCTGGGACCGGTTGACGCTCAGCAGGGCCGTTGCCGCAGTTCCCAGGACGACGACAATGATGACCTTCGCGGCCAGGAGCGCGGCGGGCGGTGTGACCAGCCCCTTGCGGCTGCGGGAGGCGTGCTTGCCGACGGCGGTGGCCGCTCAGCCCCCACGGCCACCACGGACAGCCGTCAGCTCTGTCAGGCGTTCAGGTTCCCGTCGGCCACGGCATTGAGGACGGGAGATGTGCTGATGCCCAGGACACCGCCGGTTCCGATGAACTTCAGAATCATGCCCTGCCAGGTGAGGAATGACGCCAGTGTGATCAGGCCGGTTCGGTGATGCGGCGCACTGCTTCGACGAGTGCGGCGCGGTGTTCGGCGATCCGGTCGGGGGCCATGGGGTCGGCGTACCCGGCCGTGTGCAGCGCGGGCGGTGCGTTCAGCCAGCTCTCGGTCATGCGCAGCACGATCGCAAAGAGATCGATCGCGGGGATGCTGTCGTTGACCTTGCCGGCACGCTGAGCGGCTGCGACGGTCTCGACCTTCACTCGGTAACTCTCCGTCTCGGCGGCCGTCGGCTCGGACCGCTCGAAGGTGCGCCACCCCGCCAGGCGGCGGGCCTCGGGATTGGCGAGCATGTAGTCGAACCGTGCGGCCGCGAAAGCGGTGAGGTTCCCCTCCTCGAGCGGGACTGCCTCGGCGAGCTGTCCGATCTGACGTTTGAGGACCGCGTCGAACAGGCCGTCCTTGTCGCCGAAGTACGCGTAGATCATCCGCTTGTTCGTACGCGCCCGCTGTGAGATCCGCTCTATCCGTGCACCTGCGAAGCCGTACTCCGAGAACTCCTCCGTCGCCGCCGTGAGCAGGAGTTCCTTGGTTGCCTCCGGGTTCCGGGGCCGGAACACCTTGCTGCTTTCGGGTGTCGCGGTCATGAAATCCAGCCTAGCAGAAGTAACCATCCTTTGACTTAGCCCCTCGGAGGGGAGTAACTTAATGGTTACTTACCTCTCGCAAGGAGCATCATGCCTGGTCACACTCCTCTCCGAACCCTCACGCTCGCCGACGACCTGACCATCACCCGGATGGGATACGGGGCCATGCAGCTGGCCGGTCCGAACGTCTTCGGTGAGCCCCGCGACCGCGGGGAGGCGCTCGCCGTGCTGCGCGAAGCCGTCGACGCCGGTGTCAGCCACGTCGACACGGCTGACTTCTACGGTCCCGAAGTCACCAACCGCCTCATCCGTGAGGCGCTCCACCCCTACGACGGGATCACCGTCGCCACCAAGGTCGGGGCGCGCCGTGGCGTCGACGGATCCTGGATCTCCTCCCTGGACCCCCAGGACTTGAAGGATCAGGTTCGCGACAACCTCGACCACCTCGGCGTCGACGTCCTCGACATCGTCTACCTGCGTCTGGGCAGTCACGAGGGCACCACCGACGTCTCCCTGGAGGCGGAGTTCACCGCGCTCGCCGAACTGCAGCAGGAGGGCCTGATCCGGCACCTCGGCCTCAGCGGAGTCTCCGCCGTCCAGCTCACCGAAGCCCAGCGGATTGCTCCGGTCGTGGCGATCCAGAACCTCTACAACCTCGTCAACCGCGAGGACGACGAACTCGTCTCCCGCGCCGCGCGCGAGAACATCGCCTTCGCCTCGTTCTTCCCCCTCGGCGGCTTCTCCCCTCTCCAGCACGGCACCCTCGATGCGGTTGCCGGCCGCCTGGGCGCCTCACCTCAGCAGGTCGCCCTCGCCTGGCTGCTGCAGCGATCCACCACGACCGTCGTCATCCCCGGCACCTCCTCCCGCGCCCACCTGCGCGAGAACATCGCCGCCGCCGACCTGGAGTTGCCCGCCGATGCCATCACCGAACTCGACACCATCAACACGAACGCCTGACACCGCACGCTCAACCACCCGAGACTGCCGAGCGAAGCGCCCACAGAGGAAACCGACATGACCAATCCGGCGGAAACAGGTACCCGACTCACGGTCGGATTCATCGGCCTGGGAGATCAAGGGGCACCCATCGCCCAGGCGATTGCCGACTCCCCGTACCCGCTCACGGTGTGGGCCCGTCGGCCGGCGTCACTGGAAGCGCTGTCCGGCTATTCCCACACGGTCGCCGCCACGGTGGCCGAACTTGCGGCGGCCAGTGACGTCGTGGCGCTGTGCCTTCGGCGGGACTCCGACACCCTTCAAGTCGCCGCGGAGGGAGGCCTGTTGGAGAACATGCGTCGGGGGGCGATTCTCGTCGACCATGGCACCGGGCTACCGCCACAGGCGCGGCATCTGGCCGACCTCGCCGCGCCCTACGGAATCACTGTGCTCGACGCGCCTGTCAGCGGTGGTCGCACGGTCGCTCTCGCCCGCGAGCTCACCACCATCGTCGGCGGGCCCGACGACGCTGTCGGACAGGTCATGGACCTCTTCGCCACCTTCTCCAAGCAGATCATCCATATGGGGCGAGCCGGCACCGGGCAGTTCGGCAAGCTGTTCAACAACGCGCTGATGATGATGAACCAGCAGAACATCGCCGAAATCATGGAGACTGCCACCCAACTGCAGTTGCCGCTTCAGCCTCTTCTTGAGGTCCTGCGCTCCGGCTCGGCGACCAGCTTTGCTCTCCAGGCCTTCGGCCCATCCGTCACGACCGCGAATGCCGCGCATCTCAAGGAACTCGAACTGATCGACATGGACCTGTTCCGGGAAACCGTCGATGGTCTGGGAGAAGCGGCGAAGCGTGTCACGGACCGGGCGGTCTCAGGTGCCGAGCGCCTGCCCGAGCTCACCGCAACCATAGAAGCCCACAGCGCTGCGGCCGCGTAGACCTCCAGACCGCCCACGGCGGTCGGAACAGACCGAACAGCTTCCGACGAGGCCCCGCACCGTGGTGCTCGTGGCTGGCGCCAGCCCGCGAACACGATGGCGGCTTGCCTACGGGAAGGGCCCGGCACACGGTCTCGGCTGAACGACGGTGAACCGGGCTGAAGGAGTGGGGAAACTGAGGCGGCCGCACTCCTCACCGCAGCACCGGAGACGGCCGCGGCCGGCTGTCGAAACCACCGCACTCGTGGCAGCTAAGCTGCCTTGGATTGCGCGGCATGCATGCCCGAGGCGGGCTCCTGCACATCCTCGAGCAGGGAAGTCTCGTCTGCCCCGAAGTCCGGGGCATGGAAGGGATTTGTCGTCGGAGGCGGCGATGCTGCAGTGGAACAGCGGGGTTGCCCTTCCAGGGCGGAGAACAGCGACGTCAGATCGATGAGAGGTCTCCCTTTCGTTACAGGTCCCTGAAGGGGCCTGGCGTGCCGTGACCCGGCACAGCGGTCCTACAGCTTGGTCATCTTGGCGTACGGGCTCAAGATCCGCATTTGCGCCGAGCCGAAATCCACGAGCGCCGCGGTTCCATCCTCGATGCCGATCACCCGGCCGAGGCCGTACACGTCGTGTGTGACCTGGTCGCCCACGGCGAAGTGCTTGGGAGGCGGCGTGACCGGGGCCTTGAAGGGGCTGGTAGGCAAATGACGCTTCGGTGCAGCAGGCTTTGTCATTGCCCCCAGTATGCACCTACGAGATGTGCTGGTGGCTGACTCTCAGGGGCAGGAGCAGCTGATCATTGGACTCCACTGCAGCAGTGAGCCGGGCCTGCCGACCGGCCAGCAGACAGGCGCGTCGGGCGGTTCAGCCTCGTAGGAGGCTGAACCACCCGTACCCTTCATGGGTGTCTACGGCGTCACATAGCGGGCGCCAAACTGGAGGCAATACCTCGTGCTGATTGCTCAGCGTCCGTCACTGACCGAAGAGGTCGTCGACGAGTTCCGCTCCCGGTTCGTGATCGAGCCGCTTGAGCCGGGCTTCGGCTACACCCTCGGCAACTCTCTCCGCCGCACCCTCCTGTCGTCGATCCCCGGCGCTGCTGTCACCAGCATCCGCGTCGACGGCGTCCTGCACGAGTTCACCACCGTGCCGGGCGTCAAGGAGGACGTCACCGACCTGATCCTCAACATCAAGCAGCTGGTCGTCTCCTCGGAGCACGACGAGCCGGTCGTGATGTACCTGCGCAAGCAGGGCCCGGGTCTGGTCACCGCCGCCGACATCGCGCCCCCGGCCGGTGTCGAGGTGCACAATCCCGACCTCGTCCTCGCCACGCTCAACGGCAAGGGCAAGCTGGAGATGGAGCTGACCGTCGAGCGCGGTCGCGGCTATGTCTCCGCCGTGCAGAACAAGCAGGTGGGCCAGGAGATCGGCCGTGTTCCGGTCGACTCGATCTACTCGCCGGTTCTCAAGGTCACCTACAAGGTCGAGGCGACCCGTGTCGAGCAGCGCACCGACTTCGACAAGTTGATCGTCGATGTCGAGACCAAGCAGGCCATGCGTCCGCGCGACGCCATGGCGTCCGCCGGCAAGACCCTGGTGGAGCTGTTCGGTCTGGCGCGTGAGCTGAACATCGACGCCGAGGGCATCGACATGGGTCCGTCCCCGACGGACGCCGCTCTCGCCGCCGACCTGGCGTTGCCGATCGAGGAGCTGGAGCTCACCGTCCGTTCCTACAACTGCCTCAAGCGTGAGGGCGTCCACTCGGTGGGTGAGCTCCTGGCGCGCTCCGAGGCGGACCTGCTGGACATCCGCAACTTCGGTGCGAAGTCCATCGACGAGGTCAAGGCGAAGCTGGCCGGCCTGGGCCTGGCCCTGAAGGACAGCCCGCCCGGATTCGACCCGACCGCCGCTGCCTTCGGCGCGGACGATGACGACAACGCGAGCACCGGTTTCGTGGAGACGGAGCAGTACTGAACGCCCCGCCGGGTGGCGGGGGCCAGGAAGGCAGAGGAGCCAGCGATGAGCACCGGCCGACCGCACTCGGCTCCCTGAGGGCCCACCGGCGGAGGTGCAGACGCCCAGCCCCTCCGAGCCTGGTCAAGACGGCGAAGGCGGATGCTCATCTCTAACTAGTCCTGCCGAGAACGCCGCCTGACGCGCTGTCCCCGTTTGTGCCCGGGGCACGAAACAGCCCCCTCGGAGAGCACTCCGAGGGGGCTGTTCGATACATACTGCCTGGTCGGACACAGTGCCCGGCAGGATTCAAACCTTGTGGATCGGGGCGGGGCGACCGAGGTAGTCGGTCGCCATGGTGCGTGCCGGCACGCAACGGCGGTTCGATCGGCATCAGGCGTTGATCTCCGACAGCACGCAGACACGGTTCGAGACGAAGCCGCGTACACCTGCGGGGGATTGCGCCTGGGCATCGGTAGTGTCCGCACCGATGCACCGGTCTGCGGCACCGCAGACCGGGAGGAGGAGGATCACCATGGCCGATGGTTGGCACGGGGCCGCGGCGGGCGAAGAATCCGCAGCGCGGCCGCCGGAGGCTCGTCGTGGGAGCGCGCGGGACGCGGTGCGGCTCGCGGTGGTGATCGGTGCTCTCGGCGTGGTCTTCGGTGACATCGGGACCAGCCCGATCTACACCCTCCAGACCGTGTTCAACCCGAGCGACCCGCACCCGGTCCCGGTCAGCACGCAGAACGTGTACGGGGTGGTGTCGCTGGTGTTCTGGTCGGTGGTGGTCATCGTCACGGTCACGTATGTGTTGTTGGCCATGCGCGCCGACAACGAGGGCGAGGGCGGCATCATGGCGCTGATCACCCTGCTGCGGCGGTGGAGTTCGCAGCGGGGGAGGCGAGCCGCCGTCGTATTGGCCGCGCTGGGCATCTTCGGCGCGTCGCTGTTCTTCGGCGACAGCATGATCACCCCGGCGATCTCGGTGCTGTCCGCGGTCGAGGGGCTCAAGGTCGTCGAGCCGTCACTGCACAGCGCGGTCGTACCCATCACCGCGGTGATCATCGTGCTGCTGTTCCTGGTGCAGCGCCGGGGAACCGCGGCGGTCGGCCGGGTGTTCGGGCCGGTGATGATTGCCTGGTTCGTGGCCATCGGCGCGTGCGGCGTCGCCGGCATCGCCGACCACCCGGACATCCTCAGGGCGCTGTGGCCGAGCTATGCCCTGGGCTTTCTGTTCGGCCATTTCGGCACCGCCTTCTTTGCGCTCGCGGCAGTCGTGCTCGCGGTCACCGGCGCAGAGGCTCTGTACGCGGACATGGGGCACTTCGGCCGCCGGGCCATCACTCGCGCCTGGATGTTCCTCGTCTTCCCCGCCTGCATCTTGAGCTACTTCGGCCAGGGCGCGCTGATCCTCGACGATCCGGACAACATCAGCAGCCCGTTCTTCCTGCTCGTGCCCGACTGGGGACGGTGGCCGATGGTCCTGCTGGCCACGGCGGCCACGGTGATCGCCTCCCAGGCGGTGATCACCGGTGCGTACTCGGTCGCCTCCCAGGCGGCCCAGCTCGGTTACCTGCCGAGGCTGCGGATCGCGCACACCTCCGAGTCCACCATCGGCCAGATCTACGTCCCCTGGGTCAACTGGCTGCTGATGGTCTCGGTCCTCACCCTGGTCTTCGCCTTCCGCAGCTCTACGGCACTGGCCTTCGCGTTCGGCATGGCGGTCACCGGCACCATCACCATCACCACCCTGCTGTTCTTCTACGTCGCCCGCGCGAAATGGGGTACGCCCGTGTGGCTGGTCGCGATCGGCGCAGGGGTGCTGCTCATCGTCGACCTGCTGTTCGTTGCGGCCAACCTGACCAAGCTCGTCCACGGGGCATGGCTGCCGCTGCTGATCGGCCTCACCGCGTTCACCGTCATGACGACCTGGCAGCGCGGCCGCGAGCTCGTCACCGCGGAACGAGCACGCCACGAAGGCTCCCTGCGCGAGTTCGTCGACCAGCTCCGCAGCGGGGAGATGTCGGCGCTCCAGGTCCCCGGCACGGCCGTCTTCCTCAACCGGGGCAAGCAGACGGCGCCTTTGGCCATGCGGGCCAACGTGGATCACAACCACGTGCGGCACGCCCAGGTCGTGATCCTTTCCATCCAGACCGAGCCCGTGCCCCGCGTCCCGACCGACGGGCGGATCGTCGTCGACGACCTCGGCTACGCCGACGACGGCATCGTCCACGTCACCGCTCGGATCGGCTACATGGAGACGCCTGATGTGCTCGGCACACTGGCGATGCTCGACACGGCCGAGACCGAGGGGCTGTTGCAGCTCGACCAGGCGTCCTACTTCCTGTCGAAGATCGAGCTCCGGCGCGGCAAGGCGCCCACGATGGCACCCTGGCGCAAACGGCTGTTCATCGCCACCTCCTACATCACGGCCGACGCCGCCGAGCACTTCGGCCTCCCTCGAGACCGCACGGTCATCATGGGCTCGCACATCGAGGTGTAGGCGCGCCTGTTGCCGACGGCCCGTCGAAGCCGACGCGGACGCGGTTCAATCCCGGCGGATGGTGATCGTCGTCCAGAGTCCGACGTGTACGCGGTCACCGTCCTTCAACGGCACCGGCACGTAGGGGGCGACGGGGTCCTCGGCGCCGTTCACCGTGGTGCCGTTGGTGGAGCCCTTGTCGATGAGGGACCAGGCGGAGTCGGGTTGCTGGACGAGGATGGCGTGTTGGTGAGAGACGCCAGCGTCTGCGGGGTCGCTGTCGAGGTCGATGAAAGGGGCCTCGCCTGTGGACTGGCGGCGACGGCCGACGGTGATCAGGCTGCGGGTGAGGGGGATGTGGAGGTCGGGGGAGTAGGTGGGGAAGTAGAGTCCCTGGTCCTCGGGCTCGCTGTGGGCTGCGCGCCGAGCGTGGAGGTGTCGCCGTCCAGGGGTTCGACCAACCCGGCCCCGACAAGATCCCCGTCTTCTCGCAATGGGCATGGTCGGTGCCGTCGAGGATGGAGTAGCGCAGGGCCGTGAACTGGGCTTCAGCGCCGGGCGTGGCGGATCTTCAGCCGTCCGTACCCCATAGCCCCGGAGATCCGGATCTTCGGCCCGCCCGGGCGGGAGCGCCGCGGGGGTTTGTATCTCGGGTCCTTCCACTCGGTGTGCAGATCCTCGATCTCGACGATCGCGTCGCGAGGCACCGTGATCCTGGCCCTGCCGTAAGGGAGTTGCAGCTCGATGTCGACGACAGGGTGCTCGATGATCGCCCGAGACAGGTCCAGGTTCACCTTTCCGTATGCGGACTCGACCTTGAGGATCCGCGGTACCCGCCATGCGCCGCGTCGCCGGATCCACCCGCTGGCGGCGGCAATCGTGGACGTGGTGGCAGGCTTCTGCGCCGGGAGCGAGGCCATGGCTGATACGAGCTCGCCGTGCGTCGTGACCGTGAGCACCTGGTGGAGGAGTTCGTCCATCTCCTCGTGCGAGATGCGCCCTTCGGCGAACATCTCCTGCAGGCGATGCACGGCCGTGTCGCGGTCGCCTTCGCTGATCCGTGGCGACGGGTCTTCCGGCAGGGAGTTCACCGTCTCACTCTAGTGCCGCGCCGGCGTCGCGAACGCGCCGAGGCCCGCAGCGGGCAACGCACCCGATGGGGAGGTCGACCGCTCGACAACACCGCCTTGATCGCCCGACCCGCCGAACCCAAGCGGTCAAAGCACTATCTCGCGCACCCCCACGGGTTCGGCCATGCCGCGCACTGTGTGGCTGCGTGCGCCGACCGCGAGCTGAACTCGACGGCCGCGGCCTGAAGCGCGGCTGCTGCGGCCGGTCGGATCCTCATGCGCCCCGAGCCCATCCTGGCCGAGCAGCTGAGCCGCCCAGACACCTCGATGTGGAAGGTCTGAACGACGGCGAACGGTGGGGAGTATGGCGCTCCCGTGAGGTCAGGAAAGCCCCGATTCCCGTAGGACCGCCTGTGCCGTCTCGTCGTCGATGCGGCGGCCCAGTCGGTCGAGGACGTCTGCTCCGTGGCGGAGCGTGCCGCGCTCCAGGGAGCGGCGGACGCCCGTGTCCAGTTCGTGCCAGAGCAGGGGGTTGGCGGCGAGAATCCGGGGGTCGAGTTCCAGGCTGTGGCCGTAGACGTCCCGTAGGACCAGGTGGGAGGAGACGCCGCCGTACTGCCGTACGGCTGCCAGCGCGTCCGTGTGGACCATGTACCGGCGCCAAGGGGTGCGCACCGCCAGCCAGCCGGGGCCCGCGCTCACCCGCTGTGGCAGGAGGACGGCGCATACGGCGGCCGACAGGGTGATCCAGAGCAGGGTGCGGAGGGGCGTCAGACTTCCCGCGTCCCAGTCGACCAGAAGGCTCATGGCGCAGAACAGCAGGGCGCAGCTCACCGCGAGCCGGGCACTGCCACGCCAGTGGCGGTCGCCGGCCGGGCCCGCCGGTCCGCTTCTTCGCACAACGCTGACGCTAGGCGCGTGTGTGTACCTGCATGACCAGCGCTGACGGGCCCCTTACGGCGTACCGGCGAATCTTGACGGGATCCTGACGTCGAGGGCCGCTCAGCCGGTGTGGACGCGCGGTCGGCGGGCTCGGTCGGGTTCCGCCTCGCGCAGGACCTCGCGGGTGACCGGGGCGACCTCGCCCTGGCCGAAGAGGAAGAAGCGCAGGAAGTTGGCGAAGGGGCCGCCCTCGGTCCACTCGAAGTAGATGTGCGGGGTGCAGCCCGTCGTGTCGCGCACGTGGAGAAGGAGGGCGGCCAACGCGTTGGGGATGGAGGAGGACTCCAGGGTCAGCACGCGGTAGCGCTTGTGGAGGACCTCGCCGCGCACCGTCAGACCCGCCTCGAACTCGGAGGGGTCGGTGACCGTGACCTCGACGAAGACGAAGTCCTCCTGCTCCGGCAGGTCGTTGTCGTTGCGGATCTGTTCGATCTTGTCCCGGTACTCGGCCTTGTCGCGCCGGTCGGGCTCGTTGGCGATGAAACGGATCTCGCTTGACGGTGCGGTCCTCAGTCGCGGCCGGAGCCGGTTCGATGCGCGCGTCGCGGTCGTAGTAGGCGCCGTTGGCGATCTCCACGGCCGGGTCGCACAGCCGGACCACGTTCGCCGCGCCCTCGGCGGGCGACATGCCCTCGTGGGAGTACAGGGGGAGCAGGGCGGTGTCGCAGACGCCAATATGCGGCTCCGCCGCGTGGGCGCGACCAGCCACGACGTCGCCGCAGACGACCAACGACCCCTTCCCGGCACCCCCAGCGGAGCGCTCACGCATCGGCAAGCCGAGCCTCCTCCAAGTCCAGGGACCGCTGAAGCCGACGGCGAGTGGTGTCGCTGATGGCGTGGTCGTCGTAGAGGCGCTGGAGTTCGCCCGTCTCGACGGTGATCAGGTCCCGGCGCAGCTGGCGGTAGACCAGGTCGGCGGACTCGGTCGCGGCTCCGTTGCTGTCCTGTTCCGCGAGACGGTCGCGGGCGTCGTCGAGGCGGGCGGCCAGGCCACGGCGGAGCCGGTCGAGGACGACGTCCGGTACGACCTCCAGCTCCGCGAGTTCCTCCAGACGGGCCAGGCCGGCGTGGGCGAGGTGGGAGCGGGCCTCCGCCTCCTCGCGCGCGGTGTGCGCGGGCTCCAGGGCGATGCCGGAGCGGCGGACCACGGGGGCGAGCGTGAAGCCCTGCACGACGAGGGTGACGACCACGACCGAGGTGGTCAGGACAAGGACGAGCGGCCGGTCCGTCAGGGCGGTGCCGTTCTGCGCGACCTCGGGGATGGACAGAGCGGCGGCCAGCGGCATCACCCCTCGGGTGCCCGCCCAGGTCAGGACCACGGGGATCCGCCAGTTCATCCGGGTGATGCCGCCCTTGCGCTGTACCACCGCCGACAGCGGGGCCAGCCACAGCATGCGCACGGCGACGAGAGTGACGGCGACGGCAAGGGCGTACAGCGGCCAGGCGCGGTCGCCGTCGGCCAGGGCCCGCACCTGGGCGGGCAGGGCCAGCCCTATGAGCGAGAACACCACGGACTCCAGGAGGAACACCACCGTGCCGTACACCGCGTGCAGTTGGAGCCGTATGCGTGCGTTGGTGAGACGGTCGCCCCGGCCGCCCAGGACCACGCCGGCCACCACGCACGAGGTCACGCCCGAGGTGTGCGCCGCCTCCGCCAGCAGGTAGGCCGCGTACGGGGTGACCAGGGCGATCACCGTCTCCAGGACCGGGTCCTCGGTGCGCCGCCGGATCAGGGCGATCACGCCCGCGACCGCTGCGCCGATCACTGTGCCGCCGCCGGCAAGCAGCAGGAACTCGCCGCCCGCCGCGCCCCAGTCGGCGGCCGCGGACGCCACGGCGATGCTCGCCGCCACCCGGACCAACACCAGGGAGGTCGCGTCGTTGAAGAGGCTCTCCGCCTGCACGAGGACCTGGACCTTCGGCGGCAGCGCGAGGCGTCTGCCCAGCGCGGTGACGGCGACCGGGTCCGTGCTGGCCAGGATCGCGCCCAGCACGAACGCCATCTGCCAAGACAGCGGCGTCACCAGCGCCGCCACCGCGCCGACCGCCGCCGCGGACGCCAGGACCAGGCCGATGGCGAGGATCCCGACCGGCTTCCACACCGCGCGCAGCTCACGCCAAGGCATCTCCTCGGCCGAGGCGTACAGCAGCGGCGGGAGTACGACGAGGCCGATGATCTCGGGGCTGATCTCGATCTGAGGGGTGCCCGGGAGCAGCGCCACCCCGAGACCGGCGACCACGAGGAGGGAAGGGGCGGGAATGCGCCACCGCCGCGCGAAGGTGGCCACCACCGTGGCGAGAACCACGAGGGCGAGAACCGTCCCTACGCTGCGCATGCCGTCCCCCTGGGGCCCTTGACGGGAGCCACCACGACTCCCGGCCGACCAGACTTCCCGGCACACCGCCTTCACCCTATCGGGCCAGGACGCGTCAAGGCAGTGTCAAGGTCCTCGTGGCCGGCGACAAGGAAGCGCTAACGACGCCCCCGACAGGCCCGCGAAGGGGCTTCCGTAGATGGCGGAACCCTTCTGTAAAGGGGAGTTGAATCAGTGAGCGGAGCGCGTCGGCGGCTATGGGTGACGTACGGCCCGGACGAATGAAGGTCTATCTCGGGGCAGCCCCCGGAGTCGGCAAGACCTACCGCATGCTCGACGAGGGGCGGCGCCGCGCCGCCCGCGGGGCGGACGTGGTGGTGGGATTCGCCGAGTGCCACGGCCGATCCCGCACGGAGGCGATGCTTGACGGCCTGGAGGTCGTCGGCCGTGCCCCGTGCTCATACCGTGGCGGACAATTCCAGGAGATGGACCTGGGCGCGGTCCTCGCGCGCCGCCCGCAGGTCGCGATCGTCGACGAGTTCGCCCACAGCAACGTCCCGGGCGACGGCCGCAACCCCAAGCGATGGCAGGACATCGAGGCACTGCTCGATGCCGGCATCGACGTCATCACCGCGCTGAACATCCAGCACCTGGCCTCCCTCAACGACGTCGTCGAGAAGATCACCGGCGTGCCGCAGCACGAGACCGTCCCCGACGAGGTCGTACGGCGTGCCCACCAGGTCGAACTGGTGGACATGCCGCCCGAGGGACTGCGCCGCCGCATGGCCCACGGCAACATCTACGCCCCCGAGAAGATCGACGCGGCGCTCGCCAACTACTTCAGGACCGGGAACCTGACCGCGCTGCGCCACCTGGCGCTGCTGTGGGTGGCCGACCGGGTCGACGAGGCGCTCCAGGAGTACCGCTCCCAGCACGGCATCGGCGGGGTGTGGGAGACACGGGAGCGAGTTGTCGTGGCACTGACCGGCGGCCCTGAGGGGGACACGCTGATCCGGCGGGCCGCCCGTATCGCCGCCCGGTCGGCCGGGGGCGATCTGCTCGCCGTGCACGTGGCCCGCAGCGACGGCCTCGCGGCCGGAGTCTCGCACGCCTCACTGGCCCGGCAGCGGCGGCTGGTGGAGGACCTCGGCGGCAGCTACCACTCGATCGTCGGCGACGACGTGGCCACCGCGCTGGTGGACTTCGCCCGTGCCGAGAATGCCACCCAGCTCGTCCTCGGCACCAGCCGCCGCGGCCGCCTGGAACGGTTCCTCACCGGGTCGGGCACGGGCGAGACAGTGACGGAGCTCTCCGGCGACATCGACGTTCACCGGGTCACGCACGAGCGGGCCGGCCGCGGGACCCTGCTGCCGTCCCGGCGGCGCACCCTCTCGACGGCCCGGTTGATCGCGGGTCCGGTCGCCGGGCTGGTACTGCCGGTGCTGCTCACGGTCGTCCTGGCGCAGGTGCGGGGGACGGTGAACCTGACCAGTGAGGCGCTGCTGTTCCTGCTCGCCGTGGTGGGGGTGGCCTGCATAGGCGGAGTCGCCTCGGCGGTGATCGCGTCGTTGACGGCATCGCTGCTGCTCAACTACTGGTTCATCCCGCCCATCGGGCAGTTCACACTGGACGATCCGAACGCGTTGCTGGCCCTGGGTGTGTTCGCGGTCGTGGCGGCCGCCGTCGCCGCCGTGGTCGACCGCTCGCTGCGCCTGTCCCGGCGCTCGGCCCGTGCCACCGCCGAGGCCGAGACCATGTCGTCGCTGGCGGGCAGCATCGTGCGCGGCGGCGCCACCATTCCGGCACTGCTGGAGCGCACGCGGGAGACCTTCGGCATGGAGTCGGTGGAGCTGGTGGAGGAGCCACCCGATGCCGACGGCACCACGGCCGTGCCGGCCGGTCCCGGCGCGTATCTCGTCCTGGGCGGGCGGACTCTGTCGTCGTCCGAGCGGCGAGTGCTGGCCGCGTTTGCCGCGCACGTCGGGTCCGCGGTGGAACGGGCCCGGCTCGCCGAGGCCGCCGCCGAGATCGAGCCGGTCAGGGCCGCCGACCGTATGCGTACGGCACTGCTGCGGGCCGTCGGCCACGACCTGCGCACCCCACTCGCCGCCGGCTGGGCCGCGGTCACCTCGCTGCGCAGCCGGGACGTCGAGTTCTCGCCGGAGGACCGCGACGAACTCCTCGCCACCGCCGACGAGTCCATGGCCAAACTCAACCGGCTGGTGGAGAACCTCCTCGACCTCAGCCGCCTGGAGGCCGGCGTCCTCACCCTGAACCTGCGTGCGACCACGCTCGAGGAGGTGCTCCCCATGGCGCTCGCGGACACTCCTGGCATCGAGGTGACGGACACGGAGGCGATTCCGGCAGTGCAGGCCGATCCGCCGCTGCTGGAGCGAGTGATCGCCAACCTCGCCGGAAACGCCGCCCGTCACACGCCACCGGGACAGAAGGCGCTGGTGACCGCCAGCGCCCTGGCAGGTCGGGTCGAGCTGCGCGTCGTCGACCGGGGGCCCGGTCTTCCCGCCGACGGACGGGACAGGCTGTTCGAGCCGTTCCAGCGGCTCGGCGACACCGACAACACCAGCGGCCTCGGCCTGGGGTTGGCCCTCGCCCGCGGCCTGACCGAGGCGATGAACGGGACCCTCACCCCCGAGGACACCCCCGGCGGCGGCCTGACGATGGTCGTGTCGCTGCCCTTCGCCGAACAGACGGAATCCACGGAGTACCCGCACCCGCGTGGTGCGCAGAGCGTAGGAGGTGCCTGATGAGCACCGAGACCGGCACATGGCGGCTGTTGCACCGCGCGGAGGGACCGGCGTCGCGTCGGCGGGTGCCTGGCCACTGCGGGACCGGCTCGCCCTGACGGCGGGCCTGGCCGCCCCGTTCCTGGTGGCCCTCGCGCTCGTTCGGTTCCGCACGGACCTGTCCCACACCAACGCCGCCCTCATCCTCGTCGTGGTGGTCGTCGCGGTCGCCGCGCTGGGCAGCCGTACGGCGGGTGCGGTCGCGGCGCTGTCCGCGGCGGCCTGATTCGACTTCTTCCTCACCCGGCCGTACGAGACGTTCGACATCACGGCGTCCGCGGACATCGAATCGGCCGTGCTCCTGTTGCTCGTCGGTGTCATCGTGTCCCAACTGGCCGCCCGAGCCCGCCGCTTGGAGGTCATCACGGTGACCGACGCGGCTCACCTGTCCCGGATCCACCACACTGCCGCCCTCGCCCAGTCGGCCAACTCCGCGGACACCGTGGCCGACCACGTCCGTCGCGAGCTGACCGACCTGCTCGGACTGCGCGCGTGCCGCTTCCCCGGAGACGGAGCCGGAGCGGCTGTGGCAGCGGCTGCTGCAGAACCAGCGGGGCGCGGTCGTCGCGCACGCGGTACGGCGGGAGACCGACGCCGTGATCTGCAGGCTGCGCTTCCGATTGTTCTGACGCCCCCTGCGCCCGACAGCGGCACCTTGCCACAGGTCGGCGCAGGTGCCGTAAGAGTTGCGTCAAAGGTGTACGGCACGCCGTAAGGGACCCGTCAACGACGCTCGATTCCGGCCAGAGACGGGGTTTCCTCTACTCGTCCGATCCGCTTGCGGATTCCAGAACCTCCTCTAGGAGCTCGCGATGGCCGATCTGGTCTTCGTCGTCACCACGATCGCGGCCTTCGCGCTGGTGGTCTTCGTCGCCAAGGGGGTGACGAAGCTGTGACCGTCGAGAACATCGTCGGCCTGGTCGTGGCCGTCGCCCTGCTGGGCTATCTCGTCCTCGCCCTGATCTTCCCGGAGAGGTTCTGAGACAAGACATGGGTCCCGTACTTGCCGGCTTCCTCCAGCTGCTCGCCCTGATAGGAGCACTGGCACTCGCCTACGTCCCCCTGGGCAACTACATGGCCAAGGTCTACTCCTCCGACAAGCACTGGCGCGTGGAGAAGTGGATCTACAAGGGCATCGGTGCCAACCCGGACGCCGAGATGCGCTGGCCCGCGTATCTGCGCGGCGTGCTGGCCTTCTCCGCGGTCGGCGTCCTCTTCCTCTACCTGCTGCAGCGGATCCAGGGTGTGCTGCCCGGCTCGCTCGGTTTCTCGGCCATCGAGCCGGCGCAGGCGTTCAACACCGCCGTGTCCTTCGTGACCAACACGAACTGGCAGTCGTACTACGGCGAGCAGGCCATGGGCCATGTCGTGCAGACCGCCGGTCTGGCCGTGCAGAACTTCGTCTCCGCAGCCGTGGGCATCGCGGTCGCGGTGGCCCTCGTTCGAGGCTTCGCGCGCTCGCGCACCGGTGAGCTGGGCAACTTCTGGTCCGACCTGGTGCGCGGCACGATCCGCATCCTGGTGCCGGGCGCCGCGATCGCCGCGGTCGTCCTGGTCGCCTGCGGTGCCATCCAGAACTTCTCCGGCATTCACGAGGTCGGCCAGTTCATGGGCGGCTCGCAGCAGTGGAACGGCGGCGCGGTCGCCTCGCAGGAGGCCATCAAGGAGTTCGGCACCAACGGCGGCGGCTACTTCAACGCCAACTCGGCCCACCCCTTCGAGAACCCGACGCCCTTCACGAACCTCTTCGAGATCTTCCTGCTGCTGGTGATCCCGTTCGCGCTGACCCGCACGTTCGGCATCATGGTCGGTTCGGTCAAGCAGGGCTACGCGATCCTCGCCACCATGGCCACCATCTGGGTCGGCTTCGTCGCCCTGATGATGTGGACCGAGTTCGCCCACCACGGCCCCGCCTTCCAGATCGCCGGCGGTGCGATGGAGGGCAAGGAGACCCGGTTCGGCGTCGGCGCCTCGTCGATCTTCGCGGTGTCGACCACGCTCACCTCGACCGGTGCGGTGGACTCCTTCCACTCCTCGTTCACGGGTCTCGGCGGCGGTATCACCATGCTCGGCATGATGCTGGGCGAGATCGCGCCCGGTGGTACGGGCTCCGGCCTCTACGGCATGCTGATCATGGCTGTCATCGCGGTGTTCATCGCAGGGCTGATGGTCGGCCGTACACCCGAGTACCTGGGCAAGAAGATCGGCTCCCGCGAGATCAAGCTGGCGGCCTGCTACATCCTGATCACCCCGGCGCTGGTTCTGATCTTCACCGCGGCCTCGATGGCCCTGCCGACCCCGCCGAACTCGATGCTCAACTCCGGCGCGCACGGCTTCTCCGAGGTGCTGTACGCCTTCACGTCCGCCGCGAACAACAACGGGTCGGCCTTCGCGGGCCTGAACGCGAACACCGACTGGTACAACACGATGACCGGTCTGGCGATGCTGTTCGGCCGTTTCCTGCCGATGATCTTCGTCCTGGCGCTGGCCGGCTCGCTCGCCGAGCAGAAGCCGGTGCCGGAGACCGCGGGAACCCTGCGCACGGAGAAGCCACTGTTCACGGGCCTGCTGGTGGGGGCCATCCTGATCATCACCGGTCTGACGTACTTCCCGGCCCTGGCGCTGGGTCCGCTGGCCGAAGGGCTGGCGTCATGACCACTCGCACAGAGAACCAAGAGGACTCGATGTCCACAGCCACCCCGACCCGGGCGCCGCACAGCGATGTGCCGACCGGCCACAAGGACGAAGGAAAGGTCGGCGCGGGTCTGTTCGACCCCAAGCAGCTGATCAAGTCGCTACCGGACGCGCTCCGCAAGCTCGACCCGCGGGTGATGATCAAGTCTCCCGTGATGTTCGTGGTCCTCGTCGGCTCGGTGCTGACGACCGTCTTCTCCTTCAAGGACCCCAGCGACTGGTTCGGCTGGGCGATCAGCGCCTGGCTCTGGCTCACGGTCATCTTCGCCAACCTCGCGGAGGCCGTCGCCGAGGGCCGCGGCAAGGCGCAGGCCGACACCCTCCGCAAGGCCAAGACGGACACGGTCGCGCGCCGTCTCGGCAAGGACGGCAGGACCGAGGAGCAGGTGCCCGGCACCGAGCTCACGATCGGCGACCTGGTGGTCTGCGAGGCCGGCGACATCATCCCCGGCGACGGTGACGTCGTCGAGGGCGTCGCCTCGGTCGACGAGTCCGCGATCACCGGTGAGTCTGCTCCGGTCATCCGCGAGTCCGGCGGCGACCGCTCCGCGGTCACCGGCGGTACCAAGGTCCTCTCCGACCGCATCGTCATCAAGATCACGACGAAGCCCGGCGAGACCTTCATCGACCGCATGATCGCCCTGGTCGAGGGCGCCGCCCGGCAGAAGACGCCGAACGAGATCGCGCTGAACATCCTGCTCGCCTCGCTGACGATCGTCTTCCTGCTCGCGGTGGCGACCCTGCCCCCGTTCGCGGACTACGCGGGCACGCACCTGACGATGGTCGTGCTGGTGGCCCTGCTGGTCTGCCTCATCCCAACCACGATCGGTGCGCTGCTGTCCGCGATCGGCATCGCGGGCATGGACCGCTTGGTCCAGCGCAACGTCCTGGCGATGTCGGGCCGCGCGGTCGAGGCCGCCGGGGACGTCTCCACGCTGCTGCTCGACAAGACGGGCACCATCACGCTCGGCAACCGCCAGGCCGCTGAGTTCATCCCCGTCAGGGGCACCACCGACGCCGAGGTCGCGGACGCCGCCCAGCTGTCGTCGCTGGCCGACGAGACCCCTGAGGGCCGCTCCGTCGTCGTCCTCGCGAAGGAGAAGTACGGCCTGCGCGAGCGCCACCAGGGCGAGTTGGCGCACGCCGAGTGGATCGCTTTCACCGCCCAGACCCGTATGTCGGGTGTGGATGTGGACGGACGCAAGATCCGTAAGGGCGCGGCGGGTTCGGTCATCGCCTGGGTGCGGGAGCAGGGCGGCACGGTGGCCGAGGACGCGGACACGATCGCGAACCGTATCTCCGAGGCCGGCGGCACCCCTCTGCTCGTCGCCGTCCACGACGACGAGGGTGCCCGCGTGCTGGGTGTCATCCACCTGAAGGACGTCGTCAAGGACGGCATGCGGGAGCGGTTCGACGAGCTGCGCCGCATGGGCATCAAGACCGTCATGATCACGGGTGACAACCCGCTGACGGCCAAGGCGATCGCCGAGGAGGCGGGCGTCGACGACTTCCTCGCGGAGGCCACTCCCGAGGACAAGATGGCCCTCATCAAGCGCGAGCAGGCGGGCGGCAAGCTCGTGGCGATGACCGGGGACGGCACCAACGACGCCCCGGCGCTCGCGCAGGCGGACGTCGGCGTGGCGATGAACACGGGTACGTCGGCCGCCAAGGAGGCCGGCAACATGGTCGACCTCGACTCCAACCCGACCAAGCTCATCGAGATCGTGGAGATCGGAAAGCAACTCCTCATCACCCGGGGCGCGTTGACGACGTTCTCCATCGCCAACGACGTCGCGAAATACTTCGCGATCATCCCGGCGCTGTTCGCGGCCGTGTACCCGGGCCTGGACAAGCTCAACATCATGGGGCTGTCCTCGCCGGACTCCGCGATCCTCTCCGCGGTCATCTTCAACGCGCTGATCATCATCGCGCTGGTGCCGCTCTCCCTCAAGGGCGTGCAGTACAAGCCGGTGAGCGCGGACAAGATGCTGCGGCGCAACCTCACGATCTATGGCCTCGGCGGGCTGATCGCGCCCTTCATCGGCATCAAGATCATCGACCTGCTCATCTCCCTCATTCCCGGGATCGGCTGATCTCCATGAACAACTCCGTATCCAACACCGTCCGGTTGCTCGGGGCGGGCCTGCGTGCCCTCCTCGTGCTGACCCTGGTGACGGGCGTGATCTACCCGCTGGTGGTCACCGGCGTCGCCCAGGCCCTGTTCAACAACAAGGCGAACGGCTCCGAGGTCAAGGCGGACGGCAGGGTCGTCGGCTCGTCCCTGATCGGGCAGTCGTACAACCTGCCGCTGAAGAAGGGCCAGGAGACCCCGGAGCCCGACCTGAAGTGGTTCCAGGGCCGCCCGGCCAACGGCCTCGGCAGCAACAGCGTGAACACCCAGTACAAGCTGCTGCTGTCCGGTGCCACCAACCTCTCCGCCGACAACAAGGACCTCATCCAGCAGGTGAAGGACGCCAAGGCCGCCGTCATCAAGGACAACTCGGTGCCCGGCTACACGGTCAAGGCGTCCGCAGTGCCCGCCGACGCGGTGACGTCCTCCGGCTCCGGCCTGGACCCGAACATCTCCCCGGACTACGCGGAGATCCAGGTCCACCGGATCGCCGAGAAGAACGGACTGTCCGTCGGCGAGGTGAACAAGCTGGTCAAGGACCACACAGAGGGCCGCACGCTCGGCTTCATGGGCGAGCCGCGCGTGAACGTGCTCGAGCTCAACATCGCGCTCAAGGGCCTCGTGGCGAAGAAGAGCTGATGCCGTTACGCGAGGATCCGCGCGGGAGTCGGCGGCCGGGGAGACGTCCCGGCTGCGCCGACTCCCGTCGCCATGAGGCCGGTTGTGCTGTTCCCGGACTTCATGACTGCCCGTACGACACGAAAGGCGCACACCCATGACCAGGGTGTTGGTGGTGGAGGACGACCCGCAGCTGGTACGGGCCCTCGTGATCAACATGCAGGCACGCCATTACGGAGTCGACGCGGCGCCCGACGGCGCCACGGCCCTCCGGCTGGCGGCCGCACGCCAGCCCGACGTGGTGATGCTCGACCTCGGCCTGCCCGACATGGACGGCGTCGACGTCATCAAGGCCCTGCGCGGCTGGACCCGCGTACCGATCCTGGTGCTGTCCGCCCGGCAGGCGTCGGACGAGAAGGTCGCCGCACTCGACGCCGGAGCCGACGACTACATCACCAAGCCCTTCAGCATGGACGAGCTTCTGGCCCGTCTTCGGGCTGCCGTCCGCCGTAGAGAGGACGCGCCGCTCGTTCCCGAGGCGACGCTGGTGGAGACCGACGAGTTCACCGTCGACCTGCTCGCCAAGAAAGTCGTACGGAGCGGGCGGGACGTAAGGCTGACGCCGACCGAATGGCACCTGCTGGAGATCCTGATCACCAACCCCGGCCGGCTGATCACCCAGAAGCACCTGCTCCAGGAGGTGTGGGGTGTCTCCCAGAGCAACAAGGCCAACTACCTGCGGGTCTACATGGCCCAACTCCGTCGCAAACTGGAGACGGACCCCGCCCATCCCCGCTATCTGATCACCGAGCCCGGCATGGGCTACCGCTTCGAAGGATGACATGGCACGCGGAAAGCTCCGGATCTACCTCGGTGCGGCACCCGGTGTCGGCAAGACCTACGCGATGCTCTCCGAGGCGCACCGCCGCATCGAGCGGGGCACCGACTGCGTGGTCGCCTTCGTCGAGCACCACCACCGGCCGCGCACCGAGGTGATGCTGCACGGCCTGGAACAAACTCAGCGCAGGGAGATCGACTACCGGGGCAGCACCTTCACCGAGATGGACGTCGACGCGGTCCTGGCGCGCCGTCCGCAGGTGGCGCTGGTAGACGAGCTCGCACACACGAACATCCCCGGCTCCCGCAACGCCAAGCGCTGGCAGGACGTGGAGGAACTCCTCGCGGCCGGGATCGACGTGGTCTCCACCGTCAACATCCAGCACCTGGAATCGCTGGGTGATGTCGTGGAGTCGATCACGGGGGTCCGGCAGCGGGAGACCGTGCCGGACGAGGTCGTACGGCGGGCGGACCAGATCGAGCTGGTCGACATGTCGCCGCAGGCGCTGCGCCGTCGTATGGCACACGGCAACATCTACAAGTCGGACAAGGTCGACGCGGCGCTCTCGAACTACTTCCGGCCGGGCAATCTGACCGCGCTGCGGGAGCTGGCGCTGCTGTGGGTCGCCGACCGGGTTGACGCCTATCTGACCGAGTACCGCAGCGAGCACCAGGTGTCGACGATCTGGGGCTCGCGGGAGCGGATCGTGGTGGGCCTGACCGGTGGGCCGGAAGGGCGGACGCTGATCCGCCGGGCCGCGCGCCTGGCCGAGAAGGGCGCCGGCGGCGAGGTCCTGGCCGTCTACATCTCCCGCAGCGACGGCCTCACCTCCGCCTCGCCCAAGGAACTGGCCGTCCAGCGCACGCTGGTGGAGGATCTGGGCGGCACCTTCCACCACGTGGTCGGCGACGATGTCTCTGCCGCGCTGCTGGACTTCGCGCGTGGGGTGAACGCGACCCAGATCGTGATGGGTGTATCACGGCGCAAGAGCTGGCAGTACGTCTTCGGTCCTGGCGTCGGCGCCACGGTGGCCCGCGAGTCCGGCCCCGACCTCGACGTCCACCTCATCACCCACGACGAGGCGGGCAAGGGGCGCGGGCTGCCCGTCAACCGGGGCGCGCGACTCGGCCGGGTCCGGCTGATCTGGGGCTGGTTCGTCGGCGTGCTCGGCCCCGCCCTGCTCACCCTCCTGCTGACCAGCGCCACCCCGGATGTCGGCCTCGCCAACGACATGCTGCTGTTCCTCACTTTCACGGTGGCGGCGGCCCTGCTCGGCGGCCTCTTCCCCGCGCTGGCTTCGGCGGTCGTGGGCTCCCTGCTGCTCAACTGGTACTTCACCCCGCCCGTCCACACCCTGACGATCGCCGATCCGAAGAACATCGTCGCCATCGCGATCTTCGTCGGGGTCGCCGTGTCGGTGGCGTCCGTGGTGGATCTCGCCGCCCGGCGGACCCACCAGGCGGCCCGGCTGCGCGCGGAGTCGGAGATCCTGTCCTTCCTCGCGGGCAACGTGCTGCGCGGCGAGACCAGCCTGGAGGCGTTGCTGGAGCGGGTGCGGGAGACCTTCGGCATGGAGTCGGTGGCCCTGCTGGAGCGGTCCGGCGAGCTGGATCCCTGGACCTGCGCGGGCAGCGTGGGACCCAGGCCCGCGGAGAACCCCGACAGCGCGGACGTCGACGTGCCGGTCGGCGACCACATGTCCCTGGCCCTGTCGGGTCGCGTACTGCCGGCCGCGGACCGCCGGGTGCTCGCCGCGTTCGCCGCCCAGGCCGCCGTCGTCCTGGACCGTCGCCGCCTGCAGCAAGAGGCCGACCAGGCCAAGGAGCTGGCCGAGGGCAACCGCATCCGCACTGCGCTGCTGGCCGCCGTCAGCCATGACCTCCGTACCCCACTGGCCGGCATAAAGGCGGCCGTCACCTCCCTGCGCTCCGACGACGTCGACTGGTCGGAGGAGGACCGGGCCGAGCTGCTGGAGGCCATAGAGGAGGGCGCCGACCGCCTCGACCAACTGGTCGGCAACCTGCTGGACATGTCCCGCCTGCAGACCGGCACGGTCACCCCCATCATCCGTGAAACCGACCTTGACGAGGTCGTTCCGATGGCGTTGGTCGGGGTGCCGGAGGACAGCGTGGAGCTGGACATCCCGGAGACGCTGCCCATGGTCCACGTGGACCGGGGGCTCCTGGAGCGGGCCGTCGCCAACGTCGTGGAGAACGCCGTCAAGTACAGCCCGCCGGAGGAGAAGGTCCTCGTGTCGGCGAGCGCCATCGCGGACCGGGTCGAGGTGCGTGTGGTGGACCGCGGGCCGGGTGTCCCCGACGAGGCCAAGGACCGCATCTTCGAGCCCTTCCAGCGCTACGGCGACTCCCCGCGCGGCGCGGGCGTCGGTCTCGGTCTCGCGGTGGCGCGTGGTTTCGCGGAAGCTGTGGGCGGCACCCTGAGCGCCGAGGACACACCCGGCGGCGGTCTCACGATGGTGCTCAGCGTGCCGACGGCACCGCAGCGCCGGCCGGAGCAGCCGGACCTTCCGGCCACGGCCGCGTCCTGAGGGGCGAGGCCCGAGGGCCTCAGCATCGGGCGGCACGGTCTCGAACTCCTTCTCCACGTGCCCGGTGTCCAGCCGCAGCCGCCAGGCGTTCCGGCGGTGCGCGGCAGCCAGCTCGGCCTCCAACGGCGACGGCGGCACCGCGAGGACGGGACATGTGGCGTGCGCGAGGCAGTAGCGGCCGACCGACGGCCACAGCGCGCGCTGCAGACGGCCGCGGCACCCGGCGCCGACGACGAGGAGGTCGTCCTCGCGGCCGGTGATCTCGACCAGCGCCCGGCCCGGGGAACCCCGGGCGATGAGGGCGCGCGTCACAAGTCCCGTGCCCGTGCTGCCGAACACGTCACCCAGCGCCGCGACCAGCCTCTCCCGCGCCAGCTGCTCCCACTCCTCGGCCAGATGGGACGCGGCCGGCGAACGACGTGCGGCGAGATCCCCGCCGGGCGGCTCCCAGGCCAGCACCGGTGGGTAAGCCCTGCCCTGCCGTCGGCACGAACGCCTCGATCGTCTCCGAGGTCGTCACCTTCGGCGGGACCACGCTCACCGCGACGGGGCCGGGCGCGTACATCGCCAAGGCGACCGAGCACGGTGACTACCCGCCCTGATCGCGGGAGTGGCGGTGATGAGCCTGTACGTCGTCGGGCTCAACCGGCTGCTGTGGCGGCGCCTGTACCGGCTGCTACTCCCTCTGAACTTCCCTCTTACTGAACGTATTTGGAGCACGCCATGGTGCTGAACACGCTGCGTAACCTGCGCGCCGACCGGCCCGCCGAAGCCCACCTCCGCCTCGCCGACCGGACCCGCCCCGCCGACGGCGACGTACTGCTGGAGACCGCCGGCCTGACCAAGTCCTACGCCGGCGCGGACGGCGAACTGCCCGTGCTGTCCGGCATCGACCTCCAGGTCCGCGCCGGCGAAGTGGTCGCCCTGCTGGGCAAGTCGGGCTCGGGCAAGTCGACGCTGCTGCGCTGCCTGGCCGGGCTGGTGCCCGCCAGCTCCGGCACCGTCGCCTGCAAGAACACCCCGCTCACCGGCGCCAACCCCGGTACCACGACGGTGTTCCAGACGTTCGCCCTGCTGCCCTGGCTGACCGTGCAGCAGAACGTCGAACTCGGCCTGGAGGCCAATGCACCCACCGCCGACCAACTCCAGGTCGTGGCCCGCGCCTTCGCGCTGCACCCGCTTGCCGTCGAGGACGCCCTCGAAGCCCACCAGCGCCCCAAGCTGGAGCGCTACGACGACACCCTCTTCCTCGTCCTGTGCACCGCCGTCTACCTCGAACACAATGAACTGACCCCCACCACCGACATCGTCGGCACCGGCGAGATCATGGCCCTCGCCGGCCGCGACTTCATCGTGGTCGTCCGCCACGACCCCGCCCAGCACCTCGGCGCTGTGCGCCGCCGCCTGGAGGCCGACCCCGAGCGCCTCGCCCACGGACCCGTCGCCGTCCTGCACGCGATCGCGGACACGGTCGTCGACCAGTACCTCGACGTCGTCACCGCCCTGGAGACCGACGCCGACCAGGTCGAGAACGACGCCTTCTCCCCGGGCGTCGGACACGACGTCGACCGCGTCTACCAGCTCAAACGCGAACTCCTCGAGCTCCGGCGCACCGTCGCCCCGCTGGCCCAGCCGCTGCGCGACCTGGCCGAACGCCGCGTCCCCGGCGTGGACCGGGAAATGGCCGCCTACTTCCGCGACGTCGCCGACCACCTCGCCCAGGCCGCCGAACGCGTCGCGGTCCTGACAGAACTCGTCGACAACGCCCTGTCCATGGCCCTCGCCCAGACCAGCGTCCGGCAGAACCACGACATGCGCCGCATCAGCGCCGCCGCCGCGCTGATCGCCGGCCCCGTCGCTGTCGCCGGCGTATACGGCATGAACTTCGACCACGTGCCGGAACTGCGCCGGCTCTTCGGCTACCCGACGATGCTGATCTCCACCGCAGTCCTCGTCACGGTCGTCTACCTGGTCTTCCGCCGCAAGCACTGGCTCTGACGCCCGGCTTACGGCTGTTTGGCACACTGTCCGGATCCGGACCTGTAGGAGAATCCCGCATGTCGATGGTCGACAACCTGCGCAAAGTCGCGGACCTGGCGCGTCGCAGCCGACGCCGCGTGGACCTCAGCCACCCGGCCCGCTCCCCGCTCGGCTCGACGGTGGTCAACTGCGTCGTCTACCACGACGGCATCCGCCGGCCCGGCACGGACTCCGTGGAGGAAGCCGTCCGGCAAGCCCGCAAGCACCGGGGCGGCTTCGTGTGGCTGGGCCTGCACGAACCCGGCGAGGAGGAGTTCGCCGGGGTCGCCGAGCTGTTCGGCCTGCACCCGCTTGCCGTCGAGGACGCCGTCCAGGCACACCAGCGACCCAAGGTCGAGCAGTACGACGACGTCCTGTTCGCCGTCTTCAAGACCGTCACCTACGTCGAGCACGCCGAACTGACCGCGACCAGCGAGGTGGTGAACACCGGCGAGATCATGGTCTTCACCGGCCCCGACTTCGTCGTCACCGTCCGCCACGGCCGCCACGGCTCCCTCGGCCCCCTGCGAGAGGACCTGGAGGCCGAACCCCATCAGCTGGCCAAGGGGCCCTCCGCGGTCCTGCACGCCATCGCCGACCACGTCGTCGACGACTACGTCACGGTCGCCGACGCTGTCCAGACCGACATCGACCAGGTCGAGACCGACGTCTTCTCCCCGAACAGTCCGCGAAGCGCCGACGCCGGTCGCATCTATCAGCTCAAGCGCGAACTCCTGGAGCTGAAGCGGGCCGTGGTGCCTCTCGCCCGCCCCATCGACCGGCTCGCAACCGAGCCCAGGAGCTGCATCGACAAGGAGATACAGGCGTACTTCCGGGACGTAGCCGACCACCTCGCCCGCGTCACCGAACAGATCGCCGCCTTCGACACCCTGCTCGACTCCATCCTCCAGGCCCACCTCGCGCAGGTCGCCGTCGCCCAGAACGACGACATGCGCAAGATCACCGCCTGGGCGGCGATCATCGCCGTACCCACCATGGTGTGCGGCGTCTACGGCATGAACTTCGACCACATGCCTGAGCTGCGCTGGCGCTTCGGCTACCCCCTCGTCCTCGGCGTCATCGCCGCCGCCTGTCTCCTCCTCCACCGAGGCTTCAAACGCAACGGCTGGCTGTAGTCCACGACTGCCGGACCACCGGACCACCGAAGCCCATCACAATCCACGATATCCTGAATTCAGGATTCCGTGTACTGTCGTGAGTGTGCTGACTGTTGCCTCTGACATCGAAGTCCTGGCCCGGTTCGGCCGCGCGCTCGCCGACCCGATCCGCTGCCGCATCCTGCTCGCCCTGCGCGGCGCCCCGGCCTACCCCGCCGACCTCGCCGAAGCACTCGGCGTCTCCCGTACCCGGCTGTCGAACCACCTCGCCTGCCTGCGCGACTGCGGCCTGGTCGTCACCGCGCCCGACGGCCGCCGCACCCGCTACGAGCTCGCAGACGAACGCCTCGGTCACGCGCTGGACGACCTGCGCACAGCCGTGGTCGCTGTCGAGACCGACCGCACCTGCGTCGAGGCCGACGAGAAGGGGTGCTGCTGATGACCGCGATATCCCTCGGCCCCTCCCCAGCCCGCCGGGACGCGCTCGCCCGCCGGATACGCCTGCTGGTCGCCGCGACCATCACCTACAACGTCATCGAGGCGGTCGTAGCGATCACTGCGGGGACGATCGCTTCTTCAACCGCGCTCATCGGCTTCGGCCTGGACTCGGTCATCGAGGTCTCCTCGGCCGCCGCGGTCGCCTGGCAGTTCTCCGCTCGCGAGCACGCCGTACGCGAAGCGCGTGAGAAGACCACCCTGCGCATCATCGCCATGTCCTTCTTCGCCCTCGCCGCCTACGTCACGGCCGACGCCGTACGTTCGCTGACCGGGACCGGCGAGGCGGAGCGCTCCATCCCCGGCATCGCGCTCGCCGCGCTCTCCCTCGCGGTCATGCCGTTCCTGTCCGCCGCCCAGCACCGCGCAGGCCGCGAACTCGGCTCCGCCAGTGCGGTCGCCGACTCCAAACAGACCCTGCTGTGCACATACCTCTCGGCCGTAGTCCTGGTGGGCTTGGTTCTCAACGCCACTGTCGGCTGGTCCTGGGCCGACCCGGTCGCGGCTCTCGTGATCGCGGCGGTGGCCGTCAGGGAAGGCCGCGACGCCTGGCAGGGCAAGGGGTGCTGCGCGCCTTCCACGGCGACGGTCCCCGACGCTGATGCGGAGGCGGACGGTGCCTGTGGCTGTCGCCCCGGCTGCGACTGCTGCACCTGACCGTCTGTCGAGCCATCCGCCCGTGGGTTCCTCTGAAGGTCGGTGGCGGGGCGGCGTCGTGCCTGGTGGGTGGAACGAACCTGGTGGGAGGGGTCCCTCGGGCTGTACATCGCGTACAACGTCGCCGCCACCATCGCCTCCGTCCCGGCCGGGGGGGTCTCCGACCGCCTCGGTGCGCGCGGCCCGGTGCTCGTGCCGGCGGGCGGGATGGCCGCGTTCGCCCTGGCGTACGCCCTGTTCGCCGCGACCGGCGCGGTGATCGCCGCCCTCGCGGTGCCGTTCCTGCTGGCCGGGTTCGGGATCGGCGCGGTGGAGACCGCCCAGCATCCCGCGGTCGCCGCGCTGGCTCCCGAAGAGGCGCACGAAGGGCACAGCCCCACGCTGCATACGCATCCCCAACGGAGCCCTGCGCATTCGTCGCGCTGACTACGAGAACTGGCTCACCGACTGCGAGGACCACGCGTGACCAACCGTCCTACAAGGTCCGCTTCTACGACACCGAGGTCTACAAGGGAAAGCGCAAGACCAGCTACGCCGTCCGATGGCCCGTCAATGGGAAGCGCCGCGGCCAGAGTTCGCCACGAACGCGCTGGCCGAGTGTTTGACAGCCTGGTGGAGGCAGAGGGTCAGGGGCGGTTCAGACCCCACGTCTGCAGGGCGTAGGGTCGCCCCTTTTCCTCACCCGTGATCAGCGGCACGTCGAGCAGTCTGAAGCCCGCCTTGGTGGCTACGGCGACGCTGGCCGCGTTCTCGGCCTCCAGCTCCAGGATTACCTGCCTCGCGCCCAGCTGCTCGAAGGCGTACGCGGCCATCACCCGCACCGCCCGCGTCGCCAGCCCCTGGCCGCGATGCGCCGGGCCGATCGCGTAGCCGAGCTCCGTGCCCTCGGAGGCACGCCGCAGCATCACCTCGCCGAGCGGTGCGCCGCCGTCGACGGTGATGGCGAGCAGGATCGTCGTGCCGTCCGCCCGTAGCTGCCGGTCCCGGTCCAGCCGTGCGCGGGCGGCCGCTCTGTCGAAGGGGGAGACCATCGGTGTCCAGTACGCGATGTCGGGGTGGTCAAACAGCTCCGACATCGCGGCCAGGTCCGCCTCCGTCCAGTCGCGGAGGACGAGACCCTCCCCCGAGAGCTCGATCCGCTCGGGAAAGGACGACATGGTGCTGCTCATGGTGGGGAGCCTCCCTAGCCTGTTCAGGACGAGGCAGGATAACCGTGGGCAGGCAAAGGCTCACCAGTATTTTTTGGGGGCTTTCATACCCCAGCCGTGGTGGTGCACTCGGCAGACGCAGGCACGTGGGGCCGGCTCTGTCTTGAGAGGTCAGGCCTCAGGAGCGACTACGGATCACCACATGCCCACTCGCCCAGGACGCCTGGCATGAGTCACCGCCCGACGTCTTATCGCGCCATTAGGAGGCAGGCCGCGCCGCAGAGGCGGCGCGCGCCCGCGCCGTGCGCGGGCCTTGATGAACCCGGAGCAGGCGGCGGCGCTCCTCGACTGGATCCGCGGGCGGCCCCGCGGAGGTAAACGGCTGCACGCCTTCTTCGCCACGCTGTACTACTGCGGCCCGCGACCCGAGGAAGCCGTAGCCATGCGCGTGGAGGACGTGACGCTGCCCGCCTCCGATGCCGGCGACCAGTGGTCCGAGCTGCTGATCCACACGGCGACACCGGAGATCGGAAAGCAGTGGACCGACACGGGGGAGATCCACGAAGAACGCGACCTGAAGGGCCGGGCCGAGGGCGAGACGCGCACTGTGCCGGGGCATCCCGCCCTGACGCGGATCTTGCGGCAGCACATCGAGGACGAACGGCTCAAACCAGGGGATCTGCTGTTCCAGGGGAGACGGTTGGCATCCTCGCGGGCTCCGTCATCCGCCGGGCATGGCCCAGTGCGCGCAAGGCGGCGTTATCTCCGCACGTCTTCGATTCGCCCACGGGGAGGCGCGTATACGACAACCGGCACACGCGCCTGACCAAGTGGCTCAACGACGGGATTCCGCCCGCCCAAGTGGCGGAGTGGGCCGGGAACAGCGTCCCCGTGCTCCTGGCCACCTACGCCCGCTGTGTCGATGGGCAGCTTTCCGACCTGAAGAAGCGGCTCGAAGCCGCCGGTGATCTTCCCGAGCCACCAGGCGGCGGCTGACCCTCCCGGCCGAGAACTTCGACACGTATTCGACACGGCCACCCGCGAAAACCCGATGACAGCCGGATAGCCTCGGAGCCTTCCCTTGATCGTCGGGGGAGCGCCCGGGGCTTCATCGTGTTGGGCTGCACCCGCCCTGACCAGCAAAAAGGCCCTCCCGGAGGGAGGGCTCTCAGTGGCGCCCCCGGCAGGACTCGAACCTGCGGCCAAGCGCTTAGAAGGCGCCTGCTCTATCCACTGAGCTACGGGGGCCGGTGTGGTGGCCTGTCTTGGTGCCCGGGTGTGGGCCGATCCGTGACCTTGCCGGGGACAAGGATAGGGCTCCCGGGTCCTTGTCCCTGGTGCCTCGCCTCCGTGGCTCGATGTGGAGGTTCGGTGAAGCGGTCCGATAATCGCAGGCAGGTGCGAATCCTGCATCGCTTTTGGCGTCTCGGACCCCGGGTGTTGTGCACTCGTTATGCCTGCGCCCCAGTCGTCCCTTCCACCCCATGTGTCCTGTCGGCGCGCAGACATATCCATATGCTTCAGAAAGCCATCAAAATTGGGCATTCTTCGCATGTGGTGACCTTGGACGTACGGCCTCAGCTGCTCGATGCACTCTCCGCCCTGCGTGAGCGTGTCGCCGCCACACGCTTCCCGCTGCCCCTGGCGGGGGCTCCACGCGCGCGTGCCAACCGCGACGAGCTCCTCGCACAGCTCGACGACTATCTGGTGCCCCGGCTGAGAGAGCCTGAAGCACCATTGCTGGCCGTCGTCGGCGGATCCACCGGAGCCGGCAAGTCGACCCTCGTCAATTCCCTGGTGGGGCGAAGGGTCAGTGAGGCGGGCGTGCTGCGGCCCACTACCCGTACCCCCGTCCTGGTCTGCCACCCCGAGGACCATCACTGGTTCAGCGGCATGCGCGTCCTGCCCGACCTCACTCGCGTGTGGGTACCGCACCAGGAGCCCTGCGACGATCTGCACGGCGTCGTCGGGCGTGAGGAGCGGGTGCTGCGCATCGAGACCGCCGACACGCTCCCGCGCGGGCTCACCCTCCTCGACGCGCCCGACATCGACTCGCTGGTCGCCGACAACCGGATCCTCGCGGCCGAACTGATCAGCGCCGCCGACATCTGGGTGCTCGTCACCACAGCAGCCCGGTACGCCGACGCCGTGCCGTGGCATCTGCTGCGGACCGCCAAGGAGCACCGGACGACCTTCATCACGGTGCTCGACCGGGTACCGCACCAGGTCGTGGCCGAGGTGTCGCGACAGTACGGCGCCCTGCTCACCAAGGCGGGGCTCGGCGACGTGCCTCGTTTCACCGTGCCCGAGCTGCCCGAGTCCGCCTGGGGCGGGGGGCTCCTGCCCGCCACCGCCGTCGCGCCGCTGCGCGCCTGGCTCACGCACCAGGTGCACGACCCCGCCGCCCGGGAGGCCGCGGTGGCACGTACGGCCCAGGGCGTTCTCGACTCGCTGCGGTCCCGGATGCCCGAGCTGGCCGGCGCGGCCGCCGCCCAGTACGCCGCCGCACTGAGGCTGACCGCGGCCGTGGACACGGCGTACGACAGCGAGTACGCGCGCGTGCGGAGTCGGCTGCAGTCCGGGGCGGTGCTCGCCGGCGACGCCCTGAAGCGGTGGCGCAGCTACCCCCTTGACTGCAGTGCCGGCGAACTGCTGGACGCCCTCGTCGAGAGCCTGGGCGCCCTGCTGTTGTGTGCCGTCACGGCTGCCGACGAGCGGGTCGACGAGGCGTGGCGGCGTGAACCCGCCGCGGCCGCCCCCGGACTGACCAACCGTGACCCGACGCTGGAGAGCGCCGAGCACCGCATCGGGATGACCGTACGACGCTGGCGGCGCGTCCTTGAGGAGTACGCCGAGGAAGAGGTGCGCGACCTCGACAAGAGCACCGCCCCGGACGCCGAGACGGTGGCCGCCCTCCTCGCCACCGGTCTCCTCGGCGGACGCCGGGCGGGACCGGCCGGTGAGGAACTCGCCGAACGGATCGGCGCGCACGGGGCCCTGCGGCTGCGCGACCGCGCCGCACGGCTGCTGTCCGAGTACCTCGACCGGGCCCTGCGCACGGAGCGCGAACGCCGTCTCGCCCCCCTGGACGCTCTCGAGGTCCAAGCCGAGCCCCAGGCCGAACTGATCGCCGCGCTGTCCGTACTGCAGAAGGAGAGGTGACCGCGGTGACTCCCGCCACCGACCGCACGGATCACGTCGAGCACCCGGAGGACGTGCCCTCGGCCGGCGCCGTCGCCGCGGCCCAGGAGCCGGCCGGGGGCGAGCGGGGCGGCCCCGGCCTTCGCTCGGCGGGCGACGACGGCGAGTACGCGCGCGTGCAGCGCCATTCCGCCAGGGCCGCTATGAAGAGTGATCCCGTACGGGCCGGTCTGAAGAGTGAGGCGTGCCCGAAGAGGGACGAGGGCGAAGACACGGCTGCGCCGGAGAGTTCTCGAGCGGCCCGATCCCAGGACCGGGCCACGCCCTTGCGCGCAGAGGATGACGCCCGGCACGCGCGTGTGCAGAGCGACGACCTGGCGGACCGTACCGGATCCCCGATCACCTGGGACGACGGACTGATCGCCAGGCGCGTGCCCGAGACGGCCGCGGGCCAGGAGGGAAGCACGGTCGTGGAGCCCCGCTCCCCGGGCGTACGACAGTCCGGGTCCCTCGCGTACGACGGACCCCTGAGATCGCGCCTGGACGCGTTGCGTGAACTGGTGGGCCTGTCGCGCACCCGGCTGGACAGCAGCACGCTGGCCGAGGCGGGCCGGGTCCTGGACGAGGCGGCCGCGCGCCGCAGGCTCTCCGGCGAGCACACCGTTGTCGCCATCGCGGGCGCCACCGGCAGCGGCAAGTCGACGCTCTTCAACGCGCTCGCGGGTGTGGCCATTTCGGAGACCGGGGTGCGCCGGCCGACCACCGCCGCGCCCATGGTGTGCAGCTGGAGCGACGGCGCGGCCGCGCTCGTCGACCGGCTCGGCATCCCGGGGCGACTGCGCAGGCGGCCCCAGCAGAACCCCGACGGCGAGTCGCAGTTGCACGGGCTCGTCCTGGTCGACCTGCCCGACCACGACTCCGCGGTGGTACAGCACCGAGAACAGGTCGACCGCATCCTGGCGCTCGTGGACGCGGTCGTCTGGGTCGTCGATCCCGAGAAGTACGCCGACGCAGTGCTCCATGAGCGCTATCTGCGGCCTCTGGCCGGGCACGCCGAGGTCATGTTCGTCGTCCTGAACCAGATCGACCGGCTGCCCGGGGAGGCCGCCGACCAGGTCCTCGACGATCTGCGCCGACTGCTCGACGGGGACGGGATCGCCCTGGGCGAGTACGGCGAGCCGGGCGCGACCGTGCTCGCCCTGTCCGCCCTCACCGGTGAGGGAATGGGCGAACTGCGCGAGGCGCTCGGTCAGTTCGTGGCCGAACGCGGAGCAGCCGCGCGCCGCATCGCCGCCGATGTGGACGCTGCCGCGGCCCGGTTGCGGCCCGTCTATGCGACCGGTGGGCGGGGCGGGCTCAGCGAGGAGGCGCGCGAGGAGTTCACCGCGCGGCTCGCGGACGCGGTGGGCGCCACCGCCGCGGGCGAGGCCGCCGAGCGCGTGTGGCTGCGCAACGCCAATCGCGCGTGCGGCACGCCGTGGCTGCGGCTGTGGCGGTGGACCCGAGATCGGCGCGAACCCTCGACGGGACGGCTGTCGGTGCGTGTGCCCGCAGACGAGGAGGCCACCGCACGGCAGCGCGTGGAGCAGGCTGTGCGGACGGTGGCGGACCGGGCCGCGGCCGGTCTGTCCACACCCTGGGCGCAAGCGGTGCGTGAGGCGGCGGTACGCGGAGCACAGGACCTGCCGACGGCGCTGGACGAGCTGGCGGCGGGTGCCGCCATGCCGCCGGGGCGGCCCCCCCGCCCGGGCTGGTGGCCTGCCGCCGTGCTTGCCCAGGCGTCGATGACGCTGCTCCAAGTTGTCGGCCTCTTGTGGTTTTTGGGTCAGGTCGCCGGATTCCTTTCGCCGAATCTCGGGATCCCGGCGCTCCTGATGCTGGCCGGCCTCGCCGGCGGTCCCGTCATCGAGTGGAGCTGCAGGATGGCCGCGCGTGGACCGGCCCGGCGGTACGGGCTCGAGGCGGAACGACGGCTGCGGGAGGCGGCGGCCGGGTGCGGACGGGCCCGGGTGCTGGATCCGGTGGCGGCGGAGCTGCTGCGCTACGGGGAGGTGCGGGAGGAGTACACCAAGGTCACGGGGGCCGCGGCGGGCGCGCGAGTGGGGTGAGTCCCGTGCGGGGGAGATGCCGGAGAGGGGTGGAGGCACTCGTTCGGGTGACGGAGTTGTCCACAACCGGGCGTCGGCCCACAGCGCTCAGCGGGCTCGGGCCGGCGGAGGCAGTCTGATCTCGCGGCGATCGCAGCGAACACGGTCGTCGCACGGGCGGCGACATGCGACAGGGCATGACCGCCGCGGCAGACGCAGCCGTACGGGACGAGCCCGTACGCGTTTTGTCCCGGCTGGGCAGCCGGGGCGAGGGAGGGGTTCCATATGAACGAGACGATGGTGTGCGTGGTCGGCAACGTCGCCACGCAGCCGGTGTACCGGGAGTCGCCGAGCGGTCCGACGGCGCGCTTCCGGCTGGCGGTGACAGCACGGTATCTGGACCGTGAGAAGAACATGTGGACGGACGGGCACACCAACTTCTTCACGGTGTGGGCCCGGCGCTCGCTGGCCACGAACGTCGCCGCGTCCGTCGCCGTGGGCGATCCGCTCGTGGTCCAGGGGCGGCTGAAGGTGCGGACCGAGCAGCGGGACGGGCAGGGCTGGCTGTCGGCGGACCTCGATGCGGCGGCGATCGGCCATGATCTGTCGCGTGGCACGTCGGCCTTCCGGCGCTCGTCCAGGCCGGAGGTGCAGACCGGGGCCTCACCACAGCCGGAGCCCAACTGGGAGTCCGAGCCGGCAAGTCGGCCCGAGGAGACGGCAGAGTCCGAGGCGGCGGCCCAATCGCTCCCCGAGCCAGCAGGAGTGACGTGACGTCAGTCCGGTTCACCCGGCCCGCACTCAACTGCCGTTTATCGACCCATGCATCGGTCAACACCCGAACAGTCCCATGTAGTTCATTGATAAGCGCAGTTCACAGGCTATGTGAGCGATAACGATTCCGAGTCGGATCGGTTATTCGACGAGATGACCGGGAAGAGGGGTGCGCCGCATCCTTAGGATGCCGGGCATAGCTCTCGGGGCTTCTGATTCTGCTGGTGGGACCGCACCCCCCACGCCAACGGGTCCTGCTCGAAGGGGAATTCTGTGTTTTCTTCGTTCTCTGCCTCGTCCGCGCGCAGGCGAGGGGCCGCCCGCCTCGCCGCCGCGACGCTGGTGTCCGGGCTCGTCGCGGCGGGCCTGATGGCCACTGCGGGCGTGGCGGTCGCCGACGGGAGACCGCAGAGCGAGGGTGGGGCGACCGCGACCATGGGCGGCCTCAAGACGTACGGGGCCGCCGTCGTCCACGACGGCGGCACGGACGAGCAGGTGTCCGCGGGTCTGTTCGAGATGTCCGTCGACAACGGCGGCACCCTGCAGACGTACTGCACAGACATCCACAACCCGGCGCAGAAGGAGGCCAAATACCACGAGACGTCCTGGAGCGGCACCTCCCTGGACGGTAACAAGAACGCCGGCAAGATCCGTTGGATCCTGCGCAACTCCTACCCGCAGGTGAACGACCTGGCGGCACTGGCGGCCGAGGCCGGTGCCAAGGGCCTCACGGAGCAGGACGCTGCGGCCGGCACCCAGGTGGCGATCTGGCGCTACTCGGACGGCGCCGACGTGGACGCGGTCGACCCCCAGGCGGAGAAGCTCGCGGACTACCTGGAGAAGCACGCCCGGAACCTTCCTGAGCCCGCGGCGTCCCTGACCCTGGACCCGCCCGCCGTCTCGGGCCACCCAGGCGAGCGGCTCGGCCCGATCACGGTGCACACGAACGCCGACGGCGTCACGGTGACACCGCCCGCGGACGCCGCGACGTCCGGTGTCAAGATCGTCGACAAGGACGGGAAGGAGGTCACGTCCGCCGCGGACGGAAGCCGGATCTACGTCCAGGTGCCCAAGAAGGCACAGGACGGTTCGGCCGAGCTGACCGTGCAGGCGTCGACCACGGTGCCGGTCGGCCGGGCCTTCGCCTCCGAGACGCGCAGCCAGACGCAGATACTCGCCGGCTCCAGCGAGTCGACGGTCTCGGCGACGGCGACGGCGAACTGGGCCGTGACGGGCGCGATACCCGGGCTGTCGGCCGAGAAGAACTGTGCCAAGGACGCCGTCGACATCACCACGGAGAACAAAGGCGACAAGGCGTTCACCTTCACCCTGATGGGAATTTCGCACAGTATCCCGGCGGGGAAGACACAGACGGTGACGATCCCGTTGCAGGAGGACCAGGCCTACGACTTCACGATCAAGGGTCCGGGCGGCTACGAGAAGTGGTTCAAGGGCGTCCTCGACTGCAAGACCGAGAGCAGGACGGGCGCCCTGACGACACAGACGCTCAGTGAGCCCAGCCCGGCGACGGTGGGCGGCACGGCGCCCACGGACACCAACCTCGCCGAGACGGGCGCGTCGAGTGCGACCCCGATCATCGCGGGTACGGCCATCGCCCTGGTCGTGATCGGTGGCGCGACGCTTCTCCTGCTCGGCAGAAGGCAACTGCCGACCCGCGACTGAGAGCCGCGCACCCCGACCCCGGGCGCTGCCGGCAGGTGTCCGGGCTCGTTCCACAGCCTGTGGACGATGGTGAGAGCCACTTGCACCCATGCGCCTGGGCCCGCCCTTCGCGTCCGAACTGACTTCGACGTGCAGAGCCCGGCGACTGCGCTCAAGGGGACGCGGCGTTACTGCTGTGCGTCGGCCCGCATGGCCGAATGCGTGCCGCGGTCCGCTTCGTCCTGGACGAGCAGGGAGAGCAGGGAGGCCACGGTGAGACCGGCTTCAGCCGGGTGCCGCAGTACTTTCCCTGGCTCGATGCGGTACGTGTTCGTGCGTCCCTCACGCGTGTGGGACAGGTAACCGTCCTGCTCAAGATCGGCGATGATCCGCTGGACAGCGCGTTCAGTGAGCCGGCAGTGAGCGGCGATGTCGCGGATGCGGACGTTCGGGTCATCGGCGATGGCCGCCAGCACACGTGCGTGGTTGGTGAGGAACGTCCATCCGCTGTGAGATTCAGGCACTCCAACCATGGCCTCCATCCTATGGTTCGCCCTTGGCCTCGCTTGAACGCATGACATAGATTTCGTGTATGCAGCGACGTGTTCCGATGGGGGAAGACCCGCGCCAAGCCGCTGTGGCCGCGAGCGTGCCCAGCCTTATGACCATCAGCAGCCGTCCCGACGGCGACAGGATGGTCGTGATTCTGCGTGGCGCGATCGACTGCGACGTCGAGGACGTGCTCAGGCGCTCCCTGATCAGCGCCCTCAGCCGTTCTGTCCGGGGAATGGATCTCGACCTCAAGGAGGTCACGTTCTGGGACTGTTCCAGCCTGAACGTCCTGCTCGCCGTCCGCCAAGTGGCGTTACGGAAGGGCAGGACAGTGACCATACGGGCGACCAGTCCCGTAGTGGACCGCGTGCTTGAGCTGACCGGGACACTTCCGCTCTTCGCCACGGACAGCGAGTGCTGATCCCGGCTTCGGCCGGTTTGGTCGGAGCCCTGCAGGCCTCGCCGCCCGGCCGGGATCGTGGCGTGATGGGTCACAGGCTGAGCAGCACCCGGCCGAAGGGTCCGCCCTCGATGAGGTGGCGCTGCGCCTCGGCCGCCTGCTCGAGGGGGAAGACACGGTCGACAAGCGGAGTGATCTCCTTGCGGGCGACCAGGTCCAGCAGTGTGGCGTTGGTCGTGTTGATCTGCTCCTGGGTGAAGAGGGCGAACTGGAAGCCGCGTACCTGGGCCGCCTTCCAGATCAGGTCGGTGACGTTGATGTCGGCCTGCATACCGGGCCGAGTAGCCGATGCTGATCAGGTTTCCGCCCCTGGCGAGTGCTCCCAGCGCCTGGCCGGTGATCGACCCGGCCACGCCGTCGAGGACGACGTCGACGCCTTTGCCGCCGGTGAGCCGTGCAACACCGTCGCGCAGCGATTCGCGGGTGAGGTCGATGACCTCGTATCCCGCACGCTCCGCTCCGCCGGGCGCGCTCCCGGCTCCGCCGCGGGCGCGTCCGCCGGGCGCGCTCCCGGCTCCGCCGCGGGCGCCGCTCCTGCCTCCGGCCCGCTTCGCCCGCGCTGCGCCGACGCGCGCCCACGCGCGGAATTCCCACGCAACACCTCCGTGATCAGGTGTTGCGACGACCAGTTGAATCCACCCTTCCAACGCCAGTTCGTACGGTGAAGCATCGCTGTTCAGCATGGCCGCCACACGTTCTCTGACCGCTGCGCGAAAGGCTTCCGAGTCCTCCATGATCTAGAGAGTAGGCGCAGGCATGGCGGAGCCCACGGGCCGTGCCACTTTGTGCCAGAACGGGCGGGGACTCACGGGGAATCGGGGCACGGAGCGGGCGGGAGGGCCGCACTGCGCCAAACCAGGGAACCCGCAGGTCAGTCCCGTGACCGCCCAACCTCGCTCCTGAAGTGGTTGTTCGGCGCGCTCACCGAGTCCACACCCGCTGGAACTCTCCAGCCGGGATGGCCTCCAGTAGATCTTCTTCAAGATCGATCGCCTGGTCCGTCAGGCCGCCGTGCTCGTCCTCCAAGTGCTCCCAGCTGTACCGGTGGAGTTGACCGGCCGAAGTCAGCTCGGCTTGCCTGATGACGATCAGCTCGCCGCGGTCGGGTACGGCCTCGAGGTACCACAAGCCGTCCTCCCCGTCCGCGTGGCGGAAGTGGCGCCGCAGAGTGGCAGCTTCATCGAGTGCTCGGAAGTACGCCACGGTCTCTGCTTTGATGCGCTCCAGGTCAACCACGGAACCATCGTGCCAGCGGTCGCATGCGGTTGCGCCGTTCTGACATCCACCAGTGACATCAACGGTGCCAGACGTCAGCACTCACAGGCGGTCCGGCACGGCCAGCGTGGCCGCGTGGTGCCCCGGCAGTGCCGAGGAGTAATTGTCAAGACCTGTGGATGGGGTGGGGAGGCCGCCTCTCGTTGCGCCGCGTCCCCCTAAAGCGAAGCTTCGTCACTCCGCTCACGAGG
>NZ_JBVHHL010000050.1:0-57553 GCF_055561075.1 Streptomyces sp. NPDC022910
CGAGTACTTACTGGGTGGTGCCACGTCTTGCCTCTCGTTTCCTTACGTAGAGATCCTATTGGGTCCCTGTCCGGAAACTTCGGGGCACCTCAGAGCATGAGGTTTTCGGCAAGGGCAGGGCCTCCGGCCAGGCAGTCCGTGCACTGACATACCGCTGGGGCTCATCGAAGGAAGAGAACGTGGAGCAGTTCGCCGCAGGCAAGGTTCTGCGCAGCAGGTACCGGCTGGACCGGATGCTGGGCAGAGGGGCGATGGGGCACGTCTGGCAGGGCACGGACGTGTATCTGGAGCGCCCTGTCGCGGTGAAGACCGTCGCCGCGGATCTTCTGGCTCTCCCCGACTGGCGCCACACCGCCCTGGCGCGCTTCGAGAGGGAGGCCAAGGCTGCCGCTCGTCTCGACCACGCCAACATCACGACCGTGTACGACGCGGCCGTCACCGATGACGTCTGCTGTCTGGTGATGCAGCTCGTCGACGGCACGACCCTTGACAACGTCATCGACGGCGCCGACGACGGGCTCCTGCCCGTGCCCGCCGCGGTCTCGGCAGCCGCGCAGCTGTGTTCAGGTCTGTCCGCCGCACATGCGGCCGGCCTCGTGCACCGCGACCTCAAGCCGCAGAACGTCATGGTAAGCACCAGTGGGCTGGTGAAGATCCTCGACTTCGGTCTTGTGAAGGTCCTGTCGGACACCGACCCGCGGCTCACCATGACGGGTGAAACGCTCGGCAACGTGTCCTATGCCTCGCCTGAACTCCTGGCTGGCGAACAGCCGCTGGACGGCCGCAGCGACCTGTACGCGGTGGGGTGCCTGCTGCACCACATGCTCACCGGACACCCTCCCTTCCGCGGTGAGGGCCCCGCCGAACTCGTGACCCGGCACCTCACCGCGTCTCCGCCGCGGCTGGCCGACCACGGCGTCGATGCCCCGGCCGCTCTGCAGGACCTGCTGCACGCACTGCTCGCCAAGCGCCCCGAGGACCGTCCCAGCCGGGCGGCGGACGTGTACGCGGCCCTCGCCCCGTACCTGCCGGACCCAGATCCGGCCCTTGCGACCCGCAGGGTGCCGCCGGAGGATCCTCGGCTGCCGTTCCTCGTGCCTCAGGGGCCGGTCATGCCGCGTTGACCGAAGCGAACCGCGGCACGATCCCAGAGGCCGGTCACGCCGCGACCGGCGGCCGTACCCGGATCAGTTCCTCCAGGAACGGGCTCGGCTCCCCGTGCCAGAAGACGTCGAGGCTGTCGCGGGCGCGCGTGGCCGCCACGAAGAGCAGGGACCGGGCGCGCTGCAGCTCCGTCCGGTAGCGCGCCGGGTCCGTGGTTCGTCGCTGCTGGACGCTCGCACGTGGCACCAGCCCGTCGGCCACGCCGGCGATGATCATGCGCTGGTACTCGAGCCCCTTGAAACGGAACATCGTGCCGATGTGGACGCCGCTGTCGCCGCGGGGTCCGTCCGGGCCGATCTCCAGCGCCCTGATGCCGTGCTGGGCGAGTGTGTACGCGGTTTCACTCGCCATCTGGTTGGTGGGCACGGCGATGGCGATCTGCTCGTGCGGCACCTGACCCCAGGATTCGATCAGCGCGGCGATCGCCTCGCGTTCCTCGGCCCAGTCACTCGACGGGTGCAGGTCGGGCACGGCGCCGCTGAGCACGGACCGGTACCCGGCCAGCGTCTCGCTGCTGCCGTCGAGGTCGTCGTACGTCTCGTCGCCGAGCACGTTCAGCGCGGAGCGCAGGATCTGCCGGGTGGTTCGGTAGCTCAGCGACAGCTTCGACGACCGGCCGCGGATGTTGATGCCGAGGCTGCCGAGGGTCACCTGGTTCTTGTAGATGCGCTGGTGGGTGTCGCCGACCAGGAAGAGGTCGTTGCGGTCCGGAGCGGTCATCGCGCGCAGCATCTTCCAGTGGGCGGGCCGCAGGTCCTGAGCCTCGTCCACCACGATGTGCCGGTACCGGTAGCGCAGCCAGCCGCCCGAACCGTCGGCCATGTGAACGTTGTCGAGGCCGCCCGCTTCCTCCCGCTGACGGTCGATGGCCTGGATACGCCGGGCGCGCTCTGATTCCAGCTGAGCCGCCCGCTCCGCGACCTGGTCCCAGGTCTGTACTTCGAGCCGGTCCAGGCGCTGGGTGAAGCGCTCGGCGAGCTGCCAGATCTCGGCGCGTTCGGACCGGCTGACGGTGCGTCCGCGTCCGGCGCGGCGTGCCCGGAAGTAGTCGGTGCGGGAGGTGACGGCCTGGCCGAGGATCACCTGGGTCCATTCGTCGTGCAGGAACTCCGCGTCCCAGCCGTCCTCGGCGAGTTCGTCCAGGAGCGAGCGCCATTCCCGGACCGCCTGGGCCTCGTCGATGATGCGCTTGCGATTGCCTGGCTCCGCCTCCCGGACGGTACGCAGCGCCAGCTGGTCGACATGGCTGATCTCGACACGCGACAGCAGGTTCTCGCCGCCCAGGGCGAGAAGCCGTGAACGCAGGTCCGCCGCGAGGTTCTTGTTGTAGGTGGTCAGCAGGACCGGCTTGGTCCGGCCGGCGGGGAGCCGCTCGACCAGGTGCTTGACCCGGTGCAGGGCCACGATCGTCTTGCCGGTGCCGGGCCCGCCGCCCACGCGCGCCGGACCGCTGTAGTCCCGCGTGACCAGCTTGGCCTGGGTGGGGTGCAGGAAGACCTTCCAGCGCCCGAAGTCCTCACCCTCCAGCGCCTCGCGCAGCGCCTCGTCGGTCGTGGTGACGATGGTGGCGGGACGTTCGACGGCAGCCTGGAAGTCCTCCGGGTCCACCGGTTCCGGCGCCGCGACCGGGGCGGTGACCTGTTCGAGGACGTCGTCGTACTCCTTGCCGTCGTACAGCGCCAGCAGCACCTCGCCGGTGAGCTGCGGCGCGTACTCGACGAGCCCGAGGAGCTGGTCCTCGGTGGTCAGCGCGGCGATGACCGGGACCAGCGACGGGGCCACACCCAGGTCGGTGAGCTGCTGTTCCGACCACTTCGCGAACAGCGGCCGCGGAGCGGTTGGCTCGGCGGGACGGACAGGCTCGGTGGGTGCGGTGGCCTGCGGGGCCGCGGGACTGAGCACCTCCTCCTGCACGACCTGCAGGTCCACGTACTCGATGCCGCCCGTGACGCGGTTGACCGAGTACGTGAGCCGGTCCAGGTGCTCGTAGACGTCCTTGCGGTGCTTGACCGAGACGATCAGCCAGTCGTCGTCGGCCAGGCGCAGGAGCAGCGCGCGATATTCGTCGTTGACTCGTGCCGAGTGCAGCTTGTCGTGGCCCTGCAACTGCTTGAGACGTAGTCCCGCCGAGTCGGGGTTGGTCTTGAACTTGTGCTGGAAGTCGTAGATGGCACCCTTGACCGGGCGGGGGAGCTTGAGGATCTCCCGGTCCGCCTTGTCGAGCAGGCGCAGTGTCACGTTCTTGCCGGTCACGGTCGCTCTTCCTGTCCATTGTCCGTGGTGGTGCCGTCAGGTCGGCCGGGACGTTCCCGGCCGCCGGACGGTGGCGCCCCGCCGAGGCGGTCGGCGATGTCGTCGGCGGTCCAGCCGGTGGCGGGGCGCACCTCCCAGCCGGCCGCGGCGAACGCACGGTCGCGGTCGAGTGCCTCCGGATCGGCGTCCTCGCCCTCCGGCGGGCGGGGAGCGAGGACGACACCCACGCGCGCGTCCGGCCACGCCAACTCGGCCAGCCAGCCGTTCTCGTCGAGCTCGTAGCCGTCCTCGGGAATCCGCACGCCGCGCGCGGCCAGGGACTCGGCCAGCGCGAGCAGGCCGGGCTCGTCCGGGTCGAGGTACTCGATGATCCGGTCCCATGCCGTGTCCCTGGCGGGCGGCACGACGCCCGCCGCGGGCTCCTCCGTGGTGGCCGGCGCCTGTGGCGAAGGGGCGGCGGGCTCGGCCTGTGCGGGCCTGCCGTCGCCGGCCGCGGTGACCGCGAGCGTCGCGCGCACGCTTTCCAGGACGCCGCTGCCGCCGGTGACCGCCAGGGTCTCGACGGGGAACCCGGCGAGACGGCCGGTCGTGAGCTGGACGGCGTCGCCGCCGCCGGTGTCCAGGAACTGGAGCAGGTTGGACCAGAACAGCCAGGCCCGCCAGCGGCGCTTGTGCGCCTCCTCGTGGACGTGGACGCCGGGTGCGTCGTCGAGCAGGACGATGCTGGTCCACGCGGGGCGCTTGGCCCGGCCGTCCGCGGCGAACACCAACGGCAGTCCCGAGTGGTCGGTGACCGTGAACAGCTGGACCGCGCCGCGTGGCCCAGCGGGTGTTCCGCCGCGCAGCGCCGCGATGATCTGCTCGCCCAGTACGTCCGGCAGCAGCGGGACGGGGCGGGCCCCGGCTCCCATGAAGCCCGCCAGGGCCGCCTCAGCCCGCCACTGCCAGCGCTTCGCGTCCGGTCGGCGCAGATATTCCACGAGCTGCACGGCCGGATTGACCCAGACCGTCTCCGCGAGCTCACCGGGCAGGCCGTTCCACACCTTGGCGTAGTAGTCGCGGGCCCTGCCGCGGGCCTGGTCGCCGTACGGCTCCCACACCGGGTCGGCCGGGCCGGCGCCCGCGTGGCCGGTGTCCCGGACGCGGCGCTGCCACTCCTTCACGTCGCTGTAGGTGAGCTGGAAGACCCTGAGTCCTTCCGCGCGCAGCCGCGTGCGCTTGTCGGCGTCGTCTCCGACCCGGTTGTGCTCCCGGCCGGCGTGGAACTCGTAGCCGTCCAGGTAGACCGCCACGCGCGGGCCTGGGGCGTCGACCCGTTCGAACAGGACGTCGGGACGGGTGCCGTCGAAGACGCGTTGCTGCGACACCCGCCAGCTCAGCGTGGTGCCGTCGGCGGCGGTCAGCCGCAGGTCCAGGGCGTGGGTGCCGGCCGGCGTTATGTAGGCGTCGCCGCTGGCCCGGCTCTCGGGCAGCCCGGCCCACTCTCGCAGCGTGTCGATGAACAGCACTTCGAGGTCGCTCTCGGCCTGCCGGTGCATGGGGATGTGCTGGGTGGTGGCGACGGGCGAGGTGCGCCAGCGTTCGCCGTCCGCGCCGAGCAGCTCGTCCAGCATCTGCCGGACCTCGTTGCGGCTGACCTTGTCGTAGTCGGCCGGAGGCACGCGGCGCAGCAGGCAGCGGTGGCAGCCGTCGAGCCCTTTCTCCAGGCAGCCGCAGCCCTCGATCACCTCACGGGCCTTCAGCAGGACCTCGCGGAAGCCGTCGGAGGTCGCCAGGCGGTGCAGGTAGCCGGTGCCGCCGGGCAGCCGGTCGTACACCACGAGGAACCGGCGCGGCCAGTCGCGGTCCTCCCCGTCCGGCATGGACGCGGCGGTGATCTCGATGTGGTCGGGATCGCCGCCGTAGCGGGCCGCTATGCCCGCGAACAGCGCGGCGGTGAACGAGGCCAGCCGCTCCTTGGCCCGCGCCACGGACGCCGGCAGCAGGATGCGGACGGCCTCCGTCGTCAGCTCGTGCGCCAGCAGCAGCGGCACGTCCAGACCGGCCCCCTGTTCCTCCCCGCTGCCGCGCAGCCGTCGGCGCGGGCACCACAGCTGGTGGTGGGCGCTCGCACGCGTGGAGCGGGCAAGGGAGGCGGTGAGCGCGTGCTGCGACTGGTCGACGACCGGCCGCCCGTCGGCCGTCGCCCCACCACAACTGGCGCACACGTAGAACGGGTTCAGGCGCACGTCGTAACCGGCCAGCGGAACCGTGCTGCTGCCGTCCTGCCGGTCGACCCCGAGGTTCAGGGTGCGGACGACGGCCTTGCGCGTGAAGTCGGCGCCGAAGACCGCGGTGTCGTGCCGCCACGATCCGGCCGCCAGATGCGCGGGGTCGATGTCGACCGTGGTGAGGACCGCGTACCGCCTCCGGTCCCGTTCGTCACGGTCGTCCCGCACCCGGGCGTCGTCCCGCTTGTCCCGGGACATCACGCGCCGGGGCTCCAGCACGTGGTGCACGCATCCCGCGTCGGCGATCTCCCGGGAACCGCACCGGGGGCACGGTGAGGTGTCGTTCTTCGGATCGCCGTGCGTGCGCGCGTACCCGCAGGCCGGGCAGAGACGCCACACCGCCCAGGCACGCCGCTCGGGGCTGCCGATGTCGAGGGCGCGCACGACGTGCCGGTAGCCGTTGACGTAGAAGCTGTTGCCAGGCGCGAGTTCGGTCAGGGCCAGCTTGCGGGAACGCTCGTAGTCGCGCACCTCGCTGCGGTACACCCACTCCCGGCGTTCGTCGTCGCCCTCCGGGGCCTCCGGGCCCTCGTCGTCACCGGCGGCCTCCTTCCAGTAGAGCGTGGCCTCCAGCGACGTCGTCGTGTCGGTGAGGCTGTAGTTGGGCAACAGACCCAGCTCGACGAGGGCGCCGTGCGCACTGGCCTGGCTCAGCTGACGCAGCAGCTCGCCCGTGGCACGCCGTTCCGCGAGCAGCTCACGCCGCTCGGCGCCCTGCTCGCGGTCCTCGGCGAGCAGCCCGTCCACGGCGGTGTCGATGGCGGCGATGCGGCGGCGCAGCTCCTCGCGGCGCACCGTCCACTCTTCCTCGGCCTCCTGCAGGGCGCGCGCGATGCCGCCGGTGGCGTAGGCGCGCAGTTCGTCAGCGGCGTGCGCGGACACCCCTCGGTCGTCGTCCGGGCCGCCGGGCGCCTGCGGGAACAGCGCCAGGAACTCCTCCACCAGCCGCGCCCCGTGGGTGAGCGCCGCCTCGGACAGGTCCTGGCACCAGCCGGTCGTGCCGAACAGCGCCGACGACAGGCGCGGCACCGGCATGAGCGGCTCGCCGTCCGCCGTCGTCAGCTCGCCGCGGGCCGCCCGGTCCAGCAGGTGCGCCGTGTACTGGCGGCGCAGGATCTCGACGGCCGACAGGTAGCAGCCCGGCGGCACGATGTCACCGGCGATCATCTCGGTCGGGTCGTCGAGGTAGTACCGGTCGCGGGCCCGGCGCCCGCCGAAGGCGACCACCAGGGCGTTGCCGGTCCGGCGTCCGGCGCGTCCGGCGCGCTGCACGTAGTTCGCCGGGCCGCCGGGCAGCGAGCCGAGCAGCACCGCCGACAGGTCGCCGATGTCGATGCCCAGTTCCAGGGTGGGCGTGCAGGAGAGCACGTTGGGATCGGTGTAGTGGGTGCCCTGCCGGAACGTCCGCTCCACGCGCTCCCGTTCGGGCCGGGTCAGCATGCCGGTGTGCTCGGCCGTGACGACCCGGTAGGTACCGCCGGTCAGATACAGACGGCGGTAGTAGTCGGCCCGGTAGTCACGCGCCAGCTTCCCGCCGAAGCCGCCGCTGCCCGCCCCGGACGACGACATGCCGTACTGGGGAGGGGTGAGGAGGCCGGTGCAGCGCCAGCGCGGGCAGGGGTGCCCGTACCAGCGGGTGCGCCGCTCGGGCGGCACCACCTGCTGCCACCCGCACTCCTCGCAGGACACGAACGCCTTGTTGACCAGGTCGTCCGCCAGCAGCCGCACGTGGATGTGCCCCGGCTGCAGCCCGTAGACGCGGCTCGTGCGGTCCTTGGCGGTGCGCGCCGACAGCACGCCCTCGTCCGCGAGAACCGGCAGCAGTCTGCGCAGGTACTCGGTCGCCTGCGCCGGGTCCAGGCCGAGGCAGCGCCCTGTCCAGTCCTGGTACCAGTTGCCGCGACCGGTGATCGTGTCGAACTTCGTCTTCTCCTTGGGGCCGGCGAGCAGGAACCTCGGCGGTGCCACGTACCCCTCGGGGAAGGCAGGCATCCCCTCCGGCCGCTGTCCGGAGATCAGGTACTGGTTGACGCCCGCTTCCCTGATCCAGGTGTCCAGCCACCGGTGCCGCACGCCGCCGCGCAGCCGCATCCGCTCCAGCAGCCCCCGCACGTACGCCAGATACCGCTCGGGCGTGGGCAGGCCGCCGTCCAGCCCCAGCTGTCCTGGCAGCGTGAGGTGCAGGTCACGGGCGAGCGCGACGATCCGGTCCGGTTCGGCGATCACCACTTCCGCGGCCGTGGTCCGGGTCAGCTCCAGGGTGCGCCCGAGCCGCGACCGCAGCCCGAACTCCATGACGGCCGCGAAGGCGAGCCGTTCGCCGATGAGCTTCCAGGTCCGCGCGTCCCCGGTGCCGCGCCCCGACAGGAGCCGGTCCACGCCCGGTTCGTCGTGCACGTCCGGCGGGACGACCGCGGCCAGCGTCTGCGGGTCGTCCACGGAGTCCAGGACGTCGCCGATGAGGTCGTTGAGCGGAACCGGCGCACCGGTGTCATCCAGTTGGTGCGCCAGCAGCGAGCGCAGCGAGAACTTGTACGAGGCGTTGGCGACATAACCGGCCCGGTGCGCCGCGTCCTGCGTGGAGTCGTTGAACAGCAGCGTCTTGCGTTCCTCCGGCGCCAGCGCGATCTCGTGGCCGCCGGTGAACAGCTGGGTGACGGTGGCGGAGGCCAGCGCGGCGAGCGCGGTACCGAGGAACCTGATGCCGTTGTCCGTGCCGCAGGCCGGGCAGGTGTCGTCCTTGGCGGCCTGGTCGGCGGTCTTCTTGTCCAGGACGGCCCGCGCGAACCAGGCGTCCTGCAGGCCCTCCCCGTCCTCGGCGACGGGCAGGCGATAGCTGCCCTGCGTCCCGTCCAGCACCACCACGGACATCGGATCGACGCCGCCCGCCTGCTTCGACGCGGCGCCGGTGAGCGCCGCGAGAGCGTCCCTCGCCTCGGCCGGGGTCGCCGAGATGAAGTACCGCAGCCGCCGCTTGTCCCGTCCGACGGACGCCGACCAGATCTTCGGCGGGCTGGTCTCCAGTTTCTGCGGATCGGCCTCCGGGGACAGCGCCGCCCAGCCCGACCGGCCGCACACGCGGCAGTAGATCGCGGGCAGATGAGTCTGCGCCGGCCGCTGAACGGTGTCGGAACCGGGCAGCGCCTGCGGCCGCCGGGAGTCCGCCGTCGGCCATTCGTCGCTGTCGGACAGGTCCTCGGACATGGGGGCCACGGTCAGCGCGGAACGCCGCGCGAGGGCCCGCTCGTCCTCGTACCAGCGGAACTCCGGCCGGCCGCTCACCCCGCTGAGCACCCGCCCCACCGGCCGCACCCACAAGTGCGCCTCGATGTGCAGCAGCGGACGCGGCCTGCGCTCGTCGGACTCCGGGTCCCGCGCGGACGACAGCAGCGCCACGAACCGGGACAAGGCCTCCAGCGCGAGCCGCGGGTTCTCCCGCGCGGTGCGTGCCCACGCGTACCCGAAGCGGGCCATAAGGTCCCGCAGCCCCCACTCGTCGAGCGGCTCGCCGTTCAGCAGCGCGAGCACACCGTGGGTGAAGTCGTGCTTCTTCAGCAGCCGTCCGATCTGGAAGACGCCCATGCCGCGCCGCCCCAGGAGCCGCTCGGCGAGCCCATCGAGGTCGAGCCGGTCCGGGTCGGACTCCACGCCCGGCCCGCCCGAGACCTCGATGACCTCCTTCGGTCCGGGAGGCTCCGGCAACTCGTAGTCGATGTCTCCGACGAACTCGTCGGCGCTCAGCCGCTCCTCACCGACCACCGAGTCCGGACCGAACGGCACCCCGAACACCTGCTCGGCGACGGTGAGGATGCCGCCGGTGTCGCCCCCGCCCTCGCCGAGGGTCGCCGAGGTCGCCACCGGGCAGATGGCACCGAGCGGCCGGCCCGGCTCCGAGGCGCCCACGGCCGCCGCCAGCCGCCGCAGCAGCATCGCCACGTCGGTGCCCTGCGCGCCGTCGTAGGTGTGGAACTCGTCCAGCACCACGTACGCGGGTTCCGCGCCCTCCCACAGCGGGCGGTCCTCGGCCCGCTGCAGCAGCAGGTCCAGCATCTTGTAGTTGGTGATCAGCACGTCCGGCGGCGACTGGCGCATCTCCTCGCGCCGCGTCATCACCCGCCGGAAGTCCGTGTCCGGCTTGTCGCCGATGTAGAGACCGGCCGTCACCTGCGCCAGTTCGGGCTGCGCCAGGTAGTCGCCGATACGGCCCGCCTGGTCGGTGGCGAGCGCGTTCATCGGGTACAGCAGCACGGCCTTCACCCCGCGCCGCCCCAGCGCCTTCTGCCGCCGGCAGTGATCGAGCACGGGAATCAGGAACGACTCGGTCTTGCCGGATCCGGTGCCGGTCGTCACGAGTGTCGGCTCGGCGGCGCCCTTGTACGTGCTCAGCCGCTCCCACGCCGTCGCCTGGTGCCGCCACGGCGTGAACGACGGCTGCCACTCCAGCGCCGACTGCCACCCGTCGCCGGCGGGGTGGAACGGCGTCCTGATCCGCAGGTACGGCCCCCGGAAGATACCCGTCTCCGGATCCCCGAGGAACCTCTCCAGCGCGAGCCGCGTGTCCTCGTCGGCCAGCGCGTACGTCGTCGTGAGGTACTGCGTCAGACTGCCGCGGAGCTGCGCGGCGGCCAGGGTGGGCTTCACGAGGACCTTTCGGGCAAGTCGGATTACATCAACCGCCCGTGCCTGACACCGCGACAACAGGCGAAGGCATGGTGACGATCAGCGTCAAAAATAACGCCCACCTCCGACATCGGCACCCACCTGGTCGAATCCTGAACTCCGACCGCGCATCACGTAGGGGAATCGGGCGCCGGTTCGGCGATATCGATGGCCTGAAACACATCACCGGGTGACTCGCCCCCTTCTGCGGCGGCCGTTCAGCCACCACTCTGTCTCCACCGTGGGGGAGCCGAGGGGGCGTGCGCGTTGGGACTGGGTACCGATTTCGAGCGGGTGGAGGAGAACACCGGAGAACCGGACAGGAAGTCGAGCGCCCCATCGCCTCCGCGGAAGCCGCGGTGGACGTCCTTGCGCAGGGAGCCGGTCATGCCGCTGCCGGGCGACGGCCTGGTGTCGGACCGACCTGCGAGGGAGGAGGCTTCTCGCGAGGAGAAGGAGTCGCGCCGACCGGAGACCTCGGACGTGACCGGCTGGTTCTGCGCCGCCCCGTACCTGCGTGACGACCACGCCGAAAGGCTGGCACGCTGGGTCTCGCACTACGCGACCGCCGCGCCGCGCCTGGCATGGATCTTCCTCACCCGGCGCGACCGGAAGAAGCGGGAACGCGCGCTGCGGGCCGTCGTCGAGGACCTGCGGCCGGTGGACACCCAGTGGCCGGTGTTCCTCGGCCACGACTACGTCCGGTGGGTGCGCCGCCGTGTCTCCCGGGGCCGTCCCGTCCCGCCGCACGGCTTCCACCTCACCCCAGTCCTGCAGAGCGCGGCCACCGCGGAGAGCCTCACCCTCCTCAGACGGGTGCTGCTCGCCATGGTCCTGGCCGGCGCGGCCGTCACCGGCTGGATCACGGGCTTCGCCCTGGTGCTGCCCGTCCTGGTGGGCGGTGCGTGGGCCGTGTGTTACGTGGACCGCCTGTACGCCTACGCGCGTTTCCGCCGGGCGCGCTGGGCCGACCGGCGCCCAGTCCACGACCTCCGCTGGTGGGTGGGGCCCCGACGCCGCCGCGTGCTGCGCCGGGAGCCGCCCGAGCGCGATGGACTCGTGGTGCCGTACGCACTGCGTCTGCGGGGCGGCACAGAGCCCCTGCACCACCTCGTGGGCGCCGGCACTCTGTGGTCGGACCACTCCATCGGCATCGACGTCATGGCGGCGGACGACCAGGATGCCCAGCGCCACGAGACGGAGGAAGAGAAGATCGTCCGCCGCACCTTCCGCAGCGTCGAGGAGATCGTGCACGGCAGGAAGGACCGCGCCTTCACCGACTTCACACCCGACGAACTCCACCGCCATGTCGCAGGCGAACTGACGGAGCTGCTCGACAAACGGCCCGCCTACCACCCGGACAACAGACTCGACGTCTTCGACGTGGCCGCCGTCTCCGCCGAACGCTGGAAGGACATCACCGACGCCGAATGGGAGTCCCTCCTCGTCCTCGCCCGGCAAGGCACTGGCGCGGACGGCGCCAGCGCGGCTCCCAAAGAGGCCCGTCGGATGCTGTGCACCAGGATCGTGTCCTGGGACGGCGAACTCGTCGCAGCGCTATACGTGAGCTTCGCCTACGAACACCACTTCCTGCGCATCACTCTGCGCTCGCAAGTCATGAACCCTGTCCACCCGACGCTCCGTACCGGCATGAGGGCGGCGCGGCGTGGCGGGGGCGCGTGGCACGCCCGTACGGTGTTCAACGCGCTGCTGGACGTCTTCACGCTCGTCAACCGCCTGCGAGCGCCCCTGCATTCACGCCGTCCGCCGACGGACCCGGGCGAGGGACCGGTGAGCCTGCGCGAGGTGTACTCCTCGCACTTCATGGACGACATGCTCCAGTACGACGACGCCCGCAGGTACGTGGACTGGATGCAGCGCTGCGTCTTCCGCGCCGCTCTCGGGTTCCTGAAGGACCACAACGCCGACATCAGCGCTTTCGTGCAGCAGGCCACGTACATCCTGCAGAACAGCGGCGTCATCAACTCGGGCGTCATGGGCGACGTGCAGAACCAGCCCGGTGCCCGCAACTCCACCACCACCATGACCCGGACACCTCCGGCCCAAGGAGACACACCGTGAACCTGCTCCGCCGCAGTGACGACGCGCCCGACGACGATTTCGAGGACGAGCCCGAGCCCGAGAACACCGAGCCGACCGCCCGCAACTACAACTCAGGAGTCATCAACCACGGATCCGCCGGCAACATCCAGAATCAGCCGAACGCCAGGAACTCCCGCCAGAGCATGGTGGCCGCCTCGGCCCCCGAGACCGCAGACCGCTGGGCTCGGACGATGAACGAGCTCGCAGACGCCCTCGCGGCGGAGCGGAACAAGGTCACGGACCCCGGGACGTGCGAGGCACTGCTCGGTGTGCTCCGCGACCAGCAGGTCACCCAGGAACCGGACCGCAGCGCGGCGGGCGCGATGCTCAACAAACTGAGGACCTTCTGCGGCGACGCGAACAACGTGCTGACCGTGATCAGCACGGCGCTGGGGCTGCTGGGGCTCGCAGCGGGCTGAGCGCAGTACGTACGAAGGTCAGGTCCAGCCTGTGAGATCGCCCACGAAGTCGTCGTATGAGCGGTTGCTGCCGCGCGGGGACGGAATCAGCCGACGGGTGAGCGCCTCACGGGCCACCGCCGGGCCGTCGCTCTCGCGGAACACCGGCAGGCCGAGCCCGCGCTTGAGTTCCTCCTTGGCGTCCCTGATACGCCCGGTGTCCTTGTCCAGGAGCTTCGCGGGCACCTTCCACCGCGGACGCACATGCGGAAAGGCGTCCGGGAACAGCAGCAACCAGCTTTCGCTCTCCCAGGCGGCGAGCGCGAGAGCCGTGCGGAACTGCGGGCACTGGCGGGCCAGTTCGTCGGCGAGTGCCTTGCGGATCCGGTCGTAGCCGGCATCCGCGTACCCGTCCAGGTCCTCGTGGACGACGAAGCCGAGCAGGTCGGCGCGCTCCCGGAGGGCCTTCGCGCGGGCCTTCCCGGCCAGGGTCTTCACGGCGGCGGCCAGCTCCGCGCCGGACTTCCTGCGCAGCCGCACCGGGTCGTTGATGCGGACCAGTCTGGCGGTCTCGCTCAGATCGGGCCGGTGCGCCCGTATCAGCTCGGCGAGGATCTGGCAGTCGTTCTGGTCCTCACCGGCCAGCACGATGACGCCCCGCGCCTGACCCCTGGACGTCCGCGCGCCGGCCCCTCGCCCGCCCGGGGTCACAGCTCACCTCCGGTGAGGTCGCCGCCGAGGACACCTGAGAACCACAGCTCTCCGAGGGGCTGTTCGCCGGACTCCTCGACGATGGCCTTCACCTCGTCCACGGTCAGCGCGGGGATGATCGACGCACCCTCGTCGTCGCGGTCGCACACCACGAACTCTTCCGGTCGCAGTCGGTTGACGAGCGCGGGGGAGTGGGTGGCCACGATGAACTGCGTCCGCTCGGCGGCTTCGCGCAGCCGCTGCACGACGAGCTCCAGGGCTTGCGGGTGCAGCCCGTGGTCGATCTCCTCGATGCAGGTGAACGCCGGCGGGTTCGGGTCGTACAGCAGGGCGAGCAGCCCCAACAGACGGACCGTGCCGTACGAGGCGTCGGCGAGCGGGGTGAGCCGGCGCAGGCCGTGTTCACGCAGGACGACGGTCAGTTGGTCTGTAGATCCGCCGACCTCCTCGAACTCGATGTTCTCCAACTGCGGCAGGACAGTCCGGGCGTCGGCGACTAAATCGTCCCAGATCTCCTCGCGGCCGCTCAGGTGGATCAGGAATCCGGCCAGATTCTCGGCATGCGGGGAGAGCGTGGCGAAGTCCGCGCCGCGCAGCCGTGTCGGCTGACGGGCTGCCGCCACGTCGACATCGAACACCCGGAACGACGACAGCCGGTCCGCGACCCGAGTCACCTCGTCGCCGCCGTCGGCGGGACCGAGCCGGGGCAGCGTGGACAGACCGCTGCTGAGCCTTCGGATACCGAAGCTGCCGCTGTCCTTCGTCTGTCCCGCCCGTTCGTCGACGACGCGAGCTTCCTCACCGGAGATGGTGATGCGCCGGCCGCGTCCCTGCTTGCGTTTGAACGCGAAGCTCTCCTCACGGGACAGGGTGTACCGCGTCCCTCTGCCCTCCCGGTTCGACGGCAGGGAGCGGCGGCGGATGACGAGGTTGTACTCGTCCGGCGCTTTGAGCGTCGAATTGCTGGTCCAGGTGGCCTTCAGCTGGATGCGCATCGAGGTCGGCGGCCTGCTCCCGCCCCAGAAGGCCACCTCGTCGAACCCGCCGTGCGAGTCCAGCGTCGGCTGGAGGTCGGTGCGGATGATGTCGGCGAGGAAGTCGAAGACCTTCAGCACATTGGACTTGCCCGCGCCGTTCGGGCCCACCAGCACGGTGAGGGGACCGAGCGGCACGGTCACATCCCGCAGGCTGCGGAAGTTCTCGACGTGGAGTTCTAGCAGACGGCCGGGCATGGGCAACCTATCGAGTCGATGCACGGTACGGCGGAAACGCCGGCGCGGACGGCGACGACGCGAGGTGCGCGCTCCTGCACGAGCGCTGCTCGCGGACGTCCCGGTGAGCGGGCATCATGCTTCCTCCGTCGTGTCGTGCGTCCATGGACGGACGATGATCGACCGTCCGCGGACGATCGTGGCTCAGCGTATCCGCGACGGCTGACATCGACTCACCGATCCGCCACGGTCGACTCCGCCGGGGGTCGGCCCGCCTTGAGTGACGCCCAGACGGTCTTGCCCGGGCCGTCCCGGCGGTCCGTGACGCCCCATTCGTCGGCCAGCGCCGTCACGATGAGCAGACCGCGGCCGGATTCGGCGTCGGGGTCCGCGGGAGGGACGGCGCTCACCACGGGTGTCCGACACCTCCAGCCGCAGTTCACCGCCGGCTTCGGTGGTCAGCCGCACATGGAAGTCCCGTCCGGGGACCCGGCCGTGCCGTACGGCGTTCGCGCTCAGCTCGGCGGTGATCAGCGTCAGCGTCTCGTTGGCCTCGCAGTCGTAGGCGTGGCCCCAGGCGTCCAGGCAGTGCGCGACGAACAGCCGCGCCAGTCGGGCGCCTCGCGGGGTCGACGTGAACGACATCGCGAACTCGATGGTCCCCGTGGGGCCGGGGGGAGGGAAGAGCGTCGTGTGCATGGGGCCAGCGTTGTGGCCGGGTCGGGCGTGCCACCAGGAGCGACGCCTGTACGGCGGTCCGCTGTACACAGCGCCGGGCTGCGGCGGGTGAGCGTCGTGCGAGCGATGCCGTACGACGGCGTCAGCTCCGACGGCACCGCTCCCGAAGCTCCGCGAGGACCGCCTTCTCACGGGAGTTGACGTCACCGTCCACGGTGGCCACGCGTTCCGCCGCGTCGATGACGTCGCCGAGATCGCCCGGCTCGGCGTCCACGCGCTTCCACACCTCGGCGGGGTCGATGTCGATGACGTGCGCGAGCTGTTCGTCGACCACCTCGTGCCGCTCTCGGACCAGCCTCACCAGATGTCGCATCAGCAGCGCCTCGTCGTCGGCGATTTTGGCGTTCGCGTTCGCCCTGATGACGAGCCAGGCGACCCACAGCATCAACTGCGGGTGCCGACTGCGCTCGCTGATTCCCTCGGCGATTTCGATCACCCGCGCCTCGTTCCGGAAGACGGCCCGCGCGTGCCGGCCGGCGAGAAGCGTGGTGTAGCGGTTCAGCAGGACGGCGAGGGGGACCCCGACCAGGGGGATGCCGATCTTGATGACGTTGCGCTGGAGGAGGTGCTTGCCGACGACGGGGAGCGCCTTCCCCGCGGTGAGTGCCGATCCGGAGTAGAAGCGCTTGACCAGCGGTCGCACCAGGGCCGGGACCGCCTTGGCCACGCCTTCCCGTGCCGCTTCGCCGCTCTTGATGGTGAAGGCCACGCGGATGAGCTTCCACAGGTCCTCGGGGTCGTGCACGTCGAGCGGGACCCGGTAGAGCACGGAGACGTCGTAGGCCAGGCGGAGCTGGAGCTGGGTGGTGAACGCGATGTCCACCATCATGGTCGCCACGGCTGCGGGGACGGTCGCCGGTGAGGCACCCCCGAGGCTCCCGATGGTGGCGGCGACGGTCGCCGTGTAGGCCCCGGCGGAGAGACCTCCTTCGAGCGCCGCGTACCGGGCCGCCATCTTGATCCGCTGATCGACGATGGCATCCGCGGGCACACCCGAGTACCGGTCCTGGAAGTACTGCCAGTCGACCTTCTCGGTGTACGAGTTCATGGCGTGGGCGGCGAGCTTGGTGAACCAGTTGCCCGACTTGATGTCGTCCGCGCTCAGGCCCTTGACGAAGTCCTTGATCTCGGCCTGCTCCTGCTCGACGACCTTCCGGTCGGCGGCGTCGTCGGCTCCGTCCGTGTCGGTGTCGGCAGCGTGCGTCGGCGCGTCTGTCATGGCGCGTTCCCCCCTGGCTGTTCCGCGGTCGGCTGAGCTGCGGGCGTGCGGGCACCGCTGCTGCCGTCTCCGCGCGATGAATCGGCGAGCGGTGCAACGGCCGCTCTGTCCTCCCCTTGAGGCGCCACCTTAGCGGGTGGTCAGGCGACCGGTACCGTGGCGGGACACGTGGGTGGGGGTGTACAGCCCGGGGCTGTACAGGGGAGGGCGGACGCTCGTAGGCGTTACGGGGGAACCGGGCGAACTGGGGCCACGGCGACGCTGCGTGTCCATAACATGTGCTGTGAGTAACGGACCGGTGTGGCGCCTGCGGCGGGATGAGGCGCGGGCGGGTGCCTCCCTGCGGGTGGGTGAGGTGAGGTCGCCATGGCGGCATACGGTGAGAGCGAGGCGGGCATCCTCCGGTGCTTCGGGCAGCAGTTGCGGTTGCTGAGGACGAGTCAGGGGCTGACGCGGGCGGAGTTGGGTGCGAAGCTCGGGTACGGCGAGGACATGGTCACCTCGGTGGAGCTCGGGCGGCGGATCCCCAGGCCGGAGTTCATTGACCGGGCGGATGCGGTGCTGGAGGCCGGCGGGTTGCTGACGGTGATGAAGGAGGAGGTGGCGCGGGCTCGGTACCCGGCGTTCTTCCGGGACGCGGCGAAGGTGGAGGCGGAGGCGGTTGAGCTGCATGTGTATGCCAACCAGGCTGTGCCGGGGTTGTTGCAGGTCGAGGAGTACGCGCGGGTGGTGTTCGAGATGTGGCGCCCGCTCCTTGACGAGGAGACCGTGAATCAGCGTGTGGCTGCCCGGTTGGCTCGCCAGGAGTTGTTCTCGCGCAGGCCCATGCCGACGATCAGCTTCGTCATCGAGGAGAGCACTCTGCGTCGGCCGCTTGGCGGGAGCGCGGTGATGCGGGCGCAACTGGAGCAGGTGCTCTTGTACGGTCAGCAGCGCAACGTCGAGATCCAGGTCATGCCGACCGATCGTCGCCAACATGCCGGAATGGGCGGCCCGTTCACCTTGATGGAGACGGACAAGGCGCAGAGGATCGCCTATGTGGAGGTGAACGAGCACAGTCACCTCTACAGTGAGCGGCCAGTGGTCCGGGGTTTCGAGGAGCGGTATGGCATCTTGCGTGCCCAGGGTCTGACGCCCTCGGAGTCACTGGCATTCGTGCAGAAGCTGTTGGGAGAGCTATGAACACGGAAGACGCGAGCTGCCAGCCTCGCTCGGAACTGCGTTGGTTCACGAGTAGCTACAGCAGCGGCGCGGGTGGGGAGTGCGTTGAGGTTGCCTTCCTGGCGACTGCCGTGCATGTGCGTGACTCGAAGCGGGTCGCTCAAGGTGGGCCGGTGCTGGAGGTCAGCCCCGCAGCATGGTCGGCGTTGCTTGAGATGATGTGAGCTTGCACGGCTGCACTCGACGGTCGGCGCTTCCCCAGGGAAGCGCCGACCGTCGCAGTGAGGAATGATGTTCAGGCCTCACGAATCGCAGGCGGAGTCTAGCGGCCGAGGGCGATCTCCTTGTCGAGACGGGCTTTGAAGTACGCATTGTGGCCCGCATCTCGGCCTGGGCAGGGGAGCTGGCAGGTTGACGACCGCGCCCTTGCCCGAAAGCACGGAGTGCTCTCTCAATGCCGAAATCCTGCCGCCCGGAACCCCGTAACGGTCCATCACGCCACGCCGAGAGGCGCGGTCAGCCGTATCCGCAGTCCGGTGCAGTGCCGTAGTAAGGGTGACTACAGCTACTCGCCGTAATCACGCAGGAGCTTGTTGAGGTTACGGATCTTGTCCACGTCCGCCTTTGGCAGCGGGTCGCTGCTGTTGAAGTGCATGACGTTGTTGCGGATCTTCCGGACCTCCTCCAGCCAGTCGATGAACGTCTTCCGGTGGAGACGCCAGCCCAACTGCTCCCAGCGCTCCGGGTGTTCGAGCACGCGCAGGTAGTCGCCCACCGTGAGATCGCCGAAGGAGGTGACACGCTCTCCGTCCGGGTCGCATAGGGCGCTGACCTCCTCCAGCGTGAAGGTCCCTGCGATGATCTGCCGCAGCCTGCGGTCCATCTCCCCGATCATTAGGAAGTGGCTAGCGAGGTCCCCGTAGGCCTGGGCAACATCGGCCGCCGTGACGATACCGGCGATCTTGTTGTGCTGGTCCTTCACGAGTACGAAGTCAGACTCGGCCAGCATGGGGAGGACATCTATCAGGTCGTGGTCGTAGCGGACGACCTGGGGCTCCACGACGGCGTGGGAGAACGGCGCGTCCGGATCAGCGTGCCAGGCCCTGGCAATGGACTTCCAGGAGACCGCACCACGCAGGTTATGAGGGCTGGTGAGTACGGGAAGCTGTGAGAAGTCGTAGAGGGTCATCAGCGTGATCGCCTCCTCGAAGGTGGCGGTCGGCTTCACGCTCACCACGGCGTCCCCGAGCGCCGAGGGAAGCGTGCCCACGGTCAGCCCTGTCTCCGGCGACGCGGCATCCGCGGGCAGGCCGGTCAGCATCCTGAAGGAGGACTCCGGGGCCGAGTCGACGTCCTTCTCCTCTTCAGCTGCCTCTTTCACCAGTCGCACGGTCGCGGTGAGCGGCACCTTGTCAAAGCCCGGTGAGGTGACCAGGCCGTGGTTAGCGAGTTCCGCCTCGATGTGGTCGTTGACCGCGCCACGTCCTGTCGCCCCCCACCAGCTCAGCAGTTCCTGCACGGACATCGACTGCGGTTCGCCGGCCTCCGCCCGTACTGCGGCCGCCTTGAGCCGGTCGTGCCGCTCGGCGGGCGACAGGAACAATCTGGGCGTTGAGTGCTCCCTGCCACGGGCGTTGACCTCAGAGGCCGACATGTCCAACAGCTGCTGCCTTAGCCTGGAGAGAGAACGGCCGTCACTCAGCACCCAGGCGTGCCAGCCGGCGAAGGCGCCCCCGCCGGCGGCTATGTAGGCGGCCCGGGAGGGGGAGCGCGCTTCCTCGCCGTTCTCCAGGCGGAGCCAGCCCTTGGCGGTGACCGTGGCCTTGTAGCTGTCGCCGATCTGTGGCCGAGTGAAGGTGAGGGTCGTCCCCTCCTTGAGCAGGCCATGCCGCAGCAGGTCGGAGATCTGGACCCGGCGGCCGTCGAGCAGGTAGCTGGCCCGGGACGGCTCCTCGCCGCCCAGGCTGTGGTGCGGTTTGGTCATGTTCCCTCGTCTCTTCACCGGCGAGCGGGGTGTGGGGCTCTGTGGGTGGACTGCGCTGTCAGAGATGCCGACCGATGTGGGCGATGCGGATCGCTTTCTCGTCGTGGACCAAGCGGAAGTAGATCCGCCCGGCTCCAGTGTTGATGTTGCCGTGCAGTTCGAAGCAGCGGCTCACGCCGTCCAGGTCGTCCCACCAACGATTCCGCCGGGCGCCCTCGTGCTCGGGCCGGATGTGGGCGGCCTCCCAGTGCGGTCCGGTCGGTGACGTGACCGGGTCCCAGCCAGCGGCCGACTCCTGGAGCTGGCGGAGCAGCCGCTTGGTGCCCTTGAACCATCGGGGATCGAGGTTCTCCAGATGGTCCCGCACGTGTGGCAGGAACTGCAGATTGGGGAAGAGATCCCCCGCCTGGGCCCAGAGTTCGGCGCCGCTGGACACTGCGTCCAGGCCTTCCGTCCGGGCCCACGTCTCGTGTGCGTCGAGATGGTCCGCCCGGCAGGCATGCCGTACGCAGTCTGTGTAGTTGGTCAGGTTCAGCTCGCCGGACCGCACATCCTCCGCGAGTTCCTCGACGTCGAGGCGGAGCCAGGTCGCGTCCCAGCACGGGTCGACAGGCAGGCTTAGAGCCAGCCCGTCCGACATCTGCGCGGCGCCGAGACCCTGGACTTCGACTCCCTTGTGGCTGTGCCTGACCGCACCCTGCTCGGGCGCCGCCGACTCGTGGAGGGCCTTGGCGAAGGTGGTGCACCGGTCGCGCATCCGCTGGATGAACAGGTGCTGCTCCCGGTTCCGCCGGTCGTTCCGCCACTGGGCGTAGTAGTAGCCCCTCGCCAACTCCGTGTCGCCGATGGGGCTCTGCGTGGCGAGGCTGATGTCCCGCCACTCCCTGAGCTTCTTCAGCATGGAGACGAACGCCCGCATGCCGTCGGCGACTTTGTCCGCGTCCGCCTCGGACGCACAGGACTGTTCGTTCATGAAAACGAGAAGAGGCACGTCCCCCCACCCCTGTCTGTATCCGTGCCGTTGAATCGGCCGACGTCCGTGCCTGACCTCGGGCTTGATGAAACCCAGGCCTGACGTCCGGTCGTGCCGTCAGTCGAGAAGCTGGTCGAGTGAGTTCTCCCACTCGTCGAAGAAGCCGACGGGCCACTCGGAGAGCGTGCCGTCGGAGGCGATCACCGGGCTGACGACCTCGGAGGTCTGGCCGTCGCGCCGGAAATAGTGCACGGCCGACGCTTCGGCCGGCAGCCGCCCCTTCTTGACTTCCAGCCGAAGCCCGTTCAGGACATGGTCGCTGTGCGTCTCCATGACGATCTGCGCCTCGCCCGCCGCTGCCGCACCGGCGAGATATGCCATCCACGTCTGGCCCTGCGGGTGGAGGTGAGCCTCCGGGTTCTCCAGTAGGATCAGCGATCCCGGCTTCGATGACAGGCACGCCACCACGATCGGCAGTACGTACGTAAGCCCGAAGCCCACGTTCGTCGGACGGTAAGCGTTGGAGCGCGAGGCGCCGGAGCCGAAGGTGTAGCTCAGCCGCACGGTGTCGGTGCCGACTATCCCCGAAGCTTCGAGGCTCACGCCGGGGCACAGCTTCTGCATCCACGCCCGTGTCTGGTCGAGCAGGGAGGACGAGGCCGCATCCTTGATACGCAACTGCTTCGAGGTCACCTCGTCATCCTGGTGCGCCCTCAGATAGTTGACGGTGTGCTCACCCTCCGGGCCGAGGAAGCCCCGGCTGCTCACCGCGTGATGCGAGCGCGGGTAACTGACCTGCGGCGAGATACGGTCCGCCCTGAGGTACTGGAACCCGGGCCCGAACAGCGTCGGGAGCAGCGCCGCCAGCGAGGCCGCGTCTCGCGGCGCCTGGCTCTCCTCCTTGAGCAGTTTCAGGTGGTCGGCCTCCTGCTCGTAGGTGGCCGACCACCGGGTGCTCGCCCCGTCCCCCTGCACGTCTAGACTGATGTGCGGTCCGTGCTCGTCGTAGAACTCGTACCGCACATCCTGGCCAGTGCCGAGCTGCACGAGTTCCCCGTTGAGCAGCAGACCCGCCTCCGTGTCACCGACCGGCGTCAGATCTCCCGACTCGTAGGACTGCCGGAGCAGGGCCAACGACTGGAGCACCGAACTCTTCCCGGAGGAGTTGAGGCCGGTGAGCAGAGTGAAGGGCGCCAGGCCGATCCGCTGCCGCGAGAATGCCTTGAAGTTGGTGAGCGTGAGCGACTCAAGCATGCAGCACCTCGCGGATCAGGTCCTTCATCGACTGGAAGCGGTAGTTGACCTTGTCGGCGTCACCCGTGCCGGAGGAGATGGAGTCGAAGAACTCCGGCTCGTCCACGAGGTCCATGAACTTGTCCCGTACAAACTCGGCACGCACCGCGAGCTCGTCGATCTCCTCCGGCGCACACTGCGCCAGGACCACGCTCTGCACCTCGAACAGCGCCTTGTTGATCGGATAGCGGAAGCTGGCTCCCCGGACCTGTTTCCGGAACGCGTGGCGCCCGAACACCCGGCGGCAAGCGGACATCGCATACTCGAACTCGTCCACGAGGCCACCGCGCGCGCCAGGCGACAACCGGTTGATGGAGTGCATTGCGTTGCGGAGGAAGCCATCGAAGTCCTGCGTCGTGTAACGCTCCGGAGGGTTCAGCCAGAAGGCCAGGAAGCGCAGGCAGAGTTCCCGCTCGGCCATGCGGGTCGGGGAGACACTCCTGGTCGTCGCCTCCAGGAAGGCCTCGCTCCCCGCCAGCTCGGCGAGCAGCTTCCTAGCCGGGCCGGGAATCAGCGCGTGCCGCAGTTCCTGCCGGCTCAAGGGCTGCCCACCCGTGTTGATACGGGCGAAGATGTTGAACTTCGCTTCCTCGGGCGTCCCCTTCCGGATGACGAGCAGGGACAGCTCGGTCTCCGAGATGCGCGTCTGCATCCGGCCGGGGAGATCCTCGAACTGGCACCCGTTGTACGTGGTGAGGTACTCGAGGTCGGACAGATACAGCCGTTCGAGACCCGCGGCCGCCGGCTGTACGAACCGGACGATGGTCGAGAGACGCTGAACCCCGTCCACCACGGACCAAGAATCGTCGTCCTCCTGCGCAACGTAGATCGTCGGCAGGGCGATCCGCAACAGCAGCGACTCAATTAGCCGGCTCTGCGACCTCTCGTTCCAGACGCCCGAGTGCCGCTGGAAGTCGGGCTGCAGGTCGATCTGCCCTCGCGAGAGTCGCTTTATGACAAGATCGACCGTCGTGGACCGGGGCTGGACGTCGATGAGCTCCGGATCAAACTCGATCTGATGCGCCTCGCCGACGTCTTCGGCCTCGATATCGGCGTTGATCCCGGTGTCGGTGAACTCGAAGCGGACCTGCTGGTTGCGCGGAGGCGGGAAGGCCGCGTCGAGATCGAAAGCCCCGGAGGCGCTTCCGCGGCCAGTCGTTCCGCCTGCCAAAGGGGCGCTCCTTCATGAGTTCATCACAAGTGGTATGACAGCAGGCTACCTGATGCCCCGTCGGGATAGGGGGGACCCGGGGGAGGGGGAGTGAGGGAACCGGGGGCCCGGCGGCGCGGCGGTCAAGTGCTTGCAGTTGGTTACTGTATGCGCAAAGGTGGTAAGCAGTGTGTGACGGTGCGGGTCATTCTGGTGGCGCAAAGCGGCGGTCGAATGTGTGCGCGAGAACCAGTAGGTGGCCAGCCGTGGGGACGAGCGGCGAGGATTCGTGCGGGGCCGGCGGTGTCGGGGCGGAGGCGGCGGCCATCGTGGGGTGTGAGGCTCGTGGAGTTCGCTGCGGATGGCTGAGCGATACGTCGGTCTCGGCAGCAGCGGCTTGCGGCTGAGTGGGCGCGGGTGCCGGTACGTCGGCTCCCGCGCCCTTTGCTTGGCTGGCTCAGCTGTTGCCCGGCTCCGGCGGGGTCCAGCGGCCAACTGCGATCTCCTCGTCCAGGCGGGCCTGGAAGTGGGCGTGCGCGGCGCGCATTTCGGCTTCGCGGTCGGCCTTGTAGAAGGGGGCGGTGTAGCCAGCTGGGGGCGGGGTCGTCTCCGGGTTTTCAAGGTGAGCCAGCAGGTCAATGTAGTCCTGCTTGGTCTGGCCGTGACCGTAGGTGTTGAAGTCCGCGGCGATCTTGCGGCCGTTAACGTCGAAGTAGGTCGCTGACTCGTAGTCGTAGAGCTGCGGGTAGCGGGACTTGAAGATCCCGGCGAGTTGATCGGCGGTGATACCAAGCCAGACAGCGACGAGGGCGTCCAGTTCGACGAGCGCGGCCCGGCGCTCGTACTCGGTGCGGAGCGGGGTGGTGTACTCCCAGGTCGGCTTGAGGCCAGCGGTGAGGGGGTTCAGACCAGGCCAGTTGGGGTTGGCCCAGTCCTCATAGCCCGCCCAGAGAGGGTCGAACAGCTCCGTCCAAAGGGAGGCGTAGTGGGTGGTGAGGGCGTTCAGACGGAGGGTGCGCAGAAGTAGGGCGGGGGCCAGAGGGTGCTGCGGGTCCGCAGCGGGCAACTGCTTTGCATTGGCAGGCGTGAGGTCGCTTTTCCCAGTGATGCGCAAGAGGTAGTCGAGTGGCAATGAAGCCCAGAATCCTGCGTTGAGGGCAGTCAGCCTGTTGTCAGCCATGGCCATTGAGTGGACGGCGTCAATGTGGGCGGGGCCAGGCGGGATGAGGGCAGCCTGCAGGCTGCGGCTCGTGTTAAAGGGGATCATCCTTCGCCAGGCAAGCCTGAAAGCCGTTGTGAACGGACTCCCGCGCCAGGTGTCCTGTGCTGCGACGAAGGTCGCCTCATCGGTGGCGCGCGCATAGTTCGTCACTGGAACGCACGTTTCTGGAAGCTCCGTTACCACCAGTGGGTCCCAGTCTCTGTTGCTTCTGCATGGAATCCTAGGCTGTTTCGAGAAAGGAAGCGCAGAAGCAAAGTGCGGTCCTTGCAGGATGACGTCTCCGAGCTGAGAAACGGCCTGGTTACTCCAGCGGATCAACCCATTCTTTTTAGCGCTTCCTTCGTGGTAACCGCTGGAGATCATAGGGTGGTAATCGGCTAGGCTGCTCCGATGCGTGGCAAGCGCCTCGATCGCCCTTTGCTCGCCAACCAGGACTGGGTAAAGCAGTGGTGTCTGTGCTGCTCCGCTTGTTGCACCCGTCAGAGCTCGCCAACTTTCTAGCAACGTCATATCCACATGCACTATGCGTTCGCGGTGCGGCCGAACGTCCCACGAGCCGTTGTGCTTGATGCCAGGCATTGCACCTTGCCCGTCATGAGCCAGCGAATCAGGCAAAACTTCGGCGCCCCGAAGTTCACTTACGTGCATAAAGTCAGGTTCCCGGGGTGCGCCGTAGATGTGCACACCAAATTCCCAACCGCGGTCAAGATCTTCGAAGGCCCAGTTCGCCGAGTTTACGAAGTGGGCATGGACCCGGAGATGCCGGTAGGCGGCAGCCCGGATGACACCTTCGCGTACACCGCCGAAGTGTGTGTCAGGGTGGAGCAGACCCACGCTGCCATGCGGTGCGATGTGCCGCCACACTTGAGCCATGAAAGCTCGGTAGAGATCGCTCTGCGTACCGAGAAGGAGCGGATATACAGCCGGGCTGCTCAGTATGGCAACGGCTCCCGTATGGGCGGCAAGCTCGCCCAAGAGAAAAACTTGGCCGTCGGCATGTGTGCTTAGCGCCTCTTCCTTTCGGAGACGCCAGTCCGCCACACTGGGCTTCTCCGCGAGCGTGAACCACGGCTCCAATTCCGCCAGGATCAGGTCCTCCTGCCATTTCGGCCGAACCCAAGGCGGATTCCCCACCTGCAGATCAAACCCGCCCCGCGCGCGGAATACCTGCCCGAACTCCAGCTCCCAGTGGAAGAACCCCTGTCGCTCGGCCACATCTCGAGCGACCGCTGCCCACGGATACCGCGACTCCAGCGAGTAGAACCGCTCCATGCCCATCCACTCGGGCAGTTCGTCCTCGTACCGCTCAAGCTCATCGAGCGTGTCGAACTGGGACACCAGCGAGTCCGCCGGCACGTCATGCGTACCCAGCAGCGACTCAGCGAAGTCCAGCCAGTCATCCAGCGAGGCCAGCGGGATCACCGGGCGGCGCTCGCCCCGGATCTGTTCCCTACGGCTGCCGCCCCGCGCGCGCTTCGACTTGACCTCGACGACTTCGACCCCGCCGAACAGGTCCTCCGACTCGTACGTCTCCCGCGTAGGCGCACCCGACTGGGCCGGGACCGGGACTGCCGACACGGTCCATGCCGCTGACTGCGAGGCTACCTCCGCCGCCCGCGCATACGAGTCATGCGAACCGTCCAGAAGCGCAGCCTCCTGCACCGGCCAGAACCACAGCGCGCACCACGCGTCCATCAGCGTCTTCAGACGCCAGTACGGGGTATCGACCGCTTCCAGGTCCGCCTTGACCTTCTCCCTGGGCACCGCGAACTCGGGCGAGCGCAGCCAGCCGTCCTCCGCGCCCCACACGTCGATCCGTCGCGAGATCTCTCGCTCGGAGATCTCCAGCCGGCGAATGACCAGCCCCCATAGGTACTCCGCCCGCCTCGCCAGACCCTGCAGGCGCTCGATCTGCCTGGCCGTGGGCTGCCTGGTGATGGCCTTCCTCCAAGCCGCCAACGCCTTCGCCTGATCCGGTGCCAGTACCTTGGCCTCCTTCTCGGCCGCTACCGCGCCCCACTCCGCCGCCGGCAGCAGGAAGTGATGGACCGCGTTCTCCCTGAGGCGCTGGACCTCACCACTTCGCGTCTTGCGCTCGATCACCGTCACCGGCAGGCCGTTGGCGGCCTCCGTCAGAGGGAAGCGCTCCGGGGTGGTCCCGAGCCAGCCCCGGTTCCGTAGCCGCTCCGCCGGATAGACCTCACGCCTGGCCCCGATCAGCGAGTTGCCGCGCCGCAAATGCAGCCCGAACCACGGCGCCTCCATCCCCGGGTGCATCGTGTTCAGCCACAGCGACACCTCCGCCAGCTCCACCGCCGTGTCGTTCAAGTCCACGCCGTAGGAGTTGTGCAGGGCGATGTACGCCTTGGCCTTCTGGAGTTCGACTGCGTACTTCTCCGTGTCGATGGCGACGCCCAGCTCGTCCTGACGCCGCCGCAGGTACTCCGCCGCGACCTGGTTGATCGCCTCGTTGAGGAACGCGCCCGAGCCGAGCGCCGGCTCGCAGATCTTCCAGTCCAGCATCTCGCGCGCCTCGGTGACCGTGTCGTCCTGGTCCAGGCGATGCTGCAACGCGAGCTGGACCGTCACCCGGGTCAGCGACTCCGGCGTGTAGTACGAGGCCGACGTCTGGCGGTCGCGCCCCGACAGGCGGTAAACGAACGCGCCCGGCGCGTACCGCACGCGCTCCTCCACACCCGTGTCCTCGTCCTTGTGCCGGACGAACACCTCGTCCGGGTACTCGTCGGCCTTCGTCGCCGGGATCAGCCAGGAGCCGTCCTTCGGGTCGCCGTTCTTCGCGACCTCGTACAGTTCCTCGCCCGCCACGAAGCCCGAGTAGGACATCAGGCCCTCGTACACGGCGCCGAGCTGGTTGATGCCGAGCTGGGCGTAGGAGATGAAGCCGCCGCGCTCGCGCCTCTTGCCGCGCGTCAGCATCAGCAGGCGCAGCACCCGGTACAGGGTCTCGTTGCGCAGGCGGGTATCGATGAAACGCTCCCCGTCGTCAGCACTAGCACCAGCCTCGGCCTCGGTGTCGACGCGCGGGTCCGGAACCGCGTCCCGCCCGATCAGCCGGATCGCGTCCGGCTCGAACAGCTTGGAGTGCAGCGGCTCGAACCGCAGCCCCAGGTCCTCCGAGGTCTTCGCGGTCACGGCCTCCGTCGACTCCGCGTTCACCCCGTGCGTGCGGCGCGGCCGGTACCCTTCCTGGACCTTCCCGAACAGCAGGTCCAGCGACTCGTACAGGTAGAACCCCTTGCGGGACTTCTCGTCCACGAGATCCCGCTCGGCGATCAACTCGCCCAACCGGCCCAGGCCGTACCCCATCTGGTACTCGAGGTAGTCCGAGGGCAGGATGCCCAGCTCCGGGCGGGCCTCCGCGTACAGCAGGAACAGCACCCGGTACAGGTAGCGCAGCGACTCCCGCGTCAACTGGCGGCCCAGTTCGGGGAGTTCCTTGACCTCGTCTGGACGGACGCCGGCCTCGCGCAGCCGGTCCAGGACCTCGTTGGCGATCAGTTCGACGCTCAGCCGCAGGCCGTCGCGGAGTTCGCTGGAGACGCCCACCGCGTGCTTCGTGGACTTGTCGAGGAGCGCGGTGAGGGGGTTCTCGCCGCCCTCTTCCGGCGTGCGCAGCGAGTCGGCGCCAAACAGTGCGGCCACCGTGTCGAGTTCGCCGCCCGCCTTGGTGTCGTTGCGTTCCAGCGCCGCGTCCAGCGACACCGCCAGGTAGCGGCCCTCGCCCCACGCGGCCCGGTCGGCGAGCACGACGACGCCGCCGACCAGCAGCAGGACGTAGCGGGGGGCGTCCTCGCAGGCGAACAGGAAGGAGGCGAGCTTGGAGCCGGTGGCGACGGTGTGCTGGCCGTCCAGGCGCAGTTCGTCCAGGAGGCGTCCCGGGCCGTCGGGGTCCAGGGCGTCGTCGGGTTCGGCGGACCAGCCGCAGTCCAGGGCGACCAGGTCCTTCTCCGCGTGCGCGACCGTCACCTCGTGGGACTGGTCGGCACGGACGACGGTGAGCGTGCCCGGCTTGGCGTCGAAGCCGAGGGCGTGCAGCACCTCCGCGTTGAGCGCGCGGACGCGGTCGCACCACTCGGGGGCGTCGTACGTGACGGCGTCGTCGCCGGTCGCCGCCCGCTCCTCGTCCATCGTGAAGTAGGAGCGGGCCGCGAAGTAGGGGCGGCGCAGCGCCCGCAGGCCCGCGCGCGGGGTGACCGGCAGCGCGCCCTCGGGGCGCTCGGTGCCGGCGGCGTCCTCCTCGCGCTGCTTCCACTCGGCGAGCAGGCCGGACTTGAGGTCCTTGGGGAGGACCTCGGCGAGGTAGTGCGCGGAGAAGTAGTCGCCGCGGTTGACCAGGCTGTCGTACGTCATCTTCGTGAACCTCTGGGGGACTCGGTCAGGCGGCGTGGGCGGTGGCGGGGGCCAGCACGGCGAGTACGCGCAGCATCGGGCGGCCGGTGGTGAGGAGGGAGTCCGCGAGGGACGCGAGACGCTCACGCGTACCGGTGGGCGCGGAGCCGCCGCTCGCCAGCGTCGGCTGCTCCCACGAGCCGAGGCGGGTCTTGTACTCCTCGACGGGGGCCCTCAGCGGCTCGTCCCACGCCTCGCGGCGGAGTTCCAGGAAGGCCTCCGCGGTGTCCAGGACGCCGGGGATCGCCTCGGCGAGGCGGGCCGTGTCGTGCGTGAGGCCGGGGTTCGCCATCGTCGGGCCGACCTGGGCGCGGCGCAGTACCGCCACCATGTCGTCGTCGACCTCGCCGTCCGCGGTGACCGCCATCCACTTGACGACGGTCGGCCGGCCGAGCGCGTTGGAGTAGATGCCCTGCACGAGGTACGTGGGCTGCGGCACGTCGGCCGTCAGCACCGGCGCCTCCTGGCGGTCCAGGCGGACAAGGACCTTGTCCGTGAGCCACTCCATGACGGGGTGCAGGTCGGTCAGCAGGGAGATGTCGGGCCAGCTGGACGTCGCCGAGGCGCGGGCGCGCGTGAGGCTGTGGTCGGCGAGCCGCCGGTTGAAGGTGACCTTCAGCCGGTCGCGCAGGCCCTGCTCGCGGACGTAGTCCGGGGGCAGGGCCTTGAGACGGTGCACCAGGTCGGAGGGCGGGACGAAGGAGAGCAGGCCGGTCTCGGGGTCGGCGGACAGGTCCAGCCGGTCGTGGGCGTCCGGGTAGACCTCGCGCAGCGCCTCGTCCAGGAACTCGCGGGCGGAGGCGAACAACCGGGGCACGTGGGCCTTCGGCGCCGCCCCGGTCCCGTGGCCGGCGTCGCCCGCGGTGTCCTCTTCCGGTTCCTCGTTGACGGGGCCGAAGAAGTCGGCGAGGAAGTCGTCCACGGCGTCGTCCTCGCCGGTGCCCGAGGCGCGGTCGGTGTCCAGGGACTCGTCCACGGTGCGGCCCCGCAGCAGGTCCTGGATGAGGGACTTCTCCTCGGCCTCCGCCCGGTACAGGCCGGACACCGCCTCCGCCGTGCCCAGCGACTGGTGGGCCTGGGCCTCGCGCTCCAGCAGGCGCTCCGCGACAAGGGTGTCGTCCTTGGCGCCGTCGACCGAGCTGGTGAGGATCAGCGCCCGGAACTGCGGCTGGTGCGCCTGCCCGTAGCGGTCGATGCGGCCGTTGCGCTGCTCGATGCGGATGAGCGACCACGGCACGTCGTAGTGGACGAGCTGGTGGCACTGGCGGTGCAGGTTGACGCCCTCGGAGGCGACGTCGCCGGTGAACAGGATGCGTACGGGTGTGTCCGCGAGGCCGAAGTCCTCCACGCACTGCATCTGCTGCTCGTCGGACAGGCCGCCGTGCATGACCCGGGCCGCCTCCTCGGCGGCCTTGCCCTTGAAGCCGAGGGCCTGCGGTACGGTCCGGGCCAGCCACTCCAGGGTCTGCACCCGCTCGGAGAAGACCACGACCCGGGTGTCGGACTTTGGCCCGACCCCGATCTGCCGCAACTGGTCCAGCAGGGCCTTGGACTTGCCCGAGTCCGCCTCCGTCATGCCCGAGGACAGCTCCAGCAGCCGGTGCAGGGCGGCGCGTTCGGCGGCCGTTGACTCCGGGGCGTTCTTCTTCTCCAGCGTCTTGATGCGGGTGCTGACCGTGGCCTTCAGCGCGGTGTGGGAGGAGAGGAAGGACTTCAGCAGCGTGTACGGGAACAGGGGGACGTCACTGACCGACTTGGAACCGTCGGACGGCAGCCAGACCGCGGCCAGTTCGTCGAAGATCTTCTCCTCGGCGGGGGTGGCCGTGATCCGGATCGAGCGGGAGGGGCCGCGGTCCGCCCACTGGCCCTTCATCTGCTCGCGCACCTCGGGGCTGACCTTGGTGCGCCGGATGAACAGATGCTCGATGTCCTCGGCGCGGTAGTGCTCAGGGTCGCGGATCGCGGCCGGGTCGAGCAGGGAGATCAACTCGGCGAAGGAGCGTGCGTCGCCGTTGTGCGGGGTCGCGGAGGCCAGCAGGAGGGCGTCGGTGTGCGGGGCCAGCGTGCGGGCCAGCTGGTTGCGCAGGGAGCCCTTGTTGATGAGGTTGTGCGACTCGTCGATGACGACCGCGTCCCAGGTGATCCGCTCCAGGTGGTGCTTGTACTGGTCGGTGTTCTTCAGCGTGTCGATGGAGACGATGACGCGCTTGAAGTACGTGAACGGGTTGCGGCCCGCGGGGATCTCCCGCTGGATCCGCTCGATGCCCACCGAGTCCAGGCGCACCAGCGGGATCGCGAACCGCGTCCACAGTTCGTGCTGGAACTGCTCCAGCACGTGCTGCGGGGTGACGACGAGGATGCGCTCGCCGCGGCCGCGGCGGATCAGCTCGGCGAGCGTGAGGCCGATCTCCAGGGTCTTGCCGAGGCCGACGACGTCCGCGATGAGCATGCGGGGGCGCAGGTTGCGGCCCGACAGCGCGAGTTGCGCGGGGCGCTGCTGGTAGGGGAGCGAGTCCAGGAGGAAGGAGTCCGCGAGCGCCAGGCCGCGCTCGGCCTGCGGCAGCGGCGTCTTGCGCAGGACCGCCTCCAGGAACAGGCGCGAGCGGCGGAAGTTGGGCGAGTCGTCCCGCACCAGGCGGGTCCGCTTCGGGTCGAACAGCTCGATCCGGTCCAGGCCGGTGAAGAACACCGCTTCCTGGTCGCGCACGAAGTCCGACGCACCGACGGCCTCGATCCGGGCGCCGTCATGCTCGGTCCGCGTCGCGTTGCGGACCAGCCACACCTCGTCCCGTACGAGGATCTGGGCGCCCGGCGGGAACTGGGCGTCCTGGCCGCTCGCCGCGGGAGCCGTGGTGAGGTCGGCGGTCACTCGGGTGCCTCCTGAGTCGTCGTGTCGAGGTGCTGGGGGTGGGGCCGCGTCGGGTGCGACGCCCGTGCCGGCGTGCGGCCGGTTCGGGCGCCGGTCAAGAGTGGTGCGGAAGCTGCCGGGCCACGGTCAGGAGGTCCGGCTCGGTACGAAGGGCGCTCCCGCCGCATAGGCGGCGCGGATGCGCTCCGCCGTTCTGCGCGCCTGCACCGAGTGGCGCAGGGTGCCCGGCGGCCCCGCGCGGTGCCGGGGCGACTTCGCGGGACGGCTCGGCGTCGACCGATCCCCGTGGGTGCCTTCCGAGGTGTCGCCGTGTGCGGACGCGGCGGGCGCCTGGGTTTCGGGCGTCTCCGTGACCGCGGGTGGTACCGGGAGCGTGGGTGTGGGCACCACCGCGTCGGCCGTGGGCGACGGCTCCTGTGCGGCCGAAGCGGTCGCCGTGGGCAGGTGCGCGAAGGGGACGGCCGGCGGAGGGGCGGGTGCGGGGGGCGGCACGGCCGGGGTGTGCTGCTGTGCGGTGTGGGCGGTGAGCCGGCGGCGCGCCTGGGCGATCTTCAGCCCGTGGGCCTCGACGACCGAACGGCACCGCTGCACCACCTCGACCAGCGGCGGACGGTCCTGCGCGCGGTGGGCCAGCATGTCCGTCAGCAGCGGCACCAGGTCGGCGGGGGCGTCCGACAGGTCAGGGGCCGCATCGGGGTCGGTGACCAGGTGGAAGACCATGTAGGGCGTCGCCGCCTGGTGCGGGTAGTGGCCGGCCGCCGCGAACAGCAGCACCGCACCGAGCGCGTAGACGTCCACGGCGGACATCAGCGGCTTCTCACCGGCCGCCTGCTCCGGGGCCATGCAGACCGGGGTGCCGACGACCTGGTTGGGCGCGGTGAGCGACACGCTCGACTCGGCGAAGGCGGCCAGGCCGAAGTCGATGATCTTCGGGCCGTTCGGGCCGAGGAGGATGTTCGCCGGTTTGAGGTCGCGGTGCAGCAGACCCTGTGTGTGGACGGCCGACAGTGCCTCGGCGAGGATCGCGCCGAGCGCGGCGGTGAGGACCGACGGCAGCGGTCCGTGCGTCTCCACATGCCGGGCGAGGTCGGGGCCGGCCACGTACTCGGTGGCCAGCCACGGCTGCTCCGCCTCCGCGTCGGCTCCCAGGAACGCCGCGATCCGCGGACCCCAGATGGTCTTCAGGACCTCGATCTCCTGTGCGAACCGCCCGCGGGACTCCGAGTCCACGACCGACGGCTTGATCACCTTCACCGCGGCGGGTTCGCCACCGAGCGATTCCCCGAGGAAGACCTGGCCCATGCCTCCTTGGCCGATCCGGCCGAGGAGTTCGAAGTCGCCCAGCGAGAGCGGGTCCTCGGGGTTCAGGGGCGTGATCTGCACGTGTGTCCTCGTAACTCGGTCGTGGCGAGCGCGTCTGATCAGCCGCGATGCGCGCCTGAAGACACGGTAGTGGATGCGGTCGGAGCCGGGAACGCGGATTGCGGGATGGAGATATCAACCTCTTGAGGTGGAGAACACGTGAAGAGTCCGACTGGGTGTGGGTCGGCCGCAGTCGGGACGTCTGCCGTCTCGTGGGTGAGGTCCACTTGGAGCGCGCGTACTTCGCCGCCCTCGTGTGGCCGCTGCTCATCGAGTGGCTCCCCGAGTTCCTCCCGTGAGCGTTCGGCTCCTGTCGCGCGCTGATCGTCACGTCACGTCCCGCGCGGCAACAACTGGCCGCCCGTGAGTCCGCCCGACAGCAGCCGTGCCGTCTCCTCCGCCAGCCGCGTCGCCCGCTGCGCCTCCGCCCGGAGCGCGTGCACGTGCCGGAACGCCTCCCCGTACCGCCGCTGCTCCTCCAGCGGCAGCAGGGGCACGCGCAGCCGGCCCGGGCTGACCGTCAGCGCCGTACTGCCCGTCGACGCGCCCGCGATGTTCTCCTCCGCGCCCAGAAACCCGGCGAGGAACCAGGCGTCCAGGCGTGCCGGGTCCGGCCGGAAGAGGTGGACCTGAGGGCCGGGCAGTGCGCCGGCGTCCTCCTCGCCCGCGACCCGGGCCATGGGGCCGTCCGTGCTCGCGACCCCTCGTACGAGGACGTCCCCGACAGCGATCACGGGTGCCGTGTCGTCGTGCAGCCCCATCGGCTCTCCTGTAGGACCTGACCCGGTCGCGATGTCCGAGCCGGTGAGCACCGCCCGCGTCTCGGGCCTCCCGTCCCCGCCGCTCGCGGCTTGCGCCTTGCCGCGCAAGCTGTCGGGCAGGGTGCGCAGCAGGGTGAGCGCTCCACCGCGCGACAGGTCGGATGCCGTAGCCGTCCGCCACTCGCGGGCCGAGGCGCCCGCCGCGCTCCAGCCCTCCTGACCCGCCGTCCGCGCGAGGGACTTCGCGGCCTCGGCGAGGCTCCGGCGTGTGGCGTCGGCCTCCACCGACAGCTCCGCCGGGTCGACCTCGGCCCGTGACGCCCGTACGAGCCGCGCCGGGGTCAGATCCACCACGTCGTCCAGCAGGTCCACCACGCCGGCCGCGTGTGCGACACCGGGTTCGCCCTCATACGCGTCCGGGCTCTCCGTGAACGCCCGCCACGCACCCAGGGCACGTGCCGTGATCCCCGCCCAGTCCGGTGAGGCGGACCGGCTCGCGCCCCGCGTGCGGGCGGTCACCGCCGTCCCACCGCGCCCGGCCGCCGTCGCCACGTCCGCCGCCGTGTCCACGAACAGCACCGACTTGCGCTCCGGACCGCCCGGCTCGGGCCGTTGCAGCAGCCAGATCTGCAGGCCGACGTGCAGCGGCACCGCCGCGCCGACCGGCAGCGCGATCACCGCGCGCAGCGCCCCGCCGCGTACCAGCTCCGCCCGAACGCGACGGCCCGACGCGCGGCCCGCCATTGCGGGCGGCAGCAGCAGGGCCGCGTAGCCGCCGGGCGTCAGGTGGGCGAGCGCGTGCTGTACCCAGGCCAGCTCCGACTCGGCGCGGGGCGGCACGCCGTACGCCCAGCGCGGGTCGTACACGAGCTCGTCGTGACCCCAGTCCCGGACGCCGAACGGCGGGTTGCACAGCACCGCGTCGGCGACCAGGCCGGGGAAGGCGTCCGCGCGGAGGCTGTCGGCGGCGTGCACGGTGACCGTGGCCTCCGGGGCCGTCAGCATCAGGCTCACGGCGCTGCGCCGGGCCTGCACGGGAAGCGTGTCCTGGCCGTACAGCTCGCGTGCGCCCCGGCGGGCGGCGGCCGCCAGGAGGGTGCCGCTGCCGCAGGCCGGGTCGAGGACGCGGGCCGGGGTTCCGGGGATCAGGCGGGCGAGCAGGTCCGCGAGCGGCGCGGGGGTCTGGTACGCGCCGGACGCGGCGCTGTCCTCCAGTTCCCGCTCCGCCAGCACGCCCAGCGCGGCCTGACCGCCCTCGTCGCGTACGCACGCGTATAGCGCGCGCAGCACCGCCGCGTCGCCCGTCTCGAATCGGACCGTCTCCGCGGCCGGCACGGCGTCAGCCGTGGACGCCGCGTCGCGCTGTGCGCGGGCGGCGAGGTCGGCGTCCGGCAACTGCGTGGCGGCCGTCAGCTCTTCCGGCGCGCGGTCCGCCGCCGCGAGAACGAGGAGCAGGAGATCCGACGTACCGCCGCCCTCATGAGCGTGCAGGCGGAGGGTCGTCCGCAGTTCCTCCGACGGGGTTGCCGCCGAGGCGTGACCGCGCGAGGCGAGCCAGGCACGCACGGACTCCAGGTCGTACAGCGGACTGCTCTCCGTGCCGCCGGACGGCCCGGGGAAGTCCTCGTGCCGGCGGCGCCAGTTGCTGACCGTGGCGCGCGTGACCCCCGCGATACGGGAGATCTCGGCGGCGGTCACCTGGGCGGACGGTGCGGGTGGCTGCGACATGGATGTGGTCCTGGGTCCGATGGTCAGTGTGGTCACACCCTACAGCACGAGTCAACTCTAGGAGTCCGTTGGACAGTGCTTTCACTGCCATGCTTTCATGTAATCGCTTCCGACGGTGAGCGACGCTCCCCGGCGTGAAGCGTGAGTTCCTTGCCACAGCCACGTCTTTGAGTGCCCAGCCCCTTGGCCTGCTCCAACGCCTCTCGGCGGGGCGCCGGGGGACGTGCGGCGCCTCGGGGCCAGGCGACGGCCGATCGACCACCACCCAGGGGGGACACCCATGCGCCTGACCATGCCGAGCGGCACCCCGGAGGGAATCCCGCTTACCGTCATGCCGTTCCGCGAGGACGCGGTCATCGGAACCATGTCGCTTGCGACGCTCGTACGTCTCGTGCCGTCACCGCGTCAGGAGGAGGACCCGCGGGCCCTCAAGGCCGCGTCCGGGCACGACCGGCGGCACGCCGAGTTGCGCGCGACCGTGCAGCGGACGCTGAAGTCCCAGAAGGGCAAGAACATCCCGGCCTACGCCGAGTACATCGCCGCCGGCATCCTCGGCAAGCACGGCTCCGCCTGGTCCACGCCCCCGATCACGCTCTGGCACGCGGGCGAGATCGCCGCGATGAGCGACGAGCTGGTCCCCGACTCGGGCCTGCGGACGCTGACCGTCGCCCCGGACGCCATGGTGATCGCCATCGATGGCGAGACCCAGACCACCGCCTGGCACGACATCTACCAGGACCCGGAATCCTTCGGCCTCACCTACACCGAGCTCAGCCTGCGGGTCCGTATCCCCTTCGAGCTCTACCTCGGGATCTCCCCGGCAGACGCGCGGCAGATCTTCTACGACCGCAACGTCAAGGGCATCGACGTCGCCAAGAAGCTGGCCATGTCCATGGACCAGCGCGACCTCGCCACCCGCCTCGCCTACATCGTCGGCGAGAAGCTCGAGGTCGAGTCGAACGGTCAGCGGATGCCGTTCGGCAAGCTGGTCAACGCCGGCAAGCGGCAGCTCACCAGGACCGACAAGGAGGTCGTGACCCTGTCCGCGCTGCGGACGCTGATCGTCACCACCGTCTTCGGCGGCAAGGGTGTGCAGTACTCGGCGGCCAACGTGCACGCGGACGACCTGCCGTCCAACACCGACGCCGACGAGGTGGAGACGGTCGTCGTCCGTCTGGTGTCCCGGCTGATCGGGGGCCGCTTCCCGGACTTCGCCCGGCGCAGCGCCATCACCGCCCCGGCCGTGATGGCGGGCCTCGGAGTCCTGCTGCACCGCGCCACCCCCTGGTGCGCCCCCGGCGACGCCATGAACTACGAGACGGTCGAGCACCTGCTCGCCCAGGTCCGTTGGGAGCGTGAACCCGTCTACTGGGACGGCGTCTGCGCGAGCGTCGGCTCCACCGGCCGGCTCAACTTCAGTGGCGGCGTGAAGGACTCCGCCGGCCGCGTCGCGGGCGCGCTCCTCGACCCGAACAGCGGGTTGGGCCAGAAGATCCGGGGGGTGCGGAGCTGAACAGACCTGCGGCGCCGGTTCATTGACGCCCAGACCTTCTCAGCCGACGCCCCGCGCGGGACGAGGTCCCACCTGCGGGCACGACCCACGGTTTCCGTCCCCGCGTATCCGTGGGCGTTCAGGCTGCGATGCCGGGCCCGGGGCCGGCTCGGTCCGACCGGGGCGGGGCGGCTCCGCCTCCGTCAGTGCGCGCCCTCTCTTCGCGTCGTCCGTCAGTCCCCTTCTCTCCACATGCATCCAAGGAATGGCATCATGAGCTACTCGAACATCCCCGGCACGCAGTCCTCCACGTCCCCTTCGTCCCGGTACGCCGTCCGCGCCGCAGCCGCGGGCAGCCCGCAGCACCGGAGACCGGCCGGGCAGGCCCTGGCTTCGGACGTGTCGATGGTGCCGCAGACGTCCCCCGTCTCCGACCCGTCGTCGGCCGGGAGGAAGCCGTCGCGGCGCGGACTGCGGCCCACCCCCGGTGCCGCGGTGCTCCTCGCGCTGACCGCGGCGCCCCTGGCCCGTTCGCGCAAGACCGTCCTCGCCGTGGCCGGGGCAGCCGTGGGCTGCTTCCTGTGCGCCTGCTCCGGCATCGGCGGCACCCAGACCGACACGGCGACGCCGGCGGCCACCGTCAGCGCCTCGCGGGACACCCAGAGCGCCGAGGACGGGCAGAACTCCCAGGACGACTCCGGCGGTGACACCTTCACCGTCGCGCTGGACAAGACCGCCACGTGGAACAACGGTGTCAAGGCGCACCTGAGCGGCTTCGGTCGGGGCACCTCTGGCGAGTACGCCAGCCCGTCCGGCAAGGCCTACCTGTCCTTCTCCGTCACCCTGCAGAACGGCTCCAAGTCCTCGATCGACCTGAGCATGGTCAGCCTGTCCTGCCCGGACGGAGCCGACGAGATCTTCGACACGGACGCCGGCTTCAGCGGCAATCCGGACACGCACGTGCTGCCGGGCAAGTCGGGGACCTGGAAGGCGGCCTGCGTGTTCCCCAAGACGGCCAGGAGCGCCCAGATCGAGATCATGCCGATGGACACCTCCGGCTCCGGCTGGTACCGAACGGCCATCTTCACCGGCCAGGTGCAGTAGCCCGGACCGCCGGCGGGGCCCCGCTGGGTGCCCTCGTCGTCTCCGCAGCGGCGACTCACCCCTTCGCCGACATCGGCTGCACGCCGATGCCCCGCCCACGGGCCCGCCCCCACCCACGCCCGATCGCCCACCCTGTGCGGCCCCGACCACACCACCACCCGCGACCTGGAAGGCCACCGTGACGAACACCGAGCGCACAGAGCTGATCCGTCGCTTCGCCGACGACTTCACCGCCCTGCAGGAGGCCGTCCTCGCACGCATGAACGGGATGTGCGCTCCGGAGACCGCCGCGGCCTTGGAACACGCTTCGCTCGCCGGTCCCATCACTGTCGCTCTCGCCCATGCCTACGTCCTCGCTCGCGGAGCAGTCCGGCGCGCGGAGCTCTCGGCGCAGCCCCCCGAGCGGCTGCGCCGGCTGCGAGCACACGCGCGCGCGGTGCGACGGGCCCGGTCGCAGGCGGAGGCCGTGTACAAGGAGCAGGGTGCCCGCCGCTCCGGCCATGCGAACGGCAGCAGCCGCAGGGTGGGCGGGCGACACCAGCTCGGTCCTCCGATTGGCCGTGCCCGCATCCGCGCGCCTCGGATTGAGCGCCTGGTCTCGGCCAGTTCTTCGGGGATTCGCGAGGGGGGAGCGGGATCCGTTGCGGGTGCGGGGAACGCCTCGGCCAGCAGTCGCGGTACTCCCCGTAGCGGCATGACGGAAGTGGTCGGGGCGGGAGTAGTCATGGAGCCATCTTGAACGTCCCGGTGCGAAGTGGTTGCGCCGTCCGCGCTGACGGCTGGCCACAGTTGCGGGTGCGGTCGTTGTCAGTGGGTTGCGCCATGCTGCCTTCCTCACAGTCGGAGGGGGCACAGGGTGGATGAGACGGTGGCGGACTGTCCGGAGCTTGCGGCGCAGCGGGCCGAGGAGGCAGGGCCGGCGCATCTCGTGTCGTTGCGGCGGCGGGGCAAGGTGGCGTGGGTGTGCCCGCGGGGTGCGGATCACCGGTGGGAGGCGTCTCCGTACAACCGGGGCATGCTGGGCCATGGTTGTCCGTATTGTGCTGGGAAGCGGCCGAGCGCTGGCCGGAACCTTGCCGTGCTGCACCCCGCGGTCGCAGCGGAGCTCGACGCCACGCTCAATGATGGGCTGCGAGCCGAGGAGTTGCTGCCGGGCAGCCACGCGCAAGTGTGGTGGCGCTGCGCTACCAATCCCGAGCACGTGTGGCAGGCGCCAGTGCACACCCGTACCAAGACCAAGCCGCGGCCAGCGGGCTGTCCGTGGTGTTCGGGCAATCGACTCGATCCCCTGTTGCGTTCGCTCGCGGTGACGCACCCGGGGGTGGCGGCCGAGTTGGATGTCGACCGCAATCAGGGCCTTGATCCTGGGCAGGTCTCTTACGGTTCCAAGCGTGTGGTGTGGTGGCGCTGCCCAGCCGGCCCGGACCATCGGTGGCAGGCAGCCGTCTGTGCTCGGACCAGCGCATCGAATCCGACCGGCTGCCCTTGCTGTTCCGGGTACCAGTTGTCGGTCACCAACAGTCTGGCCGCGCGTCACCCCGAGCTCGCCGCCGAGCTTGATCCGGCGCTCAATGATGGGCTGAGTCCCGAGCATGTCCTTGCTGGAACCCGCCGGGTCGTCACCTGGCGCTGTCCGGAGGGTCCCGATCACATTTGGGATTCCCCTGTGGTCCACCGCACGGCCACAGGCGATGGCTGCCCCTTCTGCGCCGGCCGACGGGCGTCGGTCACCAATCGACTGTCCCTGTATCCCGCCGTTGCCGCCCAGTTCGACCTGGGACGCAATGCGCCACTGACCCCCGACAGGATCTCCGGACGGTCAACATCGAAGGTTTGGTGGGCGTGCCCCCAAGGGCCCGATCACCGGTGGCAGGCCACGCCGTCTGCCCGCACGGCTGCTGGAAGTGGTTGCCACTACTGCGCCGGTCATCTTGTCTCGGTCACCAACGCGCTCGCGACCCGCGCCCCCGATGTCTCCGCCGAACTCGACCCGAGTCTCAACGACGGCCTCACGCCATGGCAGGTCACCGCGTCAAGCACCCGCAACATCACGTGGCGCTGCCGTCAAAACCCCCTGCACACCTGGACCACCTGCGTCTCAGCCCGGACCGGTCCAATGCGCTCCGGCTGCCCCCACTGCAGACTATCTCGCGTGTCTCGCCGGCAACTCGCGCTCGGCTTCGAACTCCAGGCCCTGCTCCCGGACACTGAGCCAGCGGGCGCCAAGCTGACTGCGGGTGGAAGGCGTTGGGAGGCCGACATTCTCATTCCCGCGCACTGTGTCGTCGTCGAGTTCGATGGCCGCTACTGGCACGCCCGACCCGGTGCCGCGGATCGCGATAGGCGCAAGTCTGAAGCCATTCGCGGTGCGGGGTACACGCTTATCCGGGTCCGTGAGGAGCCGCTGCCCGTGCTCCATCCTCACGATGTGAGTGTGCCGGCCGGTGATACGAAAGCGGCGGTCGTCGCGGTCCTGAACCGCATCGTCGAGATCACCGGCTGGCCCATTCCGGCGGCTGACGCCTATGCGGCGACCCCGGGCCTCCTCGCGGAAGCAGCCTTTCACGCCCACGTGGATGCCGCCTTGCGAGACGACAGCGCAGACACGCTGTGGTAGGGGCCGGGGATACGTGAGGACGCCCGCCCCTATGGGAGAGGGCGCTCCGTATCCGGGGGGCGCTCGCCCTGCTGCGGCGTTGGTCCCGATGGGCGCGGCGTGTGTGCGGGAGAGTCCAGACGAGACCCTCACGGGCAACCATCTCTCCCGTGGACTTGGCGCGACCTTGTGCAGGCAGACCAGTGACTCGGTTCCCAGGGAGCCATACCAGTCTCGTACTCGGCGGCGGAGCCCGCGCTCGTTGCCGAGCTTCTTGGCTGACCCCGCCATCCACCCGACCGGCTGTTCGTCGACCGGGGCTACGACGATGACATGTACCGCCGCCTGCTACGCGCGCGCAGGATCCGCAGTCGGCGCCACACCGTGTGGGGCTCGGAATGTCGTCACTGCAGGTCAAGCCGCCTAGCGGTATTCGGTGATGACTCCACCGAGGAGCCGTGTGCGCAGGAGTCTGCGGGTGTCGAGGTCGTGTATGGCAGTCGCTGTCAACGCTCTCTGAAAGTTGACCCCTAACCAGAACCCAAAGACTGCCTGGGGGTCAGCTTTCACGAAGCGTCAACAGGCGGCTGCGGTGAACGTCGGGTGGTAGTTGATTCCGGGCTCGGTGGGGCCGGTGCTCGTTGTAGTGCCGCTGGTAGGTGGACAAGACCTGCTGGGCGTGGACTCGTTCATGATGTGGCCGAGGGCCTCGCGTCGGATGCTGCCGATCACTCGCTCGCGGTTGGCGGTCATCCGGGGAGCTGGTGGAGCGCTTTTTAGGATCTACATCTTCTCGACTTCGAAGACGGCGTCGAAGGACGAACCCTACTTGCCGTCGCGGTCGCGAAGCTCCCAGGTCAGGGGGGCGCAGGTCGCGGGATCACCGCGACGCTCAGTCATGCATGTGCATACTGCCGGGGAGTGATCTTGTGTCCGGCGGGATGTTCGTGAGCATTTAGGCGCGCTGTGCCTGGTCAGGGGATTTCGTGAACGACCCACTCCTTATAACGATACGCAAGCGAGGGCCTCGACCTAACGGTCGCGGTCCTTGTTGCGTTGTCGTATGTGATCGTGATGCCCAGGGCGTCGTAGAGGGGCTCCTTCCTGTCAGCGTCGGCGGCTTGGATACGTTGAGCGATGTCTCCGAGTCTCTCAGTAATCTCCCGGATATGATCGGCGGTGAGGGGTGGTACCTTCTTCCGGGTGACGCTGGGCAGTGCGTCGAGCTTCTTCTGTGCCGCTTCCCTGTCTCGTTGTGCGTCGTTGATCCACTGGGTGACGACGGCTGGGTCGGCTCCGGAGTCGAGGGCGGCCTGATAGCGGACAAGACGCCGCTCGCATTCCTTGATCGCTTGGCGGGCTCGGGCCTGCTCGGGTGTTTGGGGCTGCGCGGTGCTTGCCGCAATGCTGGCCTGGCTGAGTGCGGTGATCGTGGCGGTGAGCCGCTTGGGGGCGAAGGCGCGGGCGATCCATGCATCCAGCGCCCGGCAGACGATGTCTTCGCGTAGGTTGATGGTGTGGGGCTCGGAAAGTCATCGTCGCAGGTCAAGCGGCGTACCGGTACTCGTTGATGGCGCCGCCGAGGATGCGGGTGCGCAGGAGTCTGTGGCTGTCGAGGTCGTGGACGGTGGCGGGCTGCCCGGAGGCGTGAGGGGGTATCTGGTCTCGGGCCCGGTGAGGTCGATGCGCGTTGTAGTGCCGTTCGAAGTCGGCGAGGACTTGCCAGGCGTGGGCCTCGTTCATGAGCAGGACGTGGTCGAGGGCCTCGCGGCGGACGGTGCCGATCACCCGCTCGCAGTGTGCGTTCATCCGTGGCGCCCGTGGCGCGCTGAGCAGCACGTCCATGTCCTCGGCTTCGAAGACGGCGTCGAAGGACGGGTCGTATTTGGCGTCGCGGTCGCGCAGCGCGAAGCGCAGGGACTCCATGCGCGTGTCGAGTTGGGCGGAGAGATTGCGGGCCTGTTGCGTCGCCCAGGCCCGAGTGGGGTGGGCGGTGACGCCGGTGATGTGCAATCTGCGGGTGCCGTGTTCCAGGAACGCCATGGCGTATAGGCGCTTTCCGAGCATGGTGTCCACGTGGAAGAAGTCGGCTGCGATGATCCCTTGGGCTTGGGCGGTCAGGAACTCGCGCCAGCTGGGGCCGGAGCGGCGTGGCGGCGGGTCGATGCCCGCGGCGTTCAGGATCCCCCAGACCGTGGACGGTGCGATCGGGTGCCCCAGCCGGGCAAGCTCGCCCTGGATCCTACGATGTCCCCACCGGGGATTTTCGCCGGCCAAGCGCAGCACCAGCTTCCTGAGCGCGGCCGCAGTCGGGGGTCGGCCCTTGCGGCTGCGGCGGGCGGAGTAGTCCCACTTCTTGGCGATCAGCTTGCGGTGCCAGGCCAGCAGGGTGGCGGGTGTGACGGGGAAGACATCGGCCCAGCGGTGGCGCGGTATCAGCGAGGACAGCGCGGAAAGCCAGAACCGGTCGGCCCACTCGTAGCGGGCCGGGACCTTGAGCTGACGGCGCAGGACTGAGTTCTCATGCCTCAGCACCAACAACTCGGCGTCCCTGGCGGTGTCTCGGCGCAGCAGGACAGCCGGTAGGGACAGCATCGTGCGAGCAGCGCGGTACAACAGCGACACGAACATCGGGACAGCGTCTCAGTCACCACCGACGACCATGTACACCGCTGCTCATCTGCAGCGATGACTTTATGAGCCCCACAGGGTGCCGATAATTACGTCCGCGCAGGTCAGCGGCCTTATGACCTTCCGCTGAGCGGATGGGATCTGAACATGTTCAACACGTATCGATTGCGCGCTTGAACGCGTTCAATTTGGCCTCGGTGCAGCGCCCGGTTGAGCTGTCCGTCAGTGCGCTGACCTGTGCGGATGATTTATCGGCACCCGCACCGCCAGCTCCAGCGACCTGCGCGTCAGCAGATAGATCCATGACCACCGCATGGATCTCGATCATGCCCCGGTCCACCACCGTCCCGCAGCGAAACGTCCTGATCGGGGGCCCGAATCCACGTTTTCATGCGGGACACGTTGAAGGACGAGTAGTTGGTGGCTGGGCGTCAGAATCTCGATGTCCTTCTCGCGGTCGCTCATCGGCAGCAGGCGCAGTGCGAAGGTGTTGGTGGCGGCGAGGTAGGCCAGGCGCAGCTGCACGAGAGATCATGATGCCGTTCGCACTGGGCCACGGGAAGACAATGGAGTCGGCGGTAACGCCGTAGATCGACGATCAAGGTTGTGACCTGGGCGGATGATTTAACGGCACCCACAGTGCCGCTCAAGGGTGAGGACGACTGGAGCAGATCTGCGTTCGCCTGAGGCCCTCGACGCGAACGCGGCCAACTTCCAGCGCTGGCTGAGTGAGGGCGCCGGTGATGTCGGCAGCCAAACCCGCGCCATCCTGGCGCGACTGCCCCTTCGCGTCCGAGGGAGGGTGGGCGCCGCCGGTGCCCACCCTCCCTCGCCATTCGCGCGGATCACGCCGGTCCGGCGTTTCCGGGCGCCGGAGCGCTCCGGTCGGCACGGATCAGAGCCCGCAACAGGGTGTCGGCTCCCAGGACGAGGTCGTCGGGCCGGCTGGCCTCATCAGGAGAGTGACTCACGCCGCCGATACTCGGGATGAAGATCATCATCGTCGGCGCAAGCCGCGCCATGATCTGGGCGTCGTGCCCGGCGCCGCTGTGCAGGCTATGCGGCCTCACGCCGAGTTCGCGAGACGCCGCCGCCAGGCATCCCGCCAGCCAGGGGTCGGTCGGTACCGCGGCGACGACCGGGCCGGGGCGCACCTCGACGGTCGTGCCGGTCAGCCGGGCGACACCGCGGGCGGCGTCCGCCAGGCGTTCGATGGCGGCGGTGATCCGGTGCTGTTCGGTGTCCCTGACGTCGATGCCGAGAACCGCCCGGCCCGGGACGATGTTGCGTACACCGGGTCCGGTCCGTACGACGCCGGTGGTGGCCCTTTGCACATGACCGGCCTCGGCCAGGGACCGGACGGCGAGGACGAGGTGGGCGGCGGCGACGGCGGCGTCGTGCCGTGCCTCCATGGGGGTGGTGCCCGCGTGGTTGGCCTGGCCGTTGATGGTGATGTCGGCCTTGGCCTGCCCGGTGAACGCGGTGACGACCCCGATTTTCCGGCCGAGGTTTTCCAGTACTGGCCCCTGCTCGATGTGCAGTTCGAGGAACGCGGCGATGTCGGCCGCGTCCCAGGCCGCTTCGGCGAGACGGTCGGGATCGCCGCCACCTGCCGTGATCCGGGCCGCGAGCGTCACTCCCTCGTCGTCCGCCGTGGCGAGGTCCGCGGCGGTGAGCAGCCCTGCGACCGCTTTGGACCCGGTCATTCCGGGAGTTCCCCGGGCGCCTTCTTCGTTGCTGAAGGCCGCGACGACCAGGTCGTGGTCGAGGCGGAGGCCGGCGGAACGCAGTGCGTCCGCCGCTTCGATGGCGGCCAGGACACCGTAGGCGCCGTCCAGGGGCCCCGCTTCCATGACGGTGTCCAGGTGACTGCCCGTGACGAGCGCCGCCCGGTGGCCGCCGGAGCCGGGCAACCGGCCGAACAGGTTGCCCGCCTGGTCGGTCCGGACGGCCAGCCCCGCCTCGGTCAGCCAACCGGCGACCACGTCACGTGCCTCGGCATCCTGCGGGGAGTAGGCCGGGCGCGTCACCCCGCCGTGCCTGCCGTCCGTGATGGCGGCGAGCTGCCGGATGCGTTCCAGCAGCCGTTCGCCCTCGATCCGGACGCCGGACGGGGCGGTCACGCTTGCGCGCTCAGCGGCCGAGGAGGTCACCGGCACGCTCGTTCGCTGCCAGGTGAGCCTGGTAGGCCCGCCATCCGCCGAGGTCGGCGATGTCGACGACCTTGTCGGGGGCGGCGATCCGCTCCGGCTGGAGGATCATCGCGTGCACGGTGGAACCGTCCTCGAGCTGGATCGTGCCGAGTTCGAGTTCCTCGGGCTCCTGGGGCAGCAGCTCGTCGAAGAGCATCTCGTCGGGCATCTCGTACAGTTCACCGTCGATCGACAGCCCGCCGGCATCGACGGGCAGCAGGCCGGGGAAGGAATCGCGCACCGCGAAGAAGCGGTAGCCGGCGGCGGTACGGGCTGGACCGAGGAACGTGGCGCCGATGACGGCTCCGTGATCCTTCTGGCCCGACATGGCCGTGCCGTTGAGGAACATGCGTCTCATGGGAAGCACCTTTCGTGAGAGGGCGGGGCAGGCCGCGGTGGCCCAGGGCCGTTGGCGCGCATGCGTCATGGCGCGCCCGCCCCGTGGACCGGAGTGGCGGGAAAGTGACGATGGTGTCGGGGGGGTCCGGGACTGGCCGTGTGCCGGAAGTCCCGCCGCGGGCGCGACTTCCGGCACACGGTCTAAGCGGTCGCCTCGGGGTCGGCCGCTGCTTGCCGGGCGTCCGCCTTGCTGCGCTGTACGTGGGCTTCGGCGGCGGCGACCGCACGTGCGGTGTCACCGCTGGCCAGTTCCGTCAGCAGCAGTTCGTGCTGGTGGGCGGGGGGCTGGGTGTGCGCGGGCTGCCGGTAGCTCAGGTCGGAGGCGATCTCCAGGTACTGCAGCAGGTGGTTGTCCAGGAAGCCGGCGAACCGGTCCCCGAACGCGATGCGGTACACGGCGGTGTGGAAGGCCAGGTGCGCCTGGCTGAACGCGAGGGACGCCGGGCCGTGCGTGGTGGCGGCCTGGTCCATCGCGGTGATCAGGTCCCTGGACTCCTGCCACTGTTTCGGTTTGGCCCGTTCGCAGGCCAACCGGGCTGCGAGCGCGTCGAGTTCGGCTCGAACCAGGAACAGGCTCTCGACGTCCTCGGGATCGAGGGGGCGGGACCACAGACCTCCGCCGGCCCCGCGCTCGGCGAACCCGTCGCTCTGCAGGCGGTACAGCGCGCTGCGCACCGGGGTCCGGCTGACGCCCAGTCGTGCGGCCAGCTCGGTCTCCAGCAGGCGGGTTCCCGGGGGGATGTTGCCGGTGGCCAGGGCCTTGCGGAGTCTGCGGTAGACGTGGTCATAGGTGTGCATCCGCCGGATCTCGGCCGGCAGGGCTTCCACCTCGCTGAGGCCGGATTCGCTCGGCCTGCTGTCCATGGTCGGGTCAACCTTCTGGGTTCGGGGATCGGACATGGCGCTCAAACCTGCCCACTCGCCTGGCGGGAAATATATCTGCCGGTGCCGGGGGTGCCCACGAACAGCCCGTTCTCCACGACCGGCACTCCGGCGGCGATGACGGTGCGGACGGCGCCGGTCAACTTCCAACCCTCGTAGAGGCTGTAGTCGACGTTCATGTGGTGCGTCGCCGCGCTGATCGTGGTCTGGGCAGCGGGGTCGAAGACGACCAGGTCGGCATCGGAACCCACCGCGATCGTACCCTTGCGCGGGTACAGGCCGAACAGGCGGGCCGGCGCCGCGGCGAACACCTCGACCATCCTGCGCAGCGACAGATTCCCGGCCTCGACTCCGGAGTACAGCAGGGCCAGCCGGTGCTCGATACCGGGCCCTCCGTTGGGGATCTTCGAGAAGTCGCCACGGCCGAGGGTCTTCTGTCCGTTCAGGCAGAACGGGCAGTGGTCGGTGGAGACCACCTGCACGTCGTCGCCGCGCAGGCCGCGCCACAGGGCTTCGTGATGGCGGGCGTCCCGCAGCGGTGGGGTGAGCACGTACTTGGCGGTCTCGAAGCTCTCGTCGTCGTAGACGCCGGAGTCCAGGAACAGATAGTGAGGGCAGGTCTCGGCGAACACCGGGCGACCCCGGTCCCGGGCGGCGGTGACCTCGGCCAGCGCCTCGGTGCACGACAGGTGCACGAAGTACACCGGTGCGTCCGCCATCTCGGCGACGGCGATGGCGCGGTGGGTGGCCTCGGCCTCGGCGAGTTCGGGTCGCGTGCGGCCGTGCCAGGACGGTCCGGCGCGTCCCTCGGCCAGGGCGCGGCGCACCAGAACGTCGATGACCGGTCCGTTCTCCGCATGGACGCACACGAGCGATCCCACCTGACCTGCCCGCTCCAGGACCTGGAACAAGACGGCGTCATCGACCATGAGCTCGCCCGGATAGGCCATGAACAGCTTGACACTGGTGACGCCCTCGTCGGCGAGTTCGTCGATCTGCCCGAGGGAGCCCTCGTCGAGCTGAGTGATCACGATGTGCTGGCCGTAGTCGATGACTGCCTTGCCCTCGGCGGCGGCCACACCCTCTTCGATGGCCGCGCGCAGGTGCTGACCTGGCCGTTGCTGCGCGAAGTTGACGACCGTGGTGGTGCCGCCGAAGGCGGCGGCGATGGTGCCGGACTCGTAGTCATCGGCGGTCGTGGTGTGGCTGCCCAGGCGGGAGGCCAGATGGGTGTGCGGGTCGACGCCGCCGGGGAGCAGGTAACAGCCCGAGGCGTCGATGACCTTGTCGGCGTCGGCCGGTAGTGACGCGCCGATGGTGGTCACCCTGCCGCCCTCGACCAGTACGTCGGCGACGTAGTCGTCGGCCGCTGTGACCACCCGTGCGCCGGTGATCAGGAGGCTCATGCCCCGCCCTCCCCTGCCGCCGGGCCGCCGAGCCATGTCCGCTCGTCGCCGCTCCAGCGGTTGATGCCCAAGGGCTCGGCGCAGCAGCGCTGGTAGATCTGCGCGACGTAGGGCTCGAAGACCTGGTTGGCCTGCTCGACAGCGGCGAAGCGCTCCATGTACTCGCCGGCCAGCTCCTGCAGTTCGGCCAGCACCGCCTCTTCGTCGATCAGCAGGCAGCGGCCGTCGCGTACGACTACGTCACCGTTGACCCACACCTCGCGGATCGAGTCGCCGTTCTCGACGTAGACCAACTGCGAGGGGACGTCGTTGAGCGGCGTGAAGTTGACCGAGCGCAGGTCGAACATGACGAAGTCCGCCTTGCGGCCCTGCTCGATGGCCCCGACCTCGTTGGTCAGGCGGGCCGAGCGGGCGCCGCCCCGGGTGGCCGCCCACAGCACCTCCTCGGCGGTGGGCCAGGTCCGGTAGTCGGGGTGGCTGACCTTGTGCAGCAGGGCGGCGGACTTGACCACGTCCAGCATGCGGGCGCTGTCGTTGGTGGACAGTCCGTCGCTGCCCAGGCCGATGTTGACGCCGGCGTCCAGCAGGGCACGCCAGGGCGCGATACCGGATCCGAGTTTCAGGTTGGAGAGGGGATTGTGCGCGACCGATGCGCCGCTCTCGCCGAGGCGGGCGATGTCGTCGTCGGTGAGCCAGATGCCGTGTGCCAGGGTGGCGCGGTCGCTGAGCACCCCGAGCCGGTCCAGGTGGGCGACCAGGGTGGAGCCGTAGAACTCCCTTCCGGTCACGGCCTGGATCTTGGTTTCCAGTACATGGATGTGGAGCGTGGTGTCGTGCTGCTTGGACAGTTCGTCGGCGGCGACGAGCAGGTCGTCGGTGCAGCGCTGCGGCCCGCTGGGCGCGATCACGTACCGCAGTCGTCCAGCGCGGCCGTCGTAGCGGGCCAGCGCCTCCTTGCTGAACTGCAGGTATTCGTCGGTGGTTCGCGGTGTCGTCGCCCGGGCCGCGGCCAGCAGGTCGGGTGGGAGCATCTCGTCGACGAAGGGGAGCGTGTCGATGTAACGGCGGTTGACGATGTTTCCGGAGCAGTTGGCGCGGATGCCGATGTCCTCGTAGCCGCGGAAGACCGCGTCGAGCGCGTCCATGCTCTGTGTCGGCATTTCGATCACGTCGTCGAGCAGGCAGGTGGTGCCACTGCGCAGGGACTCCATACCGACCAGCAGGGTACGCAGATACACCAACCGTTCCGGCATCGGCTCCAGGCCCAGGATCGGGTAAGCGAGCAGCATCCACAGTTCCAGCGGCAGGTTGTCGTAGCGTCCCTTGAACAGCGCCTCCCACGAGTGCACATGGGCGTTGACCAGGCCCGGCATCAGCAGCCGGTCGGTGGCGTCGACGACGGTGGCGCCGTCGGGCACTGGAAGGTCCTTTCCCACCCCGCTGAAGCGGTCGTTCTCGACCAGCACGTCGGCGCGGAAGGGCTTGGCACGGTGTGTGTCGTCCATCGCGACCACAAGTGCGTTGCGGAAGAGGGTTGTCACGAACAGGCCTTCCGTCAGGAGAGCGGGCCGGGGGGCCCGGGGAACAGATCGGTGCGGCGGTGCTCGAAATAGCGCAGCCGCTCACGGGTATGGGCCAGCAGATCAAGGTCGAGGTCGGCGATCACCAGCCCGGGACCCTCGTCGCCGCGCCGGTGGGCCAGCAGCTCCCCGTCAGGGCCGACGACGGCGGACTCTCCGAAGTTGTCCACCGCCTTGCCGGCGACCCGTTCGGTACCGACCTTGTTGGCAGCCACCGCGAACAGGCCGTTCTCCCGGGCGTGCGTGCACAGTTCGCCCAGGAAGAAGGTGCTGCTGTCCCCGCCGCTGCCGGCCACCGGCACGGCCACGAGATCCGCGCCCAGCGAGCGGGCCTCGCGCCAGCACTCGGGGAAGCGGCGGTCGTAGCAGATCAAGGTGGACAGCCGCAGCGAGTCCAGGTCGTGCACGCCCAGCCAGTCACCCGGAGTGAAGTGCGCCGGTTCGTCGAACCCCGGCGGGGGGTCGTCGCCAACGGGCAGATGCAGTTTGCGGGCGACATGGTGGGCCTTGCCCCCGCGGTCGACGGCCGGGACGATCCGGCCCTTGTGCAGAACCACGGCAGAGTTGTGCCGGGTGCCGGTGGACGGGTCGTACTCGAACAGCGGGAGGACCACGCTGATCCCCAGGGATGCGCCGAGGACCCCGATCTCGTCCGTCAGCGGACCCGGCACCGGCTGCGCCCAGTGGTCGTACGCCCCGGCCGGCTCGGCGGCGAAGTACGGCACGGTCGCCAGCTCGGGCAGCACCACCACCGTTGCACCAGGGAGAGCCGCGTCGTGCAGCGCGGCGCGGACGGCAGCCAGGTTCGCCGCAGAGTCCTCGACGCAGGCGGGCAGCTGGGCCGCGGCGATCCGCACCGTACTCATGACGCCGCCTGTTCCTGCTGGGCGAAGGCCCGGTCCACCTCATCGGCGAGCAAGTCGAAGAGGCGGTCGTGCAGCTGGTGGTACTCCGGCGAGCGCGGGTCCCGGGGACGGTCCAACTCCACGGGGATCACCGCCTTGATCCTTCCCGGGCGGGCGGTGAACACCACGACCCGGTCGGCGAGCGACACCGCCTCATCGATGCTGTGCGTGACAAACAGCACCGACGCGCCGCTGTCCCGCCACACCTGTCCGATGAAGTCCTGCAGTTTGGCGCGCGTCTGCACGTCGAGGGCCGCGAACGGCTCGTCCATCAGCAGGACCTTCGGCTTCATCGCCAGCGCGCGTGCGATCGCCGCTCGCTGCCGCATGCCGCCGGAGAGCTCGTCGGGGTGCTTGTCGAGTACGTCGCCGAGCCCCATGGTGCGCAGCAATTCCTGCGCCACCCGATGGCGTTCGGCGCGAGACCGGCCGCGAAGTTTCAGGCCGAACCCGACGTTCTCCGCCACCGACAGCCATGGATACAGCGACGACTGCTGGAAGATCATGCAGCGGTCCGGTCCCGGTTCGCCGACCGGTTCCCCGTCGGCTTCGATCGAGCCGGCGGTGGCCTGCTCCAGGCCCGCGATCAGCGACAGCATGGTGGACTTGCCACAACCGCTGGGACCGAGCATCACCACGAACTCGCCGGGAGCCACATCCAGATCGATCCCGTCCAGGGCCACGGTCTCCTGGCCGGTGCCCTCGGCCCAGACCTTGCGTACCGAACGGCAGCGCACCGCGCCACTATTGTGCCGTGTCACCGCGTCACCTTCCCTGACCGGCTGGCGCCCACCACAGCAGCCGCTTCTGCAACTGGCGGAAGAGCGCGTCCATTACGTACCCGGTGGCCCCGATCAGGGCCATGGTGAAGAACACAAGGCTGGCGTTGAAGGTGTTGCGGGACAGCACCACGACCTGGCCCAGGCCGCTGCCCACACCCACCGCCTCGGCGATGAGCACCACCATCCACGCGGCGAACAGATTCATCCGCAGCGTGCGCAGCAGACCGGGCAGGACCGACGGCAGCACCACCTGGAAGAGCAACTGCTTGCGGGTGGCGCCCAGCGTGCGCGCCACATCGAGGTAGGTCCCGCTCACCGATTCGATCTCGCTGATGGTCGCGAGCGTCATGACGAAGTAGACACCGACGAACACCATGAAGACGGCCGGTCCGTTGCCGATGCCGAACAGAAAGATCGCAACCGGGAGCCAGGCCACCGGTGAGATCGGCGCCAGCAGCGTCAGCATGGGGACCGAAAGCCGGTTGAAGACCTTGAACCGGGTGACCAGGATGCCGGTCGCCAGGCTCGCCACGAACCCGATCGCCAGCCCCGACAGTACCCGGGCGACGGTGGCCAGCACCGTGCTGCCCACCGCCACCAGCGGCGCCGCCTGTGCCTGGCCGATGGTGTCCGACTGGAAGAACTTGGCCTGGGCGGAGAAGTGGCGCAGGAAGATGTGCGGCGGCGGGAGGAGCAGTTCCGGCGCCCATCCCACGGCCCAGGCCAGCTCCCACAGGCCGGCGAACAGCCCGACGGACGCAACCCACCAGGCGGCGGATACGGCGCGGCGGCGCAACAGGGCGGGCATCTGTCGTACGGGTGCCGCCGGTGTCGCGGCCGGTTCGGCCGGTGCGGACGCACTGACCACAGCGCTTTCGGCCGACGGCGTCATGCGGTCTTCCGCTGCAGCGAGTTGTACAGGCCGGGGTTCTCCTTGACGACCTGCTCCAGCAGGGTCCAGTCGAAGATCGTCAGGAAGCTTCTTCAGATAGCCGAGCTCCACCATGTTCTTGGCCCGGTCCAGCATGAACTGCGCCTTGTCGCGCTGGTCGGTGACGTTGGGCTGCTTGGTGGAGGCGAGCAGCACGTCGGCCAGGCTCGCCTTGAAGTACGTACCGGTGGTGGCCTTCACCGCGCCCTCACGATCCTTTTCGGTCTGCTGCTGCCCGGTGAAAAGACCCTTGATGACGGCCTTGACCGCATCCGGGTTCTCCTGGAGCAGCGTGTTGCGCACCGCCAGCACACAGTCGGTGTAGCCGGTGCCGTAGACATCGGTGCCGTCGGAGAGCTTGACGGAGCCGGCGCGCCCCTTGAGGGCTGGGTCGCGTAGGGCTCGATGTGGCAGATGACGTCGATCGAGCCGCTGGTGAAGGCCTGAGCGAGCTCCGGCGACGTGCCGAAGTAGCGCACCTTGACGTCCTTGAAGGACATCCCGGCCTTCTTCAGGTAGTCGTACGGCAGCATTTCCAGCGTGTCGGCCTGGAAGGTGCCCAGCGTCTTGCCGCGCATGTCCTGCGCGCTCTTGATGCCGGGCTGGGCCGCGATCACACAGCCCTGGACACCGCCTCCCGCGACGATCGTCACCGGAGCGCCGGCGTCGTGCAGCGTCATGAACTGGGTATACGGGATGAGGGACATGTCGACCTGACCCGCGCCGAAGAGGGTGACGATGTCGGCGTTCGTCGGCGTCACCACGAACTGCACGTCGACGTCGGGCTTGGCCAGCCCGCGCTCCTTGAGCAGGAACATGCTCAGGTTGCACAGACCGGTGCCGTGCGTCGCCTTGAGGGTGAGCCTGCCGCCGGCAGCGCTGCCCGCGCTCGCCGTGGAGCCGGACTGGGCATTGCCGCATGCCGTGAGCAGCCAGGACGGTACGGCCAGGGCGGCGCCGGCGGCCGCGGTGCGGCGGAAGAGCTGTCTGCGGTCCACGGAACTCCGGGCTATGGAGGGGCGGTTGTCGGTCATGACTTCTCCTTGACAGGGGTGGCCCGGGGCGGGGCGGGGACGGTCAGGGGAGCGGGGGAGGCAGGCGCGGCCCCGATCTCGGCGTCGAGCAGGTCCAGGGCGATGGCGCCCGTGGGCGTCTCGGCGTCGCGGGGTACCAGGTCGAGGGATCGCAGGCTGTCCCACCGGCCGAGGACGGCCGGGCGCAGCGGCCGGATATCCACCCAGGCGGGTTGCAGACGGGCGGCTTCGGTCAGTTCCTCGACGCCGAAGCCGGGATAGAAGGGGAGCGCGTGCTTCAGCGCGTCCACCGGATGGGCGGCGATGAACCGCTCCGCCCTGAGCATGGCGCGCAGCGCCGAGCTCACCTGGTCGGGGCGTTCGCGCAGGAACCTGGCGGAAGCGACCAGGACCGTGTCGGGGAAGGGGTCGCCCCACAGTTCGGTGCCGTAGGACAGGGTCCGCGCGCCTTCGCCGCGCAGCCGGTTGGCGTACGGCTCGGCCAGGGTCAGGGCGGTCAGTTCGCCTGACCGCCATGCGTCGATGGCCTCGTCCAGGACGTCGAAATAGCGCACTGCCACGTCCTGCATGTCCAGTCCGGCGGCGGCCAGCACGTCGTGCAGCAGGACCTCCATCGGGTCGGAACGGAAGGTGCCGACGGGCTGCCCGGCCAGCGAGGCGACCGCGTCGACTTGTGGCTGAGCCAGCACCGAGACACCCATCAGGCCGCTGCCGCCGACAAGGACGGGCGGGTCGTCGCGGAAGGCGTCGATGAGCGGTTGCGTGAAGGCCGCGGTGCCCAGGTCCGCCACTCCGGTGGCCAGCAACTCCGCGGTGGAGGTGATGTCGTTGAAATACGGGGCGCGGACCTCCAGGCCCTCGTCGGCGAACATCCCCTCTCCCACCGCGACGAACAGCGGCAGGTTCGACAGGGAACAGCCGTGGGTCAGTACCAGCGGCCCGCTCATGCGACGCAGCTCCTGTCGTGCGCGGGGTGCGCTGCGCTCAGCAGCGGCACGGAAGGAACCCCGTGTGCCACGACCCGCCAACCGGCCGGCACGTCCGGCGCGTCCAGGCCTCCGGTGAGCACGGCCACGGTGCTGACCACCAGTCGGTCGTCGTGGTCGGCCATCAGGAAGGCCGCCGCGTCGTCGAAAGTGAGGGCCAGCACGGCGTCATGTCCCAAGTCCGCGCTGGCGGCCACCTTGACGTCGAGGCCGGGCATCGCGATCCATCCGCCGACCATTTCGGCTAGGAGCGTGTCTCGGTAATCGGCGACCCGCGTGCAGCTCGTGATCTTTCGTGCGGGATGATCCTGGTATGCGTGATGGGGATGGGCTGTTCGAGGTCGAGCCGGTCGAGCCGAAGCGGCAGCAGGCACGTGCGGCGGCGGTGGACAAGCGGTTCCGGGCGTTCGACCCGCACCAGGTCCTGCTGCTGCCGCCGTCGCTGGACGACTGGCTGCCCGAGGACCACCTGGCCCGGTTCGTCGCGGACCTGGTCGATCAGACGCTCGACCTGTCGCCGATCCTGGACGACTACACCGAAAAGCGCGGCTACCCGCCCTATGACCCCAGGCTGATGGTGCGCCTGCTGATCTACGGCTACACCACCGGCGTGCGCTCCTCCCGAGCGATCCAGCGCCGTTGCGTCGACGATGTCGCCTTCCGGTTCCTGGCCGCCAGCCAGGCCCCCGACTTCCGCTCGATCGCCCGCTTCCGCCGCCGCCACCTCGATGCGCTCGCCGACCTGTTCCTGCAGTCCCTGCACCTCGCGCAGAAGCTCGGCATGGTCAAGATGGGCCGCGTCGCACTGGACGGCACGAAGCTGGAAGCAAGCGCCTCCAAGCACAAGGCGATGAGCTACGGGCGCCTGGTCGACAAGGAGGAACGCATCGAGGCCGAGATCGCCGAACTGGAGGCGAAGGCCGCCGCCCTGCTGGCCGACGCGGAGGCGACCGACGCCGCCGAGGACGAGCGGTTCGGCCCCGATGGCAAGGAGGTCGACCTGCCCGCCGAGCTGGACCGCCGCGAAAAGCGCCTGGCCAAGCTGCAGGCCGCCCGCGCCCAGATCGAGGCCGAGGCCGCCGCCAAGGCCCGCCGCCACGCCGAGGACAAGGAGCGCCGTCGCCAGGAACGCACCGGCAGCAGCGACGAACAGGCCATCACCGACGCCGGGAACAAGGCCGCCGACACCGCCCGCCCCAAGCCGAAGGCGCAGGCCAACTTCACCGACCCCGACTCGCGGATCATGAAGAACAGCGACGGCGCCTACATCCAGGCCTACAACGCCCAAGCCGTCGTGGACGAGAAACACCAGGTCATCACCGCCGCCGACGTGACGACCAACCCCTGTGACGCACTGACCTACACCACCATGCTCGACCAGTCCGCCCAGAACACCAGCATCCACCCGGGGCAGGCACTCGTCGATGCCGGCTACTGCTCCGAGACCAACCTCGAAGCCGCCAGCGAGCGCCAACTGGCCTGCGGAACCGACACGTTCATGGCCACCGGCCGACTCGCCCACGACGAGCAGATCCCGCCCGCACCCCGCGGACGCATCCCCAAGGACGCCACACTGAAGGAGCGCATGGCCCGCAAGCTGCGGACCAAGCCCGGCAAAGCCGCCTACAGCCGCCGAAAAGCCATTGTCGAACCCGTCTTCGGTCAGATCATGACCTGCCAGAACGGCCGACAGCTCCTCCTGCGTGGCGAGGACGGGGCGCGAGGCGAGTGGCGACTGCTGGCCGCCTGCCACAACCTCCGCAAGATCTTCCGACACGCCGGGACCGCGGGACTCGTCACCGCAACCGGCTGACCCCGAGCCTCCCGGCCCGGTCACCGGGCCCCGCCAGGCCGACCCCCGCCAGGCCGACCCCCGACCGACAGGACCCCCGACTGTCGCCCGGCAGGCGCCAGCACAGCGGCCGCGACCGACCCCCATCAATGACGGCACCGCCCTGCTTACCCGTTACCGGGACACGCTCCTAGTGCGGTGGTGGCCATCGCGCTGCCCGCGGTCAACCCTGCCAGCGCCGGGGCCACGGCCTCAGGCAGTGACGGGTCGTCGGGCGCGACCGCCACCAGAGCGACGGACGCCGAGCCGCAGCAGCGCGAGGAGGTGTCGCCGACGTCGATACGCAGGCGCAGGCCCACGACTTCGGGGAGCGCGGCGACATCGACGTCCGCGGCCAGCCCGGCCCGTTCTAGGGCGGTGAACCCCCCGGTGGCTTGAGATGTGTACTGGATACATCGCATGGAGACGATGAGACGGTCGGATGATTGCTGGCTGATTTCCGACCTGTCGGTTGTCTGTTAAACATTCGGGGCGGCGACACCCTCGCGCCTCAAGTCCTTGATGTTGCGGGCAGATGGCGACTGCGTACCTGCATCGTTTCGCCGCGCGTAGATGCACGGACCGTCACTCCCTTGGGGGCTGGAGGAAGCCGGCTTCGGCCTGTGCCGTGCGCGGGTGACGGGCAATCAAGCCACGTGCGACATCGTCATCGGCGACGGGCCTGATCACCTCCGGGGCGCGGGTGTCCTGCACAGCGAGGTCGGCGAGGACGGCCACGGTGCCCCTGCCGCGCTCCCCGGGTGAGGCGGCCGCCCAGGACGTCAGGGCCCCCATGCGGGCCTTCGCCGGGGGCGACGGAAGGGGGAGTCTCACGCACGCAGGCGGCAACACCCGTTCTAAGCCTTGATCCACCGACGTGGTCTGAAATGGATCTTCTGACGGGTTTTTGAGCGGGTTCCGGGTCGGTGTCTGTGCCTGGGCAGGTGGTATCTGCTGGTCTGCCCAGCTTTTCCAGGGTTCGGTTCCGGTCGGGCCCTGGCGGGCGGGGTGGGCAGGGGCTGTCAGCCGGGTTCGGGCGGGGCGTGGGCGGTGTCGAAGAGGTGTGTCCAGGCGTGCTGCCAGCGCCAGTTGTGCGGTAGGTGCAGGGTGAGGCGCCGGGCGGAGCGGGCGATCCGGGCGGGGACGTGGATCAGGTGGGCGCG